>CBINNP010000173.1:0-7764 GCA_966252075.1 uncultured Solimonas sp.
CACCGAAGCGCTGACCGCCGAACTGCGCCTTGCCACCCAGCGGCTGCTGCGTGACCAGCGAGTACGGACCCGTCGAACGCGCGTGCATCTTGTCGTCGACGAGATGGTTGAGCTTGAGCATGTACATGTAGCCAACCGTGACCTTGCGCGAGAACTCGTCGCCGGTACGGCCGTCGATCAATTGCGCCTGGCCGGTACGCGGCAGACCGGCGAGCTCGAGCATCGCCTTGATCTCGCGCTCGGCGGCACCGTCGAACACCGGCGTCGCGATCGGCACACCACCGGTCAGATTGCGCGCCAGGCTGATGATCTCCTCGTCCGAGAAGTCATCCAGCTTGACGTCGGCCTTGCCGCCAACCTTGTTGTAGACCTGGTCGAGGAACTTGCGCAGCTCGGTGACCGCCTGCTGCTGCTTGAGCATCGCCTCGATCTTCTTGCCGATGCCCTTGGAGGCCCAGCCCAGATGCACTTCGAGCAGCTGACCGATGTTCATGCGCGAAGGCACGCCCAGCGGGTTGAGCACGATGTCGACCGGCGTACCGTCTTCCATGTGCGGCATGTCTTCGACCGGCACGATCTGCGAGATCACACCCTTGTTGCCGTGACGGCCGGCCATCTTGTCGCCCGGCTGGATGCGGCGCTTCACGGCCAGGTAGACCTTGACCATCTTCAGCACGCCCGGGGCGAGGTCGTCGCCCTGGGTGATCTTGGCGCGCTTGTCGGCGAAGCGCTTCTCGAACTCGGCCTTGTGCGCCTCGATCTGCTTCTGCGCGCGCTCCACCGCCTCGGCGGCGTCGTCGTCCTTCATCCGCAGCTGCAGCCAGTCGGACTTCTTCAGCCCGTCGAGCACCAGCGAGGACACGGTGTCGCCCTTCTTCACGCCCGGGCCGCCGTTGGCGACCTTGCCCAGCAGCTGCTCGCGCAGGCGCGCGTAGATCGCGCCCTCGAGGATGCGGAACTGGTCGTCGAAGTCCTTCTTGACGCGCTTGATCTCGGATTCCTCGATCTGGCGCGCGCGCTTGTCCTTCTCGATGCCGTCGCGGGTGAACACCTGGACGTCGATGACCACGCCGTCCATGCCCGGGGGCACGCGCAGCGAGCTGTCCTTCACGTCCGAGGCCTTCTCGCCGAAGATCGCGCGCAGCAGCTTCTCTTCCGGGGTCAGCTGCGACTCGCCCTTCGGCGTGACCTTGCCGACCAGGATGTCGCCGGCGCGGACCTCGGCGCCGATGTAGACCACGCCCGACTCGTCGAGGCGGTTGAGCGCCTGCTCGGAGACGTTGGGGATGTCGGCGGAGATCTCCTCCGGGCCCAGCTTGGTGTCGCGGGCCTGGACGGTCAGCTCCTCGATGTGGATCGTGGTGTAGCGATCCTCCTCGACCACGCGCTCGGAGAGCAGGATCGAGTCTTCGAAGTTGTAGCCGTTCCACGGCATGAACGCGATCAGCATGTTCTGGCCGAGCGCGAGTTCGCCCAGATCGGTCGACGGACCGTCGGCGACGACGTCGCCGCGAGCGATCACGTCGCCCGGCTTGACGATCGGCTTCTGATTGATGCACGTGTTCTGGTTCGAACGGACGTACTTGACCAGGTTGTAGATGTCGACGCCCGCTTCACCGGCCTGCGTCTCCTCGTCATGGACGCGGATAACGATACGCGCGGCGTCGACTTTCTCGACCACGCCGCCACGCTTGGCCTGGATGGCGTTTCCGGAGTCGACGGCGACGCGACGCTCGATACCGGTGCCGACCAGCGGCTTGTCGGCCCGCAGCGTCGGCACCGCCTGACGCTGCATGTTCGAACCCATCAGCGCGCGGTTGGCGTCGTCGTGTTCGAGGAACGGAATCAGGGCGGCGGCAACCGACACGATCTGGCGCGGCGACACGTCCATGTACTGGACCTTGTCGGGCGTCATCATCGTGAATTCGTTCTGGAAGCGCACCGACACCAGGTCGGCGCTGAACTCACCCTTGTCGTTGAGCTCGGCGTTGGCCTGCGCGATCACGTAACGGCCTTCTTCGATCGCCGACAGGTACTCGACCTGATCGGAAACCTTGCCGTCGATGACCTTGCGGTAGGCGGTTTCGAGGAAGCCGTACTCGTTGGTGCGCGCGTAGCAGGCCAGCGAGTTGATCAGACCGATGTTCGGGCCTTCCGGCGTCTCAATCGGGCAGACGCGGCCGTAGTGCGTGGTGTGCACGTCGCGGACTTCGAAGCCGGCGCGCTCGCGGGTCAGACCGCCCGGTCCGAGCGCCGACACGCGACGCTTGTGCGTGACTTCCGACAGCGGATTGTTCTGGTCCATGAACTGCGACAGCTGCGAGGACCCGAAGAATTCCTTGATCGCCGCCGACACCGGCTTGGCATTGATCAGATCCTGCGGCGTCAGGTTCTCGGCCTCGGCGAGCGCCAGGCGCTCGCGCACCGCACGCTCGACACGAACCAGGCCGGTGCGGAAGACGTTCTCGGCCATTTCGCCCACCGCGCGGATGCGGCGGTTGCCGAGATGGTCGATGTCGTCGGTCTGCTGCTCGCCGTTGCGGATCGCGATGATCTCGCGGATCACCTCGATGATGTCCGAGTGACCCTTGCCGAACTTGGCGAACAGATCCTTGGAGAAATCATCGGAGAACTTGGAGAACAGCTCGCCGTCGAAGATCACGCCCGGACCTTCGACATTGTCGCGGCGCAGGCGGCGATTGAACTTCATGCGGCCGACAGCCGACAGGTCGTACTTCTCCGGCGAGAAGAACATGCCGTGGAACAGCTGCTCGGCGGCGTCCTTGGTCGGCGGTTCGCCGGGACGCATCATGCGGTAGATCTCGACCAGGGCTTCGAGCTTGGTCTTGCTGGGATCGATGTTCAGCGTCGTCGAAATGTACGGCCCCTTGTCGACGTCGTTGACATACAGCGTCGGCAATTCTTCGACACCCGATTCACGCAGCTTCGCCAGCAGGTTCTGCGTCAGCTCGGCATTGGCGGCGATGATGATCTCGCCGGTGTTCTTGGCAACCAGATCGCGGGCCACGATCTTGCCCACCAGATAGGTATCCGGCACCGTCAGGCGCTTGATGCCGGACTCGGCGATCAGCTTGATGTGGCGCGCAGTGATCAGCTTGCCTTCTTCGACCAGCGTCTTGCCGTCGGCGACGATATCGAACTGCGCCTTCTCGCCCTTCAGGCGTTCCGGAATCAGTTCGAGGCTGGCGCCATCCTTTTCGAGCTTGAACAGGTTCTGCTCGTGGAACATCGCGAGCATCTGCTCGTTGTTGTAACCGAGTGCGCGCAGCAGGATCGTCACCGGCAGCTTGCGGCGACGGTCGATACGGGCGAACAGGTTGTCCTTCGGATCGAACTCGAAGTCCAGCCAGGAGCCGCGATACGGGATGATGCGCGCGCTGTACAGCAGCTTGCCCGAGCTGTGCGTCTTGCCCTTGTCGTGATCGAAGAACACGCCCGGCGAACGGTGCAGCTGGCTGACGACGACTCGCTCGGTGCCGTTGATGATGAAGGTGCCGTGATCGGTCATCAGCGGCACTTCGCCGAGGTAGACCTCCTGCTCACGGACATCCTTGACGCGCTTTTCCTTCGACTCGCGGTCGAAGATCACCAGGCGCACCGTCACTTTCAGCGGCGCGGCATAGGTCATGCCGCGGACGCGACATTCCTTTTCGTCGAACGCAGGCTCGTCAAAGCGATACTTGACGAACTCCAGCGCCGCCGCGCCGTTGTACGACACCATCGGAAACACCGACTTGAACGAGGCCTGCAGCCCCGAGTCCTTGCGCTTGGCGGGTTGCTTCTCCGCCTGCAGGAACTGCCGATAACTGTCGATCTGCGTTGCCAGCAGATAGGGGATCTCCAGCGTTTCCTTCAGCTTGCTGAAGTCCTTGCGGATGCGCTTTTTCTCGGTGAACGAGTAGGCCATCGGTTACCTCTGTCGTCAGATGCGCTTGCGCGCCTCGAAAAATTCAAACGTTTGGCTTGATGAAGACCGCGCCAAAAGTTTGAGTTCTCTTGTCGTGAATCCTTCAGCGGCGAAAGGCCGGGGGCATTTCTGCCCCCAGCCTTGGGGTATCCGCATTCGAAGTTGCCTTCGAAAGCAAGGCGAGCCTTACTTCAGCTCGACCTTGGCGCCACCCTCTTCCAGCTTCTTCTTGATGTCTTCGGCCGTCTTCTTGTCGACGCCTTCCTTGACGGTCTGCGGCGCGCCTTCGACCAGGTCCTTGGCTTCCTTCAGGCCCAGGCCGGTGATTTCGCGCACGACCTTGATGACGTTGACCTTCTTGGCCGCGTCGATCGCAGCCAGAACGACCGTGAACTCGGTCTGCTCTTCCGCAGCAGCGGCCGGGCCAGCGGCCGGACCGGCGGCGGCGACCGCAACCGGAGCAGCGGCGGTCACGCCGAACTTGTCTTCAATCAGCTTGACCAGATCGACCAGGTCCAGAACGGTCAGATTGGCGATGCCGTCAAGAATTTCTTCTTTCGTTGCCATTGCAAAAACTCCAAATGAAAAGTGTGGTTAAAGCCTGTTGGGAAGTGTTTACGCCGACTCGCCCTGCTTGGAGTCCGCCACGGCCTGGATGGCACGCGCGACCTTGGCAGGCGCTTCGTTGAGGGTGCGCGCGAGCTTGGCGACCGGCGCCTTGAGCGTGCCGGCCAGCATGGCCAGCGCTTGCTCACGGGTCGGCAGCGAGGCCAGACGATCGATTTCCTTGGCACCGTACAGCGTGCCGCCGACTGCGATCGCCTTGACGACGAGCTTCTCGTTTTCCTTGGCGAAGTCTTTGATGACGCGACCCACCGCACCCGGATCCTCAAGCGAGAACCCAAGCACGAGCGGGCCCACCAGCGCAGGCGTCAGGCACTCGAACTGCGTGCCTACGACGGCGCGCGTCGCCAGCGTGTTCTTCACCACGTGCAGATAGACGCCGCTCTCGCGGGCCTTCGTGCGCAGGATGTCGAACTTGCCGGCGGACAGACCGCGATATTCGGCAGCAACTGCCGAGTACGCGCGCTGGGCGACTTCGTTCACTTCCGCAACCAGGGCTTTTTTGTCATCCAGCCTGAGAGCCATCAGAACTCCTAGTTGCCTCAAAAAAACCGGTTCATTCCTCTTGCGGTCTGAACCGACCTATCTACGACAGCGGCCTGGCGGCCTTTAATGCCCGTCGCGAATGCTCGGGGCCACTGACGGTCTTCGACGTGAGGCTTACCGCCACACTTCAAAGTCTTTTGCGATGCCCGCCGGCACCACGCCGGCGGGCATCAGAAACATCTCTTACTCGGGCAGCGTGCTGACGTCGACGCGGATGCCGGGGCCCTGCGTGGTCGACAGCGTCGCCTTCTTGATGTAGACGCCCTTGCTGCTCGACGGCTTGGCCTTGCGGATATCGCGCACGACGGCGATCAGGTTGTCCTTGATCTTGTCGATGTCGAAGTCCGCAGCGGCGATCGCGCAATGCACGATGCCGGCCTTGTCGGTACGGAACTTGGCCATACCGGCCTTGGCGTTCTTGACCGCGCCCGCGACGTCGGCGGTGACGGTGCCGGTCTTCGGGTTCGGCATCAGGCCGCGCGGGCCCAGCACCTGACCCAGACCGCCGACGACGCGCATGGCGGCCGGCTCGGCGATGACGACCTGATAGCTCAGATCGCCTTCCTTCATCTTCGCGGCCAGGTCGTCCATGCCGACGATGTCGGCACCGGCAGCCTTGGCCTCTTCAGCCTTGGCGCCCTGCGCGAACACCGCGACGCGGACGCTCTTGCCGTTGCCGTGCGGCAGCACGGTCGAGCCACGAACGTTCTGGTCCGACTTCTTGGCGTCGACGCCCAGGTTCAGCGAGAGATCGACCGACTCCTTGAACTTGGCGACCGCGGTTTCCTTGACGAGCTTGAGCGCGTCGTCGAGGGAGTAGACCTTGCCCTGCGGAACCTTGGCGGCCAGCAGCTTCTGACGCTTGGTGATCTTTGCCATGGCTTACTTCTCCACCACTTCGATGCCCATCGAGCGGGCGGAACCCGCGATCAGGCGGCAGGCGGCATCCATGCTGCCGGCGTTGAGGTCGGGCATCTTGACCTTGGCGATCTCTTCGACCTGCTTCTTGGTGATCTTGCCGACCTTCTTGGTGTGCGGCGTCGGCGATCCGGACTCGATGCCGGCGGCCTTCTTGATCAGCGTCGTCGCCGGCGCGGTCTTGGTGATGAACGTGAACGAGCGATCCGAATAGACCGTGATCACGACCGGCGTCGGCAGACCCGGCTCGATCTTCTGCGTCGCAGCATTGAACTGCTTGCAGAATTCCATGATGTTGACGCCATTCTGACCCAGCGCCGGGCCGACCGGCGGTGCCGGGTTGGCCTTGCCTGCAGGAATCTGCAGCTTGATGTAGGCCGTTACCTTCTTTGCCATGACTTACTCCACAGTGGGTGATAACGCCCGACAAGGGCTCCCCGGTATTTCGGACCCGCCATCGGCGTGTCCGTCCAAAATGCTTGCGCGACCGCTCGGACCCGCATCCCGCCGCACCCGGCGCGAAGGGCGTTTAGCCCTTTTCCACCTGCGAAAACTCGAGCTCGACCGGCGTTGAACGACCGAAGATCAGCACGGCAACGCGCAGACGGTTCTTGTCGTAGTTGACTTCCTCGACCACGCCCTGGAAGTCGGCGAACGGGCCTTCCTTGACGCGAATCGCCTCGCCCGGCTCGAACAGCGTCTTCGGGCGCGGCTTCTCGACCGACTCCGTCACGCGGTTGAGAATCTTCTCGGCTTCCTTGTCGGTGATCGGCGCCGGTTTGTCCGGCGTGCCGCCAATGAAGCCCATGACCTTCGGCGTGGACTTGACGAGATGCCAGGTGTTCTCGTTCATCTCCATCTGCACCAGCACATACCCGGGGAAGAACTTCCGCTCGGTGGTGCGCTTGACGCCTTCCTTGATCTCGACCACTTCCTCGGTCGGCACCAGGATGTCGCCGAACTGCTCCTGCAGACCGGCGCGATTGATGCGCTCCTTGAGCGCCTTCATCACCGAATTCTCGTACTGCGAATAGGCGTGCACGACATACCAGCGCATCGTCATCGTTACACTCCTCGTCCGGTCAGGGTTTCAACGCCCCATAGCAGCAGCGAGTCGAGCCCCCACAGCAGCAGCGCCATGACCAGCACGACGACGGCGATCATCACCGTGGTCTGAATACTCTCCTGGCGCGTCGGCCAGACCACTTTGCGCAGCTCGACACGCGAGCCCAGCACATAGCCCCAGAGGCTCCTGCCGAGCGTGCTCTGATAGGCCGCGGCCAGCGTCACCGCCACCGCCACCAGCAGAATCAGCGTGCGCAGGAAGGTGTTGAGCTGCCCTTCGAAGAAATAGAACGCAAACATGCCGCCCAGCAATGCGGCCAGGGCGACAACCAGAAAGGCCGTATCCTTGGATGAGGAACCAGCTTTCTGCTCAGTGCTTTGGGCTTCCATGAACTCGTCTTAGCGCCGCAGATATCGACAATCGGGGCCAGAGCGCCTATGAGGCACCCTGGCAGGGCGGGAGGGTTTCGAACCCCCAACCTGCGGTTTTGGAGACCGCCGCTCTACCAGTTGAGCTACCGCCCTGTGATCACCCGGGTGCCGCTGCTACGGAAAACCAAAAAGGGGCGCGGATTCTAGGCAATCCGCGCCCACAAGTCAAAAACCGGCCGAAACCGGCGCCCGGCCGTTACGCCAGGATCTTGGTGACGACGCCGGCGCCGACGGTGCGGCCGCCTTCGCGG
>CBINNP010000174.1:0-7712 GCA_966252075.1 uncultured Solimonas sp.
CCGCGAAGGCGGCCGCACCGTCGGCGCCGGCGTCGTCACCAAGATCCTGGCGTAAGCCAAGAAAGCACAAAGAAAGCTTTACATTTTGCTGGGGCGCGAATAGAATTCGCGCCCCTTTTGTTCCTCGCTCTTTAAACCGGAAACCAAAGCATGGCCGCGACTAGCCAATCCATTCGCATCCGGCTCAAAGCGTTCGACCATCGCCTGATTGATAAATCGGCGAAGGAGATCGTTGAGACCGCGAAGCGCACCGGTGCCGTCGTGCGTGGGCCGATTCCTCTGCCCACCCGCAAAGAACGCTACACCGTCCTGGTTTCGCCGCACGTCGACAAGGACGCGCGCGACCAGTACGAGATTCGCACGCACAAGCGACTGATGCAGATTGTTGACCCCACGGAAAAGACTGTCGATGCGCTGTCCAAGCTCGACCTGCCGGCGGGTGTCGAAGTCCAGATCTCGCTGAACTAAGGAGAACCAGGACATGACGATCGCAATCGTAGGCCGCAAGGCCGGCATGACCCGCATCTTCACCGAAGATGGCGCGTCGATTCCGGTGACCGTGATCGAGTGCACGCCGAATCGCGTCGCGCAGATCAAGACGGTCGAGACCGACGGCTATCGCGCCGTGCAGGTCGCCGTCGGCGACAAGAAGCCGGGTAACGTCAACAAGGCGCTGACCGGTCACTACAAGAAGGCTGGCATCGCGCCGGGCCGCGGGCTTTGGGAAATCCGTCTTGCCGATGGCGAGGGCGAGCAGCTCGCGCCGGGTGCGGAGATCAAGGTTGATCAGTTCGACGGCGTCAAGGCTGTCGACGTCAGCGGCGTCTCCAAGGGCAAGGGCTTCGCCGGCGTGCAGAAGCGCTGGAACTTCGGTGGTGGCCGTGCGACGCACGGTAACTCTCTGTCGCATCGCGCTCCGGGCTCCATCGGTCAGCGCCAGGCGCCGGGCCGGGTTTTCAAGGGTAAGAAGATGGCTGGGCACATGGGTTCGGATCGCGTCACTGCGCTGAACCTCGACCTGGTCAAGATTGATGTGGACCGCAACCTTCTGCTGGTGAAGGGCGCGGTGCCGGGTGCCACGAATGGTGATGTCATCGTGCGCCCCACGGTGAAGGCATAACGTTCACTGGGGAAAAACGGCCATGGATATTCAAGTACATAACAGCTCGAACACTCTAAACGTTTCGGACGTCGTCTTCGGCGCCGAATACAACGAACCGCTGATTCATCAGGTGGTGACTGCCTACATGGCTGCCGGCCGCGCCGGCACCAAGGCGCAGCTCGCCAAGGGTGAAGTGCGCGGTGGCGGCAAGAAGCCCTGGAAGCAGAAGGGCACCGGCCGCGCGCGCGCAGGTTCGATCCGCTCGCCGCTGTGGCGCGGCGGCGGCACCACGTTCGCGGCCGTGCCGCGCGATCACTCGCAGAAGGTCAACCGCAAGATGTATCGCGGCGCCATCCGCTCGATCGTCGCCGAGCTGGCCCGCAAGAACCATCTGATCGTCGTCGAGTCGTTCAATGTTCCGGCGATCAAGACCAAGAGCCTCGTCGCCGAACTCAAGCAGTTCGCGTCGGATGACGTGCTCTTCATCACCGGCGAGCTCGACAAGAACCTGTTCCTTTCGGCCCGCAACCTGCCGCATGTGGCGGTCAGCGACGTCGAAGCCCTCAACCCGGTCGCGCTGCTGCGTCACGAGAAGGTCGTGATCACGGCTGATGCGGTCAAGAAGCTGGAGGCCTGGCTGCAATGAGCAAATTCAAGACAGCGGCCGATCGTCTGCACCAGATCATCATCGCGCCGGTCGTTTCCGAGAAGAGCACCCGCGCCGCCGAGAAGACCAACACTGCGGTGTTCAAGGTCGCTCGCGATGCTCAGAAGCCCGAGATCAAGGCCGCGGTGGAAAAGCTGTTCAACGTCAAGGTTGACGGCGTCCGCACGCTGACGGTGAAGGGCAAAAGCAAGCGCTTCGGCCGGTTCGAGGGCAAGCGCTCCGACTGGAAGAAGGCCTACGTCACGCTCGCGCAGGGCCAGGAAATCGATTTCCTGAGCGGCGCCTCGGCCTAAGGACAAGACACCATGCCATTGGTCCAACTCAAACCGACGTCGGCGGGTACGCGCCACCAAGTCAAGGTGGTCACGCCGGGTCTGTGGAAAGGCGAGCCGTACGCGCCGCTGCTCGAAAAGCAGTCGCACACCGGCGGTCGCAACAACAACGGCCATATCACCACGCGCCACAAGGGCGGCGGGCAGAAGCAGCACTATCGCCTGATCGACTTCAAGCGCAACAAGGACGGCGTGCCGGCCAAGGTCGAGCGCCTCGAATACGATCCGAACCGCAGCGCCCACATCGCGCTGCTGTGCTACGCCGACGGCGAGCGCCGCTACATCATCGCGCCGCGTGGCGTGGTGGTCGGCGACACGCTGCAGTCGGGCGTCGACGCCCCGATCAAGGCGGGCAACGCGCTGCCGCTGCGCAACATCCCGGTCGGTTCGACGGTGCACGCGGTGGAACTGCGTCCGGGCAAGGGTGCACAGCTGGCCCGCTCGGCCGGCGCTGCCATCCAGCTGGTCGCCCGCGACGGCGAGTACGCCACCATCCGCCTGCGTTCGGGCGAGATGCGCAAGGTGCTGGCGAGCTGCCGTGCGGTTGTCGGCGAAGTCGGCAACAACGAGCACAACCTCCGCCAGTACGGCAAGGCCGGCGCCAAGCGCCACAAGGGCATCCGCCCGACGGTTCGCGGTGTCGTCATGAACCCGGTCGACCACCCGCACGGTGGTGGTGAAGGCAAATCCGGTCAGGGCAACCCGCATCCGGTAACGCCTTGGGGCCAGCAGACCAAGGGCCTCAAGACCCGTAGCAACAAGCGCACGCAGAAGCTCATCGTGCGTAGCCGCCACTCGAAGAAGTAAGCAGGTACCGACATGCCGCGTTCCGTCAAGAAGGGTCCGTTCGTCGATCATCACCTCGCCAAGAAGGTTGAGGGTGCGGCGGGCCAGCGCGTGAAGAAGCCGATCAAGACCTGGTCGCGCCGTTCGATGATCACCCCGGACTTCGTCGGTCTGACGTTCCAGGTGCACAACGGCAAGATCCATGTGCCGGTGTTCGTCACCGACAACATGGTCGGCCATAAGCTCGGTGAGTTCTCGCCGACCCGTACGTTCAAGGGTCACGGCGACAAGAAAGTCGAAAAGGCCAAGTGAGCGCCATGCAGACGCAAGCCATTCTCAAGTTTGTCCGCCTGTCGCCGAAGAAGGCGCGCGCGGTTGCCGATCTCGTTCGCGGCAAGCCGGTCGGCGAGGCGCGCAACATCCTCAAGTATTCGACGCGCAAGCCCGCCCGCATCCTGTTCAAGGTGCTGGAGTCGGCGATCGCCAACGCCGAGAACAACCACGGCGCGGATATCGACGAGCTGAAGGTCAAAGAGATCTACATCGACCAGGGTCCGGTGCTCAAGCGCATCATGCCGCGTGCCAAGGGCCGTGCTGATCGCATCCTGAAGCCGACCAGCCACATCACGATCAAGGTTTCGGACGGCCACTAAGGCCCGATACGAGAGAGCATACTCATGGGTCATAAAGTCAATCCGAACGGCTTCCGCCTGGGCATCACGACCTCGTGGACGTCCAACTGGTACGCCGAACGCAAGGTCTACGGCGAGAATCTGCTGAAGGACATCCAGGTCCGCGATTTCCTGCGCAAGAAGCTGGCGCAGGCTTCGGTGTCGCGCATCCAGATCGACCGTCCGGCGAAGTCGGCGCGCGTCACGATCCACACCGCGCGTCCGGGCATCGTCATCGGCAAGAAGGGTGAGGACATCGAGAAGCTGAAGGTCGAGGTGGCCAAGCGCATGGGCCTCAAGGCCGACAGCGTGCACATTTCGGTCGAGGAGATCCGCAAGCCGGAACTCGATGCCAAGCTGATCGCCGACAGCGTCGCCCAGCAGCTCGAGCGTCGCATCATGTTCCGCCGCGCGATGAAGCGCGCCGTGCAGAACGCGATGCGCCTCGGCGCCGGCGGCATCAAGATCCAGGTTGGCGGCCGTCTGAACGGTGCTGAAATCGCCCGCACCGAGTGGTATCGCGAAGGCCGCGTGCCGCTTCATACGCTGCGCGCCCACGTCGACTACAACACCGGTGAGGCTCGTACGCAGTACGGCATCATCGGCGTGAAGGTCTGGGTGTTCACCGGCGAGCAGTTCGACGCCAGCCGCCAGCACGACAAGAAGGATGAAGCTGTCGAGGCCCGCGCGGCCTAAGACCTTCGTCCGAACTAGACAGAGATCACTGCCATGATGCAGCCCAAGCGAACCAAATTTCGCAAGCAGCGCAAAGGCTCCAACACCGGTCTGGCCTTGGTGGGTAACAAGGTCAGCTTCGGCGAGTGGGGTCTGAAGTCGACCGAACCCGGCCGCGTGACCGCGCGCCAGATCGAGGCCGCCCGCCGTGTCATCACCCGCTACATCAAGCGCGGTGGCAAGGTGTGGATCCGCGTGTTCCCGGACGTGCCGGTGACCAAGAAGCCGCTGGAAGTCCGCATGGGCTCCGGTAAGGGCAACGTCGAGTACTGGGTCGCCAAGGTGCAGCCCGGCAAGGTGCTCTACGAAATGGAAGGCGTCGACGAAATCACTGCGCGCGAGGCCTTCCGTCTCGCCGCCGCGAAGCTGCCGGTCAAGACCAGCTTCGTCAACCGGACGATCATGTAATGGCCAAGTCATCTGAATACGTGAAGTCCCTGCGCGGCAAGGACATCAAGGCGCTCGGCGAAGAACTCGCCTCGCTGCGCCGCGAGCAGTTCAATCTGCGCATGCAGCAGGCCACGGGTCAGGGCGCCAAGCCGCACCTGGTACGTGAAGCCCGCAAAAACATTGCCCGCGTGAAGACGCTTGCGCAGCAGGTGAAGGCGAAATGAGCGAACAGACTGAACAGAAGGCGCCGCGCCGCATCGTCGGCCGCGTGGTCAGCAACAAGGGCGACAAGACCATTACGGTCCTCGTCGAGCGCACCGAGCGGCATGCCCTGTACGGCAAGCTGCTGCGCCGCTCCACGAAGCTGCGTGCGCATGACGAGACGAACCAGGCGAAGGAAGGCGATACCGTCGCCATCGTCGAGACGCGTCCGCTGTCGGCGACCAAGCGCTTCCGCCTCGTCGAAGTCATCAAGACTGCGTCGGCGCTGAGCGCCGGCTCGGCTGCCTAAGCGGAGCGCGAGACATGATTCAACAGGAAAGCTTTCTGTTCGTCGCTGACAACAGCGGCGCGCGCGAAGTGCAGGTGATCCAGGTCAAGGGTTCGACCTACCGCCGCTATGCCGGCGTGGGCGACCTGATCAAGGTCACCGTCAAGGACGCGATCCCGCGCGGCAAGGTCAAGAAGGGCGAAGTCCATGACGCGGTCGTCGTGCGCACGCGCTTCCCGATCAAGCGCGCCGACGGCTCGGTGATCCGCTTCGACGCCAACGCCGCCGTGCTGCTGACGAGCAAGATGGAACCGCTGGGCACCCGTATCTTCGGACCGGTGACGCGCGAACTGCGCGACCGCTTCATGAAGATCGTGTCGCTGGCGCCTGAAGTGATCTGAAGGTAGAGCGATCATGAGCAAGATCAAGAAGGGCGACGAAGTCGTCGTCACCACCGGCAAGGACAAGGGTCGTCGCGGCAAGGTCGCGCAGGTTCTGGCAACCGGCAAGGTCGTCGTCGAAGGCGTCAACGTCGCCAAGAAGCACCAGCGCGGCAATCCGAACGCTGGCGTTGCCGGCGGCATCGTCGAGAAGGAAATGCCGATCGACATCTCGAACGTCGCGATCTGGAACGCGAAGGCCGGCAAGGGTGACCGCGTCGGCTACAAGTTCGAGGGCGAAGGCGAGAAGCGCCGCAAGGTCCGCGTGTTCAAGTCCAACCAGGCCCTGGTGGACGGCTAAGGTAAGCGCCATGGCTAATCTGCAAACTCTTTACCGCGACAAGCTGGCTTCCGAGCTGAAGACGTCGCTGGGCGTCGGTGCGATGGAAGTGCCGCGCATCACCAAGATCACGCTCAACATGGGCGTCGGCGAAGCGACCGCGGACCGCAAGGTCATCGAGCGCGCCGTCGAGGACATGACGGCGATCGCCGGCCAGAAGCCGGTCATCACCAAGTCGCGCATCGCGGTTGCCGGCTTCAAGATCCGCGAGAACTATCCGGTCGGCGTCAAGGTGACACTGCGCCGCGAGAAGATGTACGAGTTCCTGGAGCGCCTGATCGTCGTCGCGCTGCCGCGCATCCGCGATTTCCGCGGCATCTCGGCGCGTGGCTTCGACGGCCAGGGCAACTTCAACTTCGGCATCACCGAGCAGATCATCTTTCCGGAAATCGAGTACGAAAAGGTTGATGCGCTGCGCGGCATGAACATCACCATCACGACCACGGCGAAGACCGACGAACAGGGCAAGGCCCTGCTCGACGCCTTCAGCTTCCCGTTCCGCAAGTAAGGGCAGGCGACAATGGCCAAGACCAACATGATCGAGCGCGAGAAGAAGCGCGCTGCTCTCGCCGCCAAGCATGCGAGCAAGCGTGCCGCGCTGAAGGCAAAGATTTCCAGCGTCACCGTCTCCGAAGAGGAGAAGGCGGCGGCGGTCGTCGCGCTGCAGAAGCTGCCGCGTGATTCCGCCAAGAGCCGTCAGCGCAACCGCTGCCAGCTGACCGGCCGCTCGCGCGGCGTCTACAAGAAGTTCGGTCTGGCGCGCCACAAGCTGCGTGAAGCGGCGAACCGCGGCGAAGTGCCGGGCCTCAAGAAGGCGAGCTGGTGAACCGTTTAGTTTTGGGGATTGAAGCATGAGCATGACTGACCCTATCGCCGACTTTCTGACCCGCATCCGCAACGGTCAGGCTGCCCGCAAGAAGCAGGTGGTGTCGCCGTCGTCGAAGATCAAGGAAGCGATCGCCGCGGTCCTTAAGGACGAAGGCTACATCGCCGACTATCTCGTCACCGCCGAAGGCGCCAAGAAGACGATCACGCTGTCCCTGAAGTACTTCCAGGGCAAGCCGGTGATCGAGCGCATCGAGCGCGTGTCCAAGCCGGCACTTCGCGTCTACAAGGGCAAGGACGAACTGCCGAAGGTTCTCGGCGGTCTGGGCGTTGCCATCGTTTCCACGCCCAAGGGCGTGGTCAGCGACCGCAAGGCGCGCGACGCCGGTCTCGGCGGCGAAGTGCTCTGCTACGTCGCCTAAGGAGAGATCCATGTCCCGCGTCGCAAAAATGCCGGTGAAGCTGCCGGCCGGAGTGCAGGTTGCCACCGCCGATGGTCAGCTGACTGTCAAGGGTGCCAAGGCGAGCCTGACGATCAATGTGCCGAAGAATGTCGGTATCGACATCGACGGCAGCACCGTCACCGTGTCGGCTGCGTCGATCGCCGCCGACAACATGCAGGCCGGCACTTTCCGTGCGCTGCTGAACAACGCCGTGGTCGGCGTGTCGACGGGCTACGAGAAGAAGCTGCAGCTGGTCGGCGTCGGCTACCGCGCCGCCATGGCCGGCAAGAAGCTGAATCTCGCGCTCGGCTTCTCGCATCCGGTCGAATACCCGATTCCGGAAGGCATTACGGTGGAAACGCCGACCCAGACGGAAATCATCGTCAAGGGCGCCGACAAGAAGATGGTCGGCCAGGTTGCCGCCGACATCCGCGGTTTCCGTCCGCCGGAGCCGTACAAGGGCAAGGGCGTGCGTTACTCCACCGAGAAGG
>CBINNP010000175.1:0-7676 GCA_966252075.1 uncultured Solimonas sp.
CCAGCCCGGCACCGGCCGGAAGCCGAACAGCTGATGCAGCGACATCGCCCCATGGAAGATGTTGCCGCCGGTCAGATTGAAACGGCGCTCCAGCTCCAGCGGCGACAGCAGCTGGCGATGCAATACCGAGGCGCGGAAGTTCGGCGCGTACTGCGTGACCGCGTCGATGCAGCGCTCGGCGAAAGCATCGCCGATCTGGTCCCAGTGATCGTCGGCGAGCTTGTACGGTGCGTACTGCACGAACAGCTGCGCGATGTGATGGCCGGCCGGCGCCAGCGTGGTATCCACCGAGGTCGGCAAGGTCATCTCGACGACCGGCGCCTGCGACGGCGCGCCGCGCCGCGCGTCCTCGTAGGCGCGCTCGATGTAGTCGAGCGAGGGGCTGATATGGATGGTGCCGCGATGCTGCGGGCCGACGCCGCGGGCCAGCGGCGCGGCACTGAAGTCGGGCAGCTCCGACAGCGCCAGATTGATCTTCATCACCGCGCTGGCGTAGTCGATGCGCGCCGCCGCGGCGCGGAAGGCGTCCGGCAGCACGCCGGCGTCGAGCAACTGCAGGAAGGTCACTGCCGGCGTGGCATTGGAGGCGATGCATCGTGCGGCGATGCGCTCGCCGCTGGCGAGCCGCACGCCGCTCGCACGGCCACCGCTGACTTCGATCGCCGCGACCTCGGCGCCGGTGCGCACCGTCACGCCCGCACTTTCGGCGCTGCGCCGCAGCGCGTTGCTGAGTGCGCCCATGCCGCCCTCGACATAGCCCCAGACGCCGCGCGCGCCGCCGGCCACGCCCATCACGTGATGCAGCAGCACATAGCCGGTGCCCGGCGCCGACGGCGGCGCGAATGCGCCAATGATCGCGTCGGTAGCGAGCGTTGCCTTCAGCGCCTCGGATTCGAACCAGCGCTCGAGGATCGGCGTGGCCGGACCGGTCAGCAGTTCCAGCGCGGTCGGCAGATCGTCGCCGAGCGTCTTGAGCGCGCGGTGGAAGCGCAGCAGCCGGCGCAGGTTGCGCAGCCGGTCGACGAAGCCGCGGCGGCGGATGCCGGCCGGCAGCGGCAGCAGTTCCGGTGCAATGTCCTCGAGCGCCGGCTCCAGGGCCTCGGCGACACGCGTCAGCCAGGCTTCGTAGCGCGGGTAGGCCTCGGCATCGCGTGCGGAGAATTTGGCGATCTCGCGACGGTTGAGCGCGGCGTCCGGCCCCATCAGCAGACTGCGCCCGTCCGGCAGCGGCGTGAACGACGAGGGATTGCGCGGCAGCACCTTGTAGCCGTACCGCGCCAGCTCCAGCTCGCGTTCGATCTGCGGCAGCAGCAGCGAGATCAGGTAGGAGGCGGTGGAGGCGCGATAGCCCGGCGCGATCTCCTCGGACACGGCGGCGCCGCCGACGATGTCGCGGCGCTCCAGCACCAGCACCTTTCTGCCGGCGCGCGCCAGGTAGGCGGCACAGACCAGGCCATTGTGACCGCCGCCGACGATGATGACGTCATGGCTCATGCCGCTGCCTCGCTGCGCTCGGAAACACATTGTCGGAAGCCGGCGCCTGCCGGCGCAAGCTCGCTACAATCGGCGCCAGGCCGGCGGCGGCGCCCGGCGGCTGGCCCGGGCGGGGTCCGGCGTCATCGCACAGCGCCGCAGCAACGCCGTAAGCGGCGGTCTGTACAGCCATTTTCCTGACGCCGCAGATCGGTACGCTGCCCTCAGGACATAAGAACATTCAGGAGCTGTCATGTCTCTGAAGAACCCGGTGGAGATGCTGCTGCAGTGGGCCAAGGACCAGCCGAACAAGGCCTGGCTGTTCCAGCCGCTCGGCAATGGCGTCAAGCAGTACAGCTTTGCCGAATGCGAGGCGCAGGTGCGCAGCATGGCCACGGCGTTGCGCAAGCTCGGCTACCCGCCGGGCTCGCGGATCGCCATTTCGGGCCGCAACACCGCGCACTGGTTCCTCGCCGACCTGGCGATCGCGATGGCCGGCTATGTCAGCGTCGGCCTGTATCCCAAGCAGGCCAGCGAATCGGTGCGCTATATCCTGGAGCATAGCGAGACCAAGGCGCTGTTCGTCGGCCCGATGCCGGACCCGGACGACTTCATGAAGGCCGTGCCGGCCGGCATCACCAAGATCGCCTTCCCGTACCCGGGCGTGACGCCCTGCGAGTTGCAGTGGGACGACCTGGTCCGCGCCAGCGAGCCGTTCTCCGGCTATCAGCCGTCGCCGCCGGACGCGACCTGGACGCTGGTCTATACCTCCGGCACCACCGGCCTGCCGAAGGCGGTGATCATCACGCTCGGCAACGTGCTGTTCGCCGCCGGCGGCATGGTCAAGGCGATGCCGGCGCACGGCCAGGAACGCTTCTTCTGCTACCTGCCGCTGGCACATGCCTTCGAACGCGGCGCCGTGGAACTCGGCTCGATCTACTACGGCGCCGAGGTCTACTTCCTGGAGAGCATCGACAAGCTCGCCGAACAGCTGCCGCAAGTGGCGCCGACGCGCTTCTTCGGCGTGCCGCTGGTCTACGGCCGCTTCCAGGCCGGTATCCTCAAGAAGCTGCCACAGAAGAAACTCGATCTGCTGCTGAAGATCCCGCTGCTGTCGGGGCTGATCAAGAAGAAGATCAAGGCCGGCGTCGGCCTGCAGAACGCGCACTACGTGATCGCCGGCGCGGCGCCGATGCCGATACCGCTGATGCAGTGGTTCGACAAGCTCGGCATTACCGTGCTGCAGGGCTACGGCATGACCGAGAACAATATCTACGCGACGGTGAACCTGCCCAAGGCCAACCGCTGGGGCTCGGTGGGCCGTGCACAGCCCGGCGCCGACATGCGCATCGGCGACAACGACGAGATCCAGTTCAAGCACGGCGCGGTGACACCCGGCTACTACAAGGACCCCGAGAAGACGCGGGAGCTGTTCACCGCCGACGGCTGGCTGAAGACCGGCGATCAGGGCCGCATCGACGAGGATGGCTACCTGTTCATCACCGGCCGCGTGAAGGACTTGTTCAAGACGCAGAAGGGCAAGTATGTTGCACCTGCGCCGATCGAGGGCGCGATGGCACGCAACACCGACATCGACCAGCTCTGCTTCGTGGGCGCCAATCTCAAGCAGCCGATCATGGTCGTGTCGCTGACGCCCGATGCGTTGGCCAAGCCGCGCACCGAAGTCGAGCAGCAGCTGCTGGCTGACATGAACGCCGTCAACCAGGAGCTGGAACCGCACGAGCAGATCGCCAAGATCCTGATCGTCAAGGACAGCTGGACGATCGACAGCGGCCTGGTCACGCCGACGATGAAGGTCAAGCGCAACGAAGTCGAGAAGCGCTACGAAAGCCTGCTCGAACAGCATGCTGCCGACGTCAAGGAAAAGATCGGCTGGGAATAAGTCCGCGCCAGACGCCGCCGCTGCATCCGACCCCGGCCTTCGCCAGAAGCGCCGGGGTTTCTTTTTTGCATCACGCACCGCGATGACGCAATGCCCGGCGTCCGTCGCCGAGGCCGATTGTCGATCGCGTCACGAAAGCGGCTGCCGGCGACAGTCGGCCCGCCAGCATCGCACAAGCGATGTCGGAAATTTCCCACCCCGCGCTGGCACCGGTATTGCTCCGTCTCAGTTTCGTTGACGCTTCTACTTTCGTAGTTTTCAAAATACTCATGTAGGACATTTTCCGATCTACCGTCTCAACATCCATCATCGTGAGGACTGTCACAAATACTGACACGATCACCATGCTATTCATTGTGTAGCTCTCGACTTCCTAATTCAGGATTCGAAACCGCCAGACCAACCGGGCCTCCACCATGGACTACAGCAGCGCGGCTTTGCACAACCTTGGACAGTGGCTGTTCCCTTCGCCGCAGTTCGGCGCAGCGCTGTGGTGGACGCTGGCCTGGCTGGGACTCGGCAAGCTCGCACTGGGTTTCGGCTGGGAAGCGATCACCCGCATCGGCGCGGTGCACGAGCACCGCGTCTTCCGCATCGGCACCGATACCGGGCAGCGCCGGCGCGAAATCCTCTCGTCCTGGCACGTATTCAGCGACGCCATCTTCCTTTACGCGCTGATCCGTCTCGGCCTGATCCGGCTGGCGCCGGACAGCTGGACGACCACACTGCTGACGTTCGCGGTGTTCTACGTCTGGGTCGAGGTGCTCTACTACTTCACACACCGCTGGATGCACGAGCACGATTTCCTGTATCGCCTGCATCGTTCGCATCACCTGTCGCGCGTGGTCACGCCGCGGTCATCGATCTCGATGTCATGGGTCGAGAAGTGGGTCTTCTACACCGCTGGCTGGCTCAGCTTCATGGCCGCCGCCTCATGGCTGATGCCGGTGGGCCTGGCCGGCATTGCCGCCTACTACGCCTTTCACTTCATCATCAGCCTGCACGGCCACAGCAATGTCGAGACCTCCAGGCTCGGTGCCCTGCTGTCGAATCATCTGAGCATGGGCTCGGCGACCAGCCACGCGCTCCACCACGCGCGCTTCAAGGTCAACTACGGCTTCTCCTGCATGCTGCTCGACAAGCTGTTCGGCACCTACTCTGCCGACACCGCGCTGCTGCAGAAGCGTGCGATCGAACGCCGCGGTGTCGAGGCCTTCGGCCAGATCCGCGATCTGCGCCGCGATGCCGCAAGCGCCGCGCCAGCGGCCGCAACGCCGGCCGAGTCCATGCCGTCCTGAATCCGCTTGCCGCATTCACTGAACTTTCCCGACAGGAGCCTTGCGATGTCTTCACGCGACGAGATCGATATCACCTACGGCGTCAACAACGACTTCTTCCGGCTTTGGCTGGACCAGTCGATGGCCTATACCTGTGCGCTGTTTCTCAATGGCGACGAGACGCTGGAGCAGGCGCAGAACAACAAGCATCAGTTCCTGAGCCGCTGTGCGCATGTTGCGCCCGGCCAGCGTGTGCTCGACATCGGCTGCGGCTGGGGCGCCAACCTCGATCATCTGTCGCGCAACGAGAAAGTCGGCGAAGCGGTCGGCATCACGCTGTCGAAGGACCAGTACGAGGAAATTCTTGCCCGCAAGATCCCCAACAGTGCGGTCGAGTACGTCGACTACCGCCACTACGAGCCGGCCCGCAACAGCTTCGACGGCGTGATCAGCATCGGCATGTTCGAGCACGTGGCGACGCCGCAGCAGACGCGCCGCGGCGAGCATCTGGATATCTACCGCAATTACTTCCGCCGCGCCTGGGAGTGGACCAAGCCGGGCGCCTGGTTCGGCCTGCAGACGGTGATCGGCGGACGCATGCCGCGCGGCAAGGCGCTCAAGGAGATCGGCTGGGTCACGTCGACGATCTTCCCTGGCGCGATATCGCCGCGGCTGGAAGCCATCTTCGAGTCGGTGCTGCCGTACTGGGAGATCGTGCAGCTCAACACGCGCCGCGAGCACTACGCCAGGACCACCACCGAATGGCTGGCACGGCTGCGCCGCAACGAAGCGCAGATTCGCGAGAACTGGGGCGATGCAGTGTTCGACGAGTACGACCGTTACCTGGGCGCCTGCGTGATGGCGTTCGAGGAAGGCTATCAATCGCTGGCGCAGTTCTCGCTGCGCCGGCTCGATCGCTGAGATGGACAAAGGCAGACCGCGCGGCACCGATCGCGTGGCGCATGTGTGCGATGAGGGAGGAGCTTTGCAGCTCAACATCACATTGGAGATGGCACCATGGAAACGGTAACTGCTGGCATCAACGACACGGAGATCGTCAGCCTGTTGCGCAAGGCCTTCGCGTTCGCCAAGCCGGAGCGCAGCGAGGCGGCGGGGCAGCTGCAGCTGGAATCGACGATCGACGAACTGGGCATCGAGTCGGTCTCGGCACTGGAGATGACCGGCTTCATCGAGGAGGAGCTGGACATCCAGTTCCACGACAGCGAGCTGGTCAAGATCCACGGCATGGGCGACCTGGCGCAGCTGATCCGCAAGCACACCGCGGCCCGTCAGGAGGCCTAGCCATGAGCATCACGGCCTTGCAGACCGCGTCGCCGAAGCGCCGGCGCCGCGAGCAGATGTACCGCGACTACATGGAGTTCTTCGAGCACGCCGAAAAGCATCGGCGCTGGAACCCGATGAACGACATCCCCTGGGATCTACTGGAACGCAGCGGCGGACGCGAGCGTATCGTCAATGATCGCAGCGTTGCCGACGAGAACACCGCCGTTTGCCTCGAAACCTTCTGCGGCGTCGAGCTGTTCATCCCGGACTACACCAAGAACGGCCTCAACATCAGCCGTGACATCTTCGGTCAGGCCTGGTTCCACCTTTGCTGGGGCTATGAGGAGTCCAAGCACGCGCTGGCGTTCCGCGAGTACCTGCTGCGCTCGGGGCTGCGCACGCTCGACCAGTACATGGACTACGAGGAAAAGGTCCTGGAGACCGAGTGGCAGATGCCGTTCTCGAGCAATCGCGAGATGGCCTGCTACGGTGCACTGCAGGAGATCGCCACCTACCTGATCTATGCCAGCCAGCGCGAGCAGCATCGCCGCGACGGCAACGAGACGCTGGCGCGGGTGTTCGAACTGGTCGGCCGCGACGAAGCCGCGCATGCGAGCTTCTACCGCAAGTTCATGCGCTTCGAGTTCCAGGAAGACCCGGAAGGCACCGCAGAAGATCTTGCGCACGTGATCTCGCACTTCGAGATGCCGGGCGCCTCGCTGGTCCCGGAGTTCGAACAGCGCCTCAACGTCGACGGCGTGGCGATTTCCAAGCAGCTGTTCATGGAGCGCGGAATCATGCCGACGCTGAAGTTCATCGGCATGACCCGGCGCGACATGCTGGCCGCCAAGCGGCGCCGCGAGCTGCGCAGCATCGCCAAGGTCGCCTGAGCGGGAGCTCGACACCCCGGACCCCGCGCGCCCGCGGCGGCGCGCGGCCTGCCGCCTTCATGGAGCCTGCCGATGAACAACCTCTCCCGTCCGCTGCTGGACCGCTCGCTGTACCGGCCCTCGCATTTGTGGGCCGCTGCCTACTGCCTTTACGCGCTGCTGCTGTTCAGCGTGCCGGCGCTGGGCAGCTATCGCATCGCGACCGCCGAGTTGCCGCTGTGGCTGCAGATTCCGGCGATCGCGCTGCTGACCGTGCTGTCCGCCTACGGCCTCAACATGATGGGCTTCGTCGGCCACGAGGGCATGCACGGCAGCCTGCTGCGCAACCGCAAGGCCAGCGCCCTGCTGGGCATCTTCAGTGCGTCGGCGGTACTGACCTACTTCGAGCTCGGCTTCGCGGTCAGCCACTGGAACCATCACCGCTACACCAACCAGGAAGACGATCCAGACATCGCACCGGTGCGCCATCTCGACACCTGGTGGAAGCGCCTGCTGTTTTCGCGGCTGGTCTACAACACGCTGTACTTCAAATACACCTTGAACCTGGCGCGAGGCCAGCCCACGCATTTCAAGTACAAGATGGCCTATCCGCACCGCGATCAGGTGTTGTTCGCGCGTGCCAACTTCGTGTTCGCCGCGCTCTGGCTCGCCTTCTACGCCGCGGTGTTCGCATACGACTGGCGCGCCGGCCTGTTCTGCGTGGCGCTGCCGACGCTCGCCGTCAACTTCATCGGCGCCTGCCAGATCTACATCGACCACGCCGGCCTCGACAGCCGGCCGTTCGGCAACGCCTGGAGCCGCACCTCGCCGCTGATGACGGTGCTGTTCTTCGGAGCCAACTACCACCTG
>CBINNP010000176.1:0-7633 GCA_966252075.1 uncultured Solimonas sp.
CAAGCTGACGCCGAAGCACTACGCCTACCTGAAGATTTCCGAAGGCTGCAACCACAAGTGCAGCTTCTGCATCATCCCGTCGATGCGCGGCCGCCTCGACTCGCGACCGGTCGCCGAAGTGCTGAGCGAAGCCGAGCGCCTGGTGAAGGCCGGCGTGCAGGAACTGCTGGTGATCTCGCAGGACACCTCGGCCTACGGCGCGGACCTGAAGTACGCCCGCGGCCGCTGGCGCGACCGCGAGTATGAAACCCGCATGCTCGGCCTCTGCGAAGGCCTGTCGGAGCTCGGCGCCTGGGTGCGCCTGCACTACGTCTACCCGTATCCGCACGTCGACGACATCATCGGCCTGATGGCCGAGCGCAAGGTCCTGCCGTATCTGGACATCCCGTTCCAGCACGCGTCGAAGTCGGTGCTCAAGGCGATGAAGCGCCCGGCTGCTGCCGAAAACACGCTCAAGCGGCTCGCCGCCTGGCGCGCGATCTGCCCGGACATCGCCATCCGCAGTACCTTCATCGTCGGCTTCCCCGGCGAGACCGAAGCCGATTTCGAGCTGCTGCTCGACTGGCTCGACGAGGCGCAGCTCGACCGCGTCGGCTGCTTCACCTACTCGCCGATCGAAGGCGCCACTGCCAACGCGCTGCCGGGCGAAGTGCCGGAGGAAGTGAAGCTGGAACGCCAGCAGCGCTTCATGGACAGGCAGGCCGAGATCAGCGCCGCCAAGCTGCAGAACAAGATCGGCCAGACCATCGAGGTGCTGGTCGACGAAGCGCATGACGATGCCGCCAGCGTTGCCCGCAGCTGGGCCGACGCGCCGGAGATCGACGGCAAGGTCTATATCCAGGGCAAGCTGAAACCCGTTCCCGGCCAGCGCATGAAGGTCAAGGTCGTCGACGCCGACGAGCATGACCTGTTCGCGAAGATCGTCTAGCAGCAACAGACCTCAGCCCAGCGCCCAGCTCCACAACGGCACCGTCGCAAAGCCGAGCAGCGTACCGGCCGTGACGATGGTGCCGGCGACCGGCGGATCGAGCTTGTACTGATCGGCGAGGATACCAGCCGAGATCATCGGCGGCATCGCCGACTGCAGGACGGCGATCGTCAGCGGCAATCCCTGCGCGCCCAGCAGCAAGCCGACGCCGAGGATCGCCAGCGGCGCGAGCGCGAGCTTGTACGCAAGGCCCAGGCCCGCCGCCGTGAGCTGGTCGCGCCCCATGTGCAGCGACAGCCGCAGGCCGACCACGAACAGCGCGATCGGTGTCAGCGTCTGCGCGAGGCGGTGGAGGATGCCTTCGAGCATCTCCGGCCAGCCGCCCAGGGCACCAACCAGTAGACCGCAGACCAGGCCGATGAAGGCCGGGAACAGCAGCACACGCTTGATGATCTCCGCCGGCTTGGGCTTCTGTCCGGCATAGGTGGCGGCGACGGTGACGCCGCCGACCGCGAGCGCGACGAAGCAGCCGGCCTGGTCGGCGATGATGCCGAGCGCCAGCCCTTCGCGGCCGCGCAGCGCTTCGAGCAGCGGATAGCCGATGAACGAGGTGTTGCCCAGGCCGGCGACCAGCGTCACCGCGCCGATGCGGCTGCGGCTCCAGCCCAGCGCACGGCCGAGCGCGGCGAAGCCTAGCCAGGCGATGAGGAACAGCAGCCACTGCGAGACGATCAGGTACAGCATGTGGCCGTCGAAACGCATCTGCGCGCCGAGTTCCAGCGTCATTGCCGGCAGCGCGATGTTGATCAGCCACCAGTTGAGATTCGGCGCCAGACCGATCGGCGGGCGCAGCCAGCGCGCGACGACGGCACCGAGTGCCAGACAGCTGATCAGCAAGGTAAGTGCGGCCATGGGGGCGCGATTTTAAAGGGCTGGCCGCGGCGCGGCATCCGGCGCCGGTCGGGCACAAGCCCGCGGCGGCAATCCGGCCGGAACTTCTGCCGCATGTCGGCCCCTAAAACTTCAGGCGGTGCGCAACAGGACTCCGGCCAGGCGGACGCGGTGCCGGTCCGGCGCCACACGGCTTTGCAGCAGGTGGCGCGCAGCTGGAGTCGCTGCCGCGATGTTTGCAGGACCACCGCCCGGGGAGGCGCGAGCTGTTGCGCCTCCCCTTCGCCGCGGCGGCAACGCCGGCATTCGGGCCGTGTTCATGTCGTCGCCGGCAGCCTGCCAGGACTACCACGGAGCATCGACATGGCGAACAAATCCGCCCGCAACGCAAGCTCAGGCAAAGCCCCGCGCAAGACTCCCGTTCCGCCAGGCGCGCGTCGCGCCGAACACAAGGCCGCAACCGCACAGCCGCACAGCGAGGGCGAAGTCGATCGCACGCTCAAGGAAACCTTTCCCGCCAGCGACGCGCCGGTCTGGGGCGGGTCCGAGGCCGAGCGGCAGCGCCGCATCCGCAAGGCCCAGGCCCGCGAACAGTCCGCCGCGACGCCAGCGCAGGAGGGACGCCTGCGCGGCAAGACCTTCGCGATCCTCGCCACGCACGGTTTCGAGCAGTCCGAGCTGATGGAGCCACGCCGCGCGCTGCAGGCGCAGGGGGCGGCCGTGGAGATCGTCTCGCTGGAGACCGGCAGGATCCGCGGCTGGCGGCTGAGGGAATGGGGCGACGAGATCGACGTCGATCTCGACATCACCGCCGCCAGCCCCGGCCGCTACGACGGACTGGTGCTGCCCGGCGGCACGCTCAGTGCCGACACCCTGCGCAACGAACCGCGGGCGGTGAAGTTCGTTCAGGACTTCTTCGACAACGGCAAGCCGGTCGCGGCGATCTGTCACGCGCCCTGGCTGCTGGTGGAGGCCGGCGTGGTCCGCGACCGCCGACTGACATCCTGGCCGTCGCTGAAGACCGACCTGCGCAATGCCGGAGGCGACTGGCGCGACGAGGAGGTTGTGCGCGACAAGCGGCTGGTGACCAGCCGCAAGCCCGACGATATCCCGGCATTCAACCGCGAGATGATCGAACTGTTCGCCGAGTTCCGCAGCAAGCAGGAGCGCAAGACCAGGATCGGCGCGCCGGACATCTGAGCCGCTGCCGCGAGGTCGGCAGATGCCGCAATCCGATTGGTGGCGCCGACCGGTGGCGCTTATGCACAGGCGGCAGTAGCAACACCCCACGCCCGCGTGCTTGAGCGCGCGCGCGGGGCGGCGGATAAAGGCAGCGAAGCTCCACGAGATCTGCCGCCATGTCCGCCACGCCCTTCGCCGCACTGTCCGCCCTGGTCATCGACGCCAGCGCCGCGCGCCGGCAGCTGATCGCCTCCTGCCTCTGGCAACTCGGCCTGCGCCACGTCTACGAAGCCGCGGACAGCGCCTCGGCGCTGCAGCACATGCGCAGCAACTGGCCGCGACCGGAGCTGCTGGTCTGCGACTTCCGCCTCGGCGACGACGAGCGCGCCGGCACGCTGCGCGCGCTGGCCGTCGAGCAGCCGACACTGGGGCTGGTCATCAGCGCGGCTTTCGATAGCGAGCACCCGGATGCCGCCGGGCTGGTGCTGCAGGCCTGCGGCCTGCACCTGGTCGGCGCGCTGCCGCCGAGCTTCACCCTGCTGCAGCTGCAGCGGCTGATCGAGGCGCATGTCTCGCCGCGGCGGCCGCGCCGCGCCGCGCCGCCGCATCGGCTCGATGCCGACACCGTCGCCACAGCGCTGCGCGAGCAATGGATCCAGGTGCACTACCAGCCGCAGATCCGCCTCGCCGACAACGCGCTGGTCGCGGTCGAGGCGCTGGTGCGGCTCGAACATCCGCAGCATGGGCTGATGGCGGCCGGCAGCTTCGTGCCGGTGGCCGACGCCGCCGGCTTCGCACCGGCGCTGGCCATCCGCGTGATGGAGCTGGCGATCACCCAGCTCGGTGAATGGTGGCGCGGCGGCCTGCGCATCGGCCTGTCGATCAACCTGTCGCCGCGCGCGCTGACGCGCGTCTACCTGCCGGAAGTCGCCGCCGAACTGGCCAGCCGCGCCGAAGTCTCGCCGAGCAGCATCACCTTCGAGCTGACCGAAGACGGCATGCCGCGCGACTCCGAGATCCTGCAGTCGATGAACCGCCTGCGCAGCTACGATTTCCGCCTTGCCGTCGATGATTACGGCAGTGGCCTGACCGGCCTGCAGCGCCTCAAGACGATGCCGTTCTCGGAACTCAAGATCGACCGCAGCGTGGTCGCCGGTGCCGCCGATGACGTCGACCTGCGCGCGATCCTCAGCGCCAGCGTGCAGCTTGCGCGGCAGCTGCGGCTCGACATCGTCGCCGAAGGCGTCGAGCGCCAAGAAGACTGGGACGTACTGCGCGAGGTGCAGTGCACGCGCGCGCAAGGCTATCTGGCCGCCAAGCCGATGCCGCCGCAGCACGTGCACCCGTGGGCGCACGACTGGGGCGGCCGGCTGCAGTGACTGTCGCCGCCGGGGCGCCGCCTCAGGGCGCCTCGATGATCGTCGCGATGCCCTGCCCGCCGCCGATGCACTGCGTCGCCAGCGCGTAGCGGCCGCCGACGCGCTGCATGATCTGCGCGGCCTTGGCGGTGATCCGCGCGCCGGTGGCGCCGGCCGGATGGCCGAGCGCGATCGCACCGCCATCGATGTTGACACGCTCACGGGCGATGCCGAGTTCGTCGAGACACGCCACGGCCTGCGACGCGAAGGCCTCGTTGATCTCCACGACATCGATATCGGTGACCGACAGGCCGGCACGCGCCAGCGCCTTGCGCGTCGCCGGCACCGGGCCCATGCCCATCAGCTCCGGTTCCACGCCCGCCACGGCGGCGGCCCTGATGCGGCCGAGCACCGGCAGGCGATGCCGCGCCGCGAACGCCGCCGAAGTGATCAGCGTCGCCGAGGCGCCGTCGGTCAGCGGTGACGAGGTGCCGGCGGTCACCGTGCCGCGCTCGTCGAACGCCGGCTTCAGGCCGGCCAGGCCGGCCAGCGTCGTATCCGGCCGCAGGCAGCCGTCGCGCTCGACGCGGGTGCCATCAGCCGCGCGTACCGCCACCAGTTCGTCGTCGAAAAGCCCCGCCGCCTGCGCCGCCGCCGCCTTCTGTTGCGACTCCAGCGCGAACTGCTCCTGCACGGCCCGCGTGACGCCGTAGCGCGCAGCGACATTCTCCGCGGTGCGGCCCATGCTCACATAAGCCTCGATCATCAGCTCGGCATCCGGCCGCTCCTCGCTCCTGAAGCGCGGGTTCGGCGCGAAGGCGCCGCCGCGCGGCGGCACCATCGTCATGCTCTCGACGCCGGCGGCGATGTAGGCTTCGCCGGCACCGATCGCGATCTGGCCGGCGGCGAAGTGGATCGCCGACATCGATGAGCCGCAGGAGCGATTGAGCGTGATGCCGCCCAGCGGCAAGGGCAGGCCCGCCAGCAAGGACGCGATGCGCGCCACATTGTTGCCCTGCGGGCCTTCCGGATAGCCGCAGCCCATCAGCACGTCCTCGATCAGCAGCGGATCGAGTCCGCTGCGCTCGACCAGCGCCTTGAGCGTCGCGGCGGCCAGATCGTCCGGCCGTGTCGCGGCCAGCGCGCCCTTGCGCGAGAACGTGAACGGCGTGCGGACAAAGCCGGCAATGACGACATCAGACATGGTGACTCTCCTGGTGCGGACACCGCGCAGCGGACGCAGCGCGGTCTTTGCATGATGTCGATCATCTTATTATGATGGCCGTCATCCAACAACATCGTGCCACGCGGGTAGCCGGACCATGCGATACGACTCCGAACACAAGGCCAGGACGCGTGAGCGCATCCTGCACGAGGCGGCGGCGGCGATCCGCGCCGACGGCGCCGATCGCATCGGCGTCGCCGCGATCATGACGCGTGCCGGCCTCACGCATGGCGGTTTCTATGCGCATTTCGCTTCCAAGGACGAGCTGGTCGCCCATGCGATCGATCACATGTTCATGGAGCGCCGGCAGCATTTGCTCAAGCAGCGGGACGCCGGGGACCCGCGCGCGGCGCTGTCGCGGTTCATCGATTACTACCTGTCGATAGCGCACTGCCAGGCCCCCGACAAAGGCTGCCCGCTGCCGGCGCTGGCTTCGGACCTGCCACGGCTGCCGCAGGCGGCGCGGCTGCGTTACGACGCCGGCGTCGAACTGCTGCTGCGCGACGTCGCCGAGCTGCTGACCCGCGCCGGCGTCGCCGATGCGCCGGCGCAGGCGGCCTCGGTGGTGGCCGAACTGTCCGGCGCGCTGACGCTGGCCCGCGCCCGTCAGGAGCGGCGCAAGGCGGAGGCCTTGCTGAAGATTTCGCGGGAGGCGGTGAAGCGGCGGCTCGGCCTGGGCGCCTGAGGCGCCGGCCGACCCCGACCATAGACGGGGGTGCGCATCGCCCGCCAGCATGACCATCATCATCTGATCGAAGCACCACGGAGCAAGACCATGGCTGAGGCCTACATCGTTGAAGCGGTACGCACCGCCACCGGGCGTCGCAACGGCCGGCTGGCACAGTGGCATCCGGCCGATCTCGCCGGCCAGGTGCTGGACGCGCTGGTGCAGCGCAGCGGCATCGATCCGCAGGCGATCGACGACGTCATCATGGGCTGCGTCAGCCAGGCCGGCGAACAGAGCCTGCACATCGGCCGCAACGCAGTGCTGGCGTCGAAGCTGCCGCAGAGCGTGCCGGCGGTGAGCATCGACCGCCAGTGCGGCAGCTCGCAGCAGGCGGTGCAGTTCGCGGCACAGGCGGTGCTGTCCGGCAGCCAGGACGTGGTGATCGCCGCCGGCGTCGAGAGCATGTCGCGGGTACCGATGAACAGCGCCGCCACGCTGGCGGCCAAGGCCGGGCTCGGCACGGGGCCGTACAGCGCCCGCGTGCTGGCGCGCTACGGCGTCGACGATTTCAGCCAGTTCACCGGCGCCGAGATGATCGTCGACAAGTACGGGCTGAGCTCGGCGCAGCTCGATGCGTTCGCCCTGCGCAGCCACCAGAACGCCAGCCGCGCCATCCGCGACAACGCCTTCGCGCGCGAGATCGTGCCGGTGCCGGTGACGCTGGAAGACGGCCGCGCCGCCGAGCACGTGCAGGACGAGGGCGTGCGCCTCGACGCCACGCTCGAAGGCATTCATGCGGTCAAGGCGATCCGCGAAGGCGGCAAGCTCAACGCCGCGCATGCCAGCCAGATCGCCGACGGCAGCGCCGCACTGCTGATCGTTAGCGAGCGCGCGCTGAAGGCGCATGGCCTCAAGCCGCTGGCACGCATCCACCACATCAGCGTTTCGGCCGGCGACCCGGTGATCATGCTGGAGGAGCCGATTCCGGCGACGCAGCGCGCGCTGCAGCGCGCCGGCATGAAGCTGGCCGACATCGACCTCTACGAGATCAACGAGGCCTTCGCCTCGGTACCGCTGGCCTGGCTGCAGGCGCTGGCCGCCGATCCGGAGCGCCTCAACGTCAATGGCGGCGCCATCGCGCTGGGCCATCCGCTCGGCGCTTCCGGCGCCAGACTGATGACGACGCTGGTGCACGCGCTGCGCGCACGCGGCAAGCGCTACGGCCTGCAGTCCATGTGCGAAGGCGGCGGCCAGGCCAACGTGACGATCATCGAGGCGCTGTAGGCCCTCATCCGCCCCTCCGGGGCACCTTCTCCCGCACACAGGAGAAGGAAGAAGCTCCCCTCTCCCGCCTCGCGGGAGAGGGGTTGGGGGTGAGGGGT
>CBINNP010000177.1:0-7624 GCA_966252075.1 uncultured Solimonas sp.
TTTGGCGCAGCGCAAGGAAGGACGAGCGCGGTGTACTGGACGTACACGAGCGAGTCATGACGCCGCGATGCGCCAAAACGGTCCCGCCCCTCCGGGGTGCCACCCGCTTTGCGGCCATGCGGCGTTGCTCCTCAGTCATTTGGAACCACCAAATTCCTTCGTCGCGCCTTGCCTGGCCGCAAAGCGGGTGGCATCACAGCGGCGGCCATAGCGTTAACAGGCCCTAGTCGCACGCGACGCGCTTTCGCGTCTCTTACGCCTTCATCGAGTCCCGCACGCCTGCCGGCGGCCGCGGGCCTTGGTGTCTGCGCGATGCAGTGTTGCCGCCCGCGCGACTGTCACAGCTGTACCACAGTGTGTATCGAGCGCTGTATCAGATCCTGTAACAGCGCCGGCAAAAGAGGCGCGCGAGCCTTGCGCCGTCCTCCGCAACGAAAAACAAAGCGACTTCATAGTCAATGCCTTGCGATCGGCAAGTGATCCACTTCTCAGTACATCGGCGCGCTGGCACCGCGCTTGCGCCCTTGCTGGCAGACACCGCGCGCCGCGGGGCGCCGTCAGCCAGGGAGGCCGATGTGACAGCCAGCGCGCAGCGGGACCGGGAAGCGGCACTGGAAGGCCGCTATGCCAATCACCTGAAGGTGGGGATCAATGCAACGGAGTTCGTGCTCGATTTCGGCCAGTACTACGCGGACGACGGCGCCGCGCGGTTTCACACGCGCATCGTGAGCACGCCCGCGCATCTGCAGGCCTTCGTCGCGCTGCTGCAGCAGTGCCTGCTCGACTACGAGCAAGAGCACGGCGCGATCGCAGCGCTCGGCGGAGCGCAGTGATGGCCAACGTCTTCGCGATCCATTCGGCGACGAACTCGCTGCTGACGTTTCTCAAGAACGCCTATCGCAACTCGCCGCTGAAGGACACCGCCTGCGACTTCAAGCTGCTGTCGAGCGGCGAACTGGCGGCCGACGACGATCTCGGCACCTGCCTGTCGTTGTACGTCTACCGCATTACCGTCAACGACCAGCTGCGCAACGTGCGGCCGGTCGAGACGCCGCGCAAGCCGGTGCCGCTGCCGCTGGACCTGCATTTCATGCTCACCGTCTGGGCCGGCACCGCGGAGACCGAGCACAACGTGCTCGCCTGGGCGATGCAGCAGCTGTACCGCACGCCGGTGCTGGACCGCTCGGTGCTGTCGGCGTCCGGCGGCTGGGCGCAGAGCGATGTCGTGCAGATCATTCCTGCAGAACTGTCGGTCGACGACATGACGCGGATCTGGGATGCGCTGGCGCCGAGCTACCGGCTCAGTGTCTCCTACATCGCGCGGATGATCCGCATCGACGCCGACAGCGAGCCCGATGCCGCGCCGGTGGTCGCGCAGCGCTTTGCGCTTGCATCGGCGGAGTCGCTGTCGTGATGCTCGAAGCCGTCGAACGCCGCGTGCTCGGTGCGATCGACTTCGTCGATGCCGCTACCGGCCTGCCGGTGCGCGCGCCGCTGCAACTGCGCGCCGCGCAGCTGCGCCTGCGCCGCAACGGTTCAGGGCTCTGGGTGGTGTTCGGTGCAGACGGTCTTGAAGCGCACGACGTCTTCGCGGCGCCGCCGGCAGCACCGGCACTCGGCGCGCACAGCTATACGGTCGAGGTCAGCGATCCGGCGCAGCGCTACCTGCCGCGCCGCTTCACGCTAAAGCTGCCGCGCGATCCGGACCCGGCCCATGCCGCGCAGCCGGATTCGCTGCTGCGGCCGCAGACCGTGCGCCTGTACGGCTCGCCGGCGGCGCCGCTGGCGCCGAACTGGGCGCGCCTGCGGCTGAGCCTGCGCCGCAGCGGCAGCGGCGAACACATCGGCGGCGCCTTCGTCCGCGTCACGCCGGCGCTGGCCGGCGTCGGCACCGCGCGTGGCCTCAGCGACGCCGGCGGCGAGGCGCTGCTGGCGGTGCCCGGCATTCCCAAGCTGATGGCCAGCGGCGGCGGTGGCGGCGCGGTCGTCACCGACCGCATCGACGCGACGCTGCTGGTCGTCGTCGATCCGGCGCTGGCGCAGTTCACCGCCGCCGCCGATCTGCTCGCCGCGCGGCTGGCGGCGCTGCGCGGCAGCGCGCCGCTCGCCGATCCCGACGATCTGGAAGCCCGCGCGGCGACACTGATCCGCGTCGAGCAGCCGATCCAGCTCGCCTCGGGCGCGGCGCTGCATCTGGACCTGCAGGTGCCGGCATGAAGCGCGCCGGCCGCCATCACCACGCCCACCACCACGCCACCACCGGCGTCGCGTTCTTCACAGGAGTTTGAACATGGCCGAATACCTGGCCCCAGGGGTCTACGTAGAGGAAACCAGCTTCCGCTCGAAGTCGATCGAAGGCGTCGGCACCAGTACCACGGGCTTCGCCGGTGCCACCCGCAAGGGGCCGGTCGGCGAGACGCCGGAGCTGATCACCAGCGTCGCCGATTTCGAGCGCATCTACGGCGGCCTCGGCGAGCTGCGCTTCGCCGGCGCCAGCGCTGCGCAGCCCAACTACCTGGCGCATGCGGTGCGCGCGTTCTTCGACAACGGCGGCGCGCGGCTGTACGTGTCGCGCGTGTTCGCCGCCGAGCAGAACAAGACCGCCGCCGATTACAGCGCCAAGGTCCAGCTCAGCGGCGACGCCACCAACGGCGTGCTGCTGGTCGCGCGTGCGCCGGGCTCCGGCGGCAACGCCACCGCCGTGTTCCAGCAGACGGCGACGCCGGCCACCTGGGCGGGTTTCGACGCGGCACCGGAAGGCAGCATCGCGCGCGTGCTCAAGGTCGACGGCAACAACAGGAGCTGGGAGCTGTACGCCAAGCTCAACGACGGCGGCACGATCAAGTGGAAGGGCACGGCCGATCTGGTCAAGCCCGGCAACGCCAAGCCAGGCGACGCGCCGGGCGGCGAGGCCTATCTGCTCGGCGTCTCGCTGACGGTGGCCGACGCCGACGGCAACGCCAGCGGCTATGAGGATCTGAGCTATTCGCCCCGGCATCCGCGCTGGATCGGCGGCGTGCTCAAGGCCGCGCCGTCGAGCCGCGCCGAAGCGCTCGTCAACCTCGTCGCGCTGCAGCTCAAGGGCACCGGTGTCACCGACCTCGCGTTCGCCAAGGCGCTGTTCAGCGCGCAGCCGGCGATCAATGCGCAGCGCATCTACGACGAGCCGCGCCGCAGCTTCACGCTCAGCGGCGGTGCCGACGGCGCCGCGCCGGCGGCCAGCGATTTCGACAGCGCGCTGAACCTGCTCGACGGCATCGAGGACATCTCGATCATCGCCGCGCCCGGCAACTCGGCGCTGGCCGATTACGAAGGCATCCAGAACGCGCTGATCGCGCACGCCGAGAAGCGCCGCGCCTACCGCATCGCGGTGCTCGATACGCCGGTCAACAAGACCGTCTCGGAAGCGCGCGACATCCGCGGCAAGATCGATTCGACGCGCGCCGCGCTGTACTACCCCTGGGTGGTCGTCAGCAATCCGGCCTGGCGCGCCGGCAGCAGCGAGCCGCGCGAGATCAAGCTGCCGCCGTCCGGCTTCGTCGCCGGCATCTACGCACGCAACGACAACCAGCGCGGCGTCTGGAAGGCGCCGGCCAACGAGGTCGTGCTCGGCGCGCTGCGCTTCGAAACCGATATCAACTTCGCGCAGCAGGAAGTGCTCAACCCGCTCGGCGTCAACTGCCTGCGCTACCTGTCCGGCCGCGGCTACCGGATCTGGGGCGCGCGCACCGTGACCTCGGACCCCGAGTGGAAGTACGTGAACATCCGCCGCTACTTCAACTACCTCGAAGCCTCGATCGACCGCGGCACGCAATGGGCGGTGTTCGAGCCCAACGGCGAACGGCTGTGGGCCAATGTCACCGAGACCATCAGCGCCTTCCTCTACAACGAGTGGAAGAGCGGCGCGCTGCTCGGCACCAAGCCTGAACAGGCGTTTTTCGTCCGCTGCGACCGCACGACGATGACGCAGAACGATCTCGACAACGGCCGCCTGATCTGCCTCGTCGGTGTCGCCGCGCTCAAGCCGGCCGAGTTCGTGATTTTCCGCATCGGCCAGAAGACGGCCGACGACCGCTCATAAGGAGAGCCGCCCATGATTCTCCGCGATACGCCTTACGGCGCCTTCAACTTCCTCGTCGATCTCGGCGGCGGCGTCGCCGCCGGCTTCTCCGACGTCTCCGGCCTGACCACCGAGCTGACGGTCGCCGAATACCGCAACGGCAACGAGGCCGAGAACCACGTGCGCAAGATTCCCGGCGTGCACAAGACTTCCGACGTCACCTGCAAGCGCGGCCTGATCGGTTCCAGCGAGCTGTTCGACTGGATCAAGCAGACCCGCACCGACGGCTACAAGGCCAAGCGCACGGTCGTCATCACGCTGCTCGACGAGTCGCGCAACCCGGTGCAGAAATGGAAGCTCGCCGGTGCCTTTCCGCTCAAGCTGACCGGCCCGACGCTGGCCGCCAAGGGCGGCGGCGACGTAGCGATGGAAGAGTTGGTGCTGTCGGTCGAAGGTCTGGAAACCGAGTAAGGCGCCGGACGCATAAGCCATGATCCCCGGCATCCGCATCGAGCCCGAGGCGCCGCCCGGCGCCGGCAACGCGCTGCGCAGCGACGTCGCCTGCTTCATCGGCTACGTCGCGCGGCGGCGCGCGCCCGGCGGCTACACGCGCATCCCGAAGGCCTTGCGCGACGCGCTCGACCGTGCCGGCTGGCTCGCCGGTCCGTATCAGCGCGCCGCCGACGTCGAGACGCTGCTCGACCTGCCGGTGCCGATCGACGGCATCGAGATCTTCGAACAGCTGTTCGACGGCGACGCGCGCGACGCCGGCGACGGCCGCACGCGGCTCAGCAGCTATCTGGCGGTCGCTGTGCGCAGCTTCTTCGCGCAGGGCGGGCGGCGCTGCTGGCTGATCCGCTGCGGCGATCCCTGGCCGTATCTGGCGCCGCGCGCGCAGCGCCTGGCGCGGCTGCGCGGCGACGGCGGCGTGCCGCTGATTCCGGGCTTCGATGCCGACGACGCGGCGCCGGTGCTGCGCGGTTCGCCGGCCGATCCGGCCAACTGGCACGGCGCCACGCATCTGTTCGGGCTCGACGAGGTGTCGTTCGTCTGCCTGCCGGATCTCGCCGACGCGCTGCGCGTCGACGGCATCGCACCGGCGCCGGTCCATGTGCCGCCGGCGCCGCCGGAGCAGTTCATCGAATGCGCGGTCAATGCGCTGCCGCCCGACGATCTGGCGCGCGTGCAGGCGCTGCCGGCGCCGACGCTGGACGCCGACGGCTACACGCAATGGGCGCGCGCGCAATCGCTGCTCTGCGATCTGCTGGCGCGGCCGCGCGCCGGCCAGCATCGTCGCGACGTGCAGCTGATCGCCGCGCTGCCGCTGCCGCAGGCACCGCGCACGACGGCGCTGACGCGCGAGACGCCGGCCGCCGATCCGCTCGGCTTCCTGCGCGAGCGCGGCTGGCTGGCCGCCGCGCAGGCGCCGGGCCAGCTTGGCAGCGCCTTCCTGCAGCTGGCGTATCCGTGGGTGGCGAGCAGTGTCAACACGCGCCTGCCGGGCGGGCTGGAAAGCCCGGACGGCGTGCTGGCCGGCGTCATCGCCCGCAACACCTTGCTGCGCGGCGCCTACCGCAGCGCCGCCGGCAGCGCGCTGATTGGCGTGCGCCGGCTGTGCCCGCAGCTGTCGCGCGCGCAGACGCTGCGCGTCGAGCGGGTCGGCGCCAGCGAGCTGGTGCTGGCCGACAAGCTCTCGCTGTTCGCGCCGTCGCCGCTCGGCTTCCAGCTGGCCAGCGATGTGACGATGAGCGCCAGCGCCGACTGGCGCGCCGCCAGCGTCAACCGCCTGCTCGGCGTGATCCTGCGCGCCGCGCGCCGCGTCGGCGAAGAACTGATGTTCGACGCTTCCGGCGAGCGCCTGTGGCGGCAGCTGCGCGAGCGCCTCGGCAGTCTGATGGAGGCGTTGTGGCGGCGCGGCGCGCTGGCCGGCGCCAGCAGCGCGCAGGCTTACGCGCTGCGCTGCGACCGCACGACGATGACGCAGGACGATCTCGACAGCGGCCGCGTCATCGCCACGCTGGAGTTCACCGCCGCGCAGCCGCTGGAAACGATCAGCATCAGCCTGAGCCTGTCGTCCGCCGGCGTCGGCGTGCGGGAGCACGCGTGATGGCGATCGGCTTCTCCGCCAGCGCGTCGGCCAGTGTCGGCATCGGGTTCGGCGGCAGCGACGCCGCCGGCACGCCGGCCGTGGCGCCGCTGCATCCGTTCCGCTTTCTGGTCGAGTTCGCCGCCGTCACGCTCAGCGACGACAGCATCGGCGAGGCGGTGCCGCTGGCGGCCGGCGCCTTCGCCGAGGTCAGCGGCATCGAGGCGACGATGGAGCCGAAGCTGATCAAGGAAGGCGGCCACAACTACGGCAGCCACCAGCGCGCCGGCACCACCAGCTTCGCGACGGTGATCCTCAAGCGCGGCATGACCGGCTCGCGCGATCTGTGGAAGTGGTTCGCGCTGCTACAGGGCGCCGACAGCGAAGGCCGCGGCGCCTACGCGCACCGCCTGCAGGTGACGATCACGATGCAGGACCACGCCGGCGAACCGGTGCTGAAGTGGCAGCTCCGGCGCGCGATGCCGGTCAAGTTCAAGGCCGCCGACCTCAACGCGCGCGCCAGCGAGGTGGCGATCGAGGAGATCCATCTGGTCCACGAAGGCCTGCAGGGGATGGCGCCATGAGTCTGGAGAAGGCGTACTTCCAGAAGAAGGGCGACAGCGCCAGCCGCGTCGACGTGCACTTCAACCCGGTGTCGCTGCAGTACACGATCAACAACCAGCTCAAGAGCGACGATGCCAGCGGCGGCGCCGGCGCGCAGAAGGCCAAGCAGTACGTCAGCCAGACCACCGCCAAGCTGGAGATGGAGCTGGTATTCGACACCACCGCCAGCGGCGCCGACGTGCGCGCGACCACCGCCAAGCTGCAGGCCTACCTGCAACCGTCCGCCGATGCCAACCGCGTGCCGCCGGTCGTCGAGTTCCACTGGGGTGTCTACAGCTTCGGCGGCATGGTGGAGTCGTACAAGGAGACGATCGACTTCTTCGCGACCGAGGGCGTGCCGCTGCGCGCGACCGTCAATCTGGGCCTGGTCAACCAGGACGCCGAATCGATCTTCGCCGGGCCGGCCACGCGCGATGCGCCGGCGCGGCCGGAGCCCTCGCTGGTGTCATCGCCCAACGGCGCCGCGGGCCTGGCCGCCGCCGGCGGTGCGCCGGGCGCGGCACGCGCGCTGGCCAGCGCCAACGGCATGGCCAGCCTGCGCTTCTCGGCCGGCGCCGAGTTCGCCGTCGGCGCGGCGGTGGAACTGAAGGCACCGGCGGCGTTCGCCAGCGGCGGTGCCGGCTTCGGTCTTGGTATGGGTGCATCCGCCGGCGCCGGTATCGGCCTGGGCGCCGGTGCAGCGCGGTCGGCCGGTATCGGCGTCAGCGCTTCCGCATCGGCGGGCGTGTCGGCGAGCGCCGGCGCATTTGCCGGCCTGCGCGCCGGCGTCTCGGCTTCGGCCGGCAGCGCGCGGCTCGATGTCGCCGCGCTGACGCGACCGGCCGCCAGCGTCGCACTGCCGGCCGCGGCCGGTG
>CBINNP010000178.1:0-7616 GCA_966252075.1 uncultured Solimonas sp.
CTGGCCGCAAAGCGGGTGGCATCACAGCGGCGGCCATAGCGTTAACAGGCCCTAAGGGCTTGCGGAAGGCTGTCGGCGCAGGCGCACGCCATCCTCGGCCAGCACCTTAGCTTTCGCATGCAAAAAGCGCGCTAAGAGGCGGAGTTTTCTGATAGCTTTGTCCGCCATCGGCGTGATAACTATAAGATCTAAACTTGGCGCTTCCGCGTCTGATGTCAGACCGGGTTGACTGAGGGCCGATCCAGGCCCTGCGACGGTCGCCACCGGCGACGCTGAGTGCCGGAACAGGGATTGAAAGCACGACGGATGTCGATTGGGCCGTCGTGTCAATGAGGCGAATCCGCGCCGCGATCACGCGCGATTCAGGGTTCAGGGCCGCCGAACGGCCTTGAACGTGGCGGCACGCAGTGGAACCGCCCTGCCTCGGACCCTTTGTCCGGAGTTTTTGGACCCTCATCGGCGACAACGGCATTCCTACAGATTTAACGGCTCCGGCCCTTTAACTTGCACTCATGAGCAAAGACCTCGTTTTCATCATCATGGACAGCTGCCGTTTCGACAGCTATCAGCGCGCCAAGACGCCGAACATGGATCGCATCGGTGCCGGCTCGCGGCGCTACTCGTATGCGTCCTGGACGAGCCCCTCGCACTACACCTATCTGATGGGCATGACGCCGCACGAAAGCCCGCAGGCGGTGTTCGCCTCCGAGGTCTACAAAGGCGAGTTCGTGAAGTGGGTGGACCGCTTGGGCATCGACGGCTTGTCATTCAAAAGCTTCATTCCCCAGCTGTCGCTGCCCAAAGTGCTGCAGGAGCATGGCTATCGCACCGTGGGCCGTGTGTCGATGCCCGTGCTCAACCCGATGAGCCATCTGAACCGGCATTTCGACGACTACAAGCTGATGGCCAATCACAACGATTTCGCCGGCATGGTCAAGGAGATCGAGTTCGACGAAGACGAGCCGAGCTTCCACTTCCTCAACCTGGGCGAGACGCACTACCCGTACATGCTCGACGGCAAGTCGCTGCCGCACATCTCCGGCGTGCACGGCGTGTTCAAGCACATGGACGATCAGCTCGGCGAAGGCAAGGAAGAAAAGTTCTTCGACGATGACCAGATGAAGGACCTGCATGCCCAGCAGGTCAGGACCGTCGAATACGTCGACGGCGTGCTCGACGGCCTGATCGCCAAGGCGCCGGTCGGCACCCATTTCATCATCACCGCCGACCACGGCGAATGCTTCGGCGAGAACGGTTACTTCGGCCACGGCCCGATTGTGCACGAGAAAGTGCTCGAAGTGCCGTTCCTCGAAGGCAAGAAGAAGTAAGCCGCATATCGCGTCACGGCCGCAGAGAATCCAGATGCCCAACCGCCACCCTTCCGCCAAGCCGTTCGAGATCGTCGGCTGCATCGCGGCCGATCTGCCACACGCCGGCCTCGCCGCTGCCATCGCCCGCGCCGGCGGCGTCGGCCTGCTGGACCTGGAATTCATCCACGATGCGGCGCTGGCGCAGCGCAACTTCGAGCAGCTGTGCGCGGCCAGCGATGTGCGGCTGGGCCTGCGCGTCACGCCGCAGCGCGCCGCGCTGGCGCGACAGCTGATCAGCCGCGCCGGCGAGCGCGTGCTCACGGTCGTCCTGGCCGGCACCACCGACTTCGCCACGCTGCGCGAGGACATCGGCCTGCGCGCCGCCGACCGCAGCTGGGCGGAACTGCTGGACCCGGCGCAGTTCGCCGCCGCCGCAGGCTGCGAGGCGGTCATTGCACGCGGCCACGAGGCCGGCGGCTGGGTCGGCGAATACAGCAGCCTGGTGTTCCTGCAGAAGCTCGAACTGCTGCGCACGGCCGGCGTCAGTGCGCTGCCGATCTATGTGCAAGGCGGCATCGGCCCCAATAGCGCAGCGGCCTGCCGTGCGGTCGGCGCTGCCGGCGTGATCTTCGACGACCAGCTCCTGCTGCTCGCCGAGTCGCCGTTGCCGGTCTCCTTGCAGAACGAGCTGGGCCGTCTCAACGGTTCCGAGACCCGCCTGTTCGGCGAAAGCCTGGACCGCAGCTGCCGCGTTTACGCACGGCCGGCCTCGCCCTTGCTGAAGGCCGCCGACGAAGAACAGCGCGCCGCCGAAGCCGGCACGATGGAAGTCGACGCCTGGCGCGCCGCGATCGCCGCCCGCACCGGCTGGAGCGCCGACGGCGCGCTGCTGCTGCCGCTGGGCCAGGGCATCGGCCTGGCGCAGACGCTGCGCCGCCGCTACGGCAGCGCCGCCAAGCTGGTGCAGGCGATCCGCCGCGATTCGCTGCGGCAAATCGATCAGGCGGCCGCGCTCGCCTTCCTCGACGAGAACGGTCCGCTGGCGCAATCGCACGGCACCCGCTTTCCGCTCGCGCAGGGACCGATGACGCGCGTCTCCGACTCGCCGGCCTTCGCCGTCGACGTCGCCAAGGGCGGCGCGCTGCCGTTCCTGGCGCTGGCGCTGATGCGCGGCAGCCAGGTGCGCGAGATGCTGGAGCAGACCGCGGCGACCATCGGCGACAAGCCCTGGGGCGTCGGCATGCTCGGCTTCATTCCGCATGCGCTGCGCGAGGAGCAGTGCGAAGAGATCTGGAAGTGCAAGCCGCCGTTCGCGCTGATCGCCGGCGGCCGTCCGGATCAGGCCGCGGAGTTCGAGAAGCGCGGCATCAAGACTTATATCCACGCGCCGGCGCCGGCGCTGCTGAAGATGTATCTGGAACAGGGCGCCAAGCGCTTCGTGTTCGAAGGCCGCGAATGCGGCGGTCACATCGGCCCGCTGGCCAGCTTCCCGCTGTGGGAAGAAATGATCGACGTGCTGCTCGAGCACGTGCCGGCGGCCGACGCCAAGAACGTCCACGTGCTGTTCGCCGGCGGCATTCACGACGCCGCCTCCGGCGCGATGCTCGCCGCGCTGACCGCGCCGCTGGCCGCGCACGGCATCAAGGTCGGCGCGCTGATGGGCACCGCTTACCTGTTCACCAAGGAAATCGTCAGCAGCGGCGCGATCGTCGCCGGCTTCCAGGCGCAGGCGCTGGCCTGCGAGCGCACCAAGAATCTGGAAACCGGCCCCGGCCATGCCACGCGCTGCGCCGACACGCAGTTCGCACATGATTTCTTCGAGCAGCGCCGCCGCCTGATCCGCGAGGGCAAGAGCGCCGAGGAAATCCGCGACGAGCTGGAGGACCTCAACCTCGGTCGCCTGCGCATCGCCTCCAAGGGCATCAACCGCGACGCCGATGGCCGCATCGTCGAGATCGGCGCCGACCGCCAGCTCACCGACGGCATGTACATGATCGGCCAGGTGGCGACGCTGCGGCACGAGCCGATCGCCGTCACCAGGCTGCATGAAGAGGTCTGCCACGGCGGCCAGAAGCGTCTCGAAGGCCTCAGCCACGCGCGCCTCGCGCGCGAGCAGAAAGCGCATCCGGCCGACATCGCCATCATCGGCATCGGCACCCTGCTGCCGAAGGCCGACAGCCCGGACGAGTTCTGGTACCACATCGTGCAGAAGGTCGGCGCGATCGGCGAAGTGCCGAAGTCGCGCTGGGATACCGAGCTGTACTTCGACGCCGACCGCAAGAGCCGCGACAAGATCTACTCGCGCTGGGGCGGCTTCCTCGATGAAGTCGCCTTCGACCCGACCCGTTTCGGCATTCCGCCGAAGTCGATGAAGTCGATCGACCCCATGCAGCTGCTGACGCTGGAAGTCACGCGCCGCGCGCTCGCCGACGCCGGCTACGCCGACGGCCAGCACTACGACCGCGCCAATACCTCGATCGTGCTCGGCGCCAGCGGCGGCCTCGGCGACCTGGGCCTGCAGTACGGTGTGCGCGCCGAGCTGCCGCGCTTCGTCGAGAACCCGGACCCGTCGGTCTGGGAGCGGCTGCCGGAATGGACCGAGGAATCGTTCTCCGGCTCGCTGCTCAACGTCGCCGCCGGCCGTGTCGCCAACCGCATGGACCTCGGCGGCATCAACTTCACCGTCGACGCGGCCTGCGCCTCGTCGCTGGCGGCGATCAGCATCGGCGTCAATGAACTCGAATCCGGCCGCAGCAGTCTGGTGCTGGCCGGCGGCGTCGATACCGTGCAGTCGCCGTTCGGGTATCTGTGCTTCTCCAAGACCCAGGCGCTGTCGCCGAGCGGCGCGCCGAAAACCTTCGATCGCAAGGCCGATGGCATCGCCATCAGCGAGGGCCTGGCGATCATCGTCATGAAGCGGCTTGCCGATGCGGAGCGCGACGGCGACCGCATCTACGCGGTGATCAAGGCCGCCGCCGGCTCGTCCGACGGCAAGGCGCTGGGCCTGACCGCGCCGCGGCCGGAAGGCCAGATCCGTGCGATCAAGCGCGCCTACGCCAAGGCCGGCTTCTCGCCGGCGACGCTGGGCCTGGTCGAGGCGCATGGCACCGGCACCGCGGTCGGCGATCGCGCCGAGGCGGAAACCATCACCCGCGCACTGGCCGAAGAGCAGGCGCCGGCCAACAGCGTCGCGCTGGGCTCGGTGAAAACGCTGATCGGCCATACCAAGGCCAGCGCCGGCGTCGCCGGCCTGATCAAGATTGCGCTGTCGCTGTACCACCGCGTGCTGCCGGCGCACCACGGCGTCGACCAGCCGATCGAGGCGATCGGCGATGCCGGCTCGGCCGCCTACCTGCTCAAGGACGCGCGGCCCTGGCTGGCGCATCCGGACCACCCGCGCCGCGGCGGCGTGTCTGCGTTCGGCTTCGGTGGCACCAACTTCCACGCGGTGCTCGAAGAGCATCGCAGCGGCGCGGCGCCCAGCGGCGCGCAGCGCTGGCCGTATGAACTCTGCGTGTTCGCGGCCGCCGACGAAGCGGCGCTGACGCGCGAACTCGAAACCCTGCTGCCGGCGCTGTCCGGCAGCGGCGCGCTGACGCTCGCCGAAACCGCGCTGGCACTGGCGCGCAGCGCCGACACGCGCAAGGCTCAGCCGCTCAAGCTGGCCATCGTCGCCTCCTCGCTGGCGGGGCTGGCCAGCGACATCGGCGCTGTGCTTGCGCACCTGCGTGACGGCAAGCCGCTGCCGAACAGCGCGCGCCTGCAACGCGCACCGCTCGCCGGCGCGGGCAGCATCGCCTTCCTGTTCCCGGGCCAGGGCGCGCAGTACCTCAACATGGGCCGCGAGACGGCGCTGTATTTCGACGAGGTGCGCGAGGCCTTCGAGTTTGCCGACCGCACCCTGCGCGCGGAATTCCCGGCGCTGCTGTCGCGCCTGGTGCTGCCGCACGCCGCTTTCGACGCCGACACCGAGAAGCAGCAGAGCGCCGCACTGACCGATACCCGGGTCGCCCAGCCGGCGATCGGCACGGTGGCGATGGCCTACCTGAAGCTGGCCACCAAGCTCGGCCTGCGGGCGCAGGCCGCGGCCGGCCACAGCTATGGCGAATACGCGGCGCTGCTCGCCGCCGGCAGCCTCAAGCCGGCCGATTTCCTCAAGCTGTCGGCGGTGCGCGGCGCAGCGATGGCGCAGGCCTCGCAAGCCACGCAGCCCGGCGGCATGGCGGCGGTCCAAGGCCGTCGCGAGGCCATCGCCGCGGCGATCGCCGCGTTCGCCGGCGTCAAGATCGCCAACCACAACGCGCCGGAGCAGAGCGTCATTTCCGGCCCCAGGGACGCCGTGCTCGCCGCCGCCAAGGCCTGCGAAGCCGCCGGACTGCGTGCCACCGCACTGCCGGTATCCGGCGCCTTCCATACCGAGCTGGTCGCCGGCGCACAGCCGCCATTGTCGAAGGCGATCCGCGCCACCGAGTTTGCGACTCCGGCGCTCGCCGTCTATTCCAACGCCACCGCCAGGCCCTACCCCGACAGCGCCGCCGAGATGCAGACGCAGCTCGACGCGCACCTGCTCAGCAGCGTCGAGTTCGTCGCCGAGATCGAGGCCATGCACGCCGCCGGCAGCCGCGTGTTCGTCGAGCTGGGCCCCAAGAGCATCTGCAGCAACATGGCCAGGCAGACGCTGGCCGGCAAGCCGCACCTGGCGGTCTCGCTCGACGGCAACGGCGGCGGCCTGCGCGGCCTGCTGCTGGGCCTGGCCGAGCTGTATGCGCATGGTGTCGACTTCGCCGCCGGCCGCCTGTTCGACGGCCGCGATATCGCACTGGTCGAGATCAAGGATCTGGGCGCACGCGCACAGCCGGCCGTGATGCCGGCGCACATGTGGATGATCAGCGGCGGCTATGCGCGGCCGATCGACGATCCGCTGCACCGCACCGGCAAGCTGACGCAGCTCGACAAGCGCGCCGCGGACGATGCCGTCGCCAAGGCCCGCCAGCAGACCCAGGCCCGCGTCATCATGGCCCCGGGAACAACGCCAGCCGCCACGGCGGTCGTTGCCGCGCCGACGGTGGCAGCACCAGCGGCTCCGTTCGCCGCCGGCTTGAGCAGCGAGGCGATGCTCGCCTATCAGGAAACCATGCGGCAGTTCCTGCAGTTGCAGGAACGTGTGATCCAGCAATTCATCGGCGGCGGTGAAGCCGTCATGGCGCAGCCGGCAGCGCGTCCGCCGTCAGCACCGGTCGCCGCCGTATCGCCTGCAGCAGCGCCGACGCCGGCTCCGGTCACGCGCCTCGCAGCTGCACCATCCGTCGCCGCACCGGCGCCGGCGGCCGTCGCGGTCGCCGTCAACAGCCGGCCGGCACTCGATCTGCAGAAACTGCTGCTCGACATCGTCGCCGACCGCACCGGTTATCCGACCGAAATGCTCGCGCTGGATGCCGATCTGGAAGCCGATCTGGGCATCGATTCGATCAAGCGCGTCGAAATCCTTGGCGCGCTGCAGAAGGCGCTGCCGGCCGAAGCCGCGGCCGCGATGCAGGCGTCGATGGAACGCTTCACCAAGGCGCGCGCGCTGGCGACGATCATCGCCGAGGCGCAGCCGCTGCTCGGCGCTACCACCGTGGTCGCCGTTGCTGCTGCACCCATCGCAGCCGCCGCGGTCACACCGGCCTTCGACGCCCAGCCGACGCTGCTGGCGATCGTTGCCGACCGCACCGGCTACCCGCAGGACATGCTGTCGCTCGATGCCGATCTCGAAGCCGATCTGGGCATCGACTCGATCAAGCGCGTCGAAATCCTCGGCGCGCTGCAGAAAATGCTGCCCGCCGCCGCCGGCAGCGCGATGCAGTCGTCGATGGAACGCTTCACCAAGGCCAGGTCGCTGAGCGCGATCCTGGCCGCGCTGGGCGAGCTGGGCATCGATGCGCCGGGCGCCGTCACGCCTGTTGCCAGCGCTGCGTCGCTTGCCGCGCAGCCGGCGATCGACGCGCGGGCCCTGCTGGTCGGCATCGTCGCCGAGCGTACCGGCTACCCGCCGGAAATGCTCGGGCTCGACGCTGACCTGGAAGCCGACCTCGGCATCGATTCGATCAAGCGCGTCGAAATCCTCGGCGCCTTCCAGAAAGCCGTGCCGGCCGACGCCGCAGCGGCGATGCAGAGCTCGATGGAGCGCTTCACCAAGGCGCGCTCGCTGAGCGCGATGCTGGGGCAGTTCCATGCGCTGGCACCGTCAAGCGCAGAGACTCTCGTTGCCGTCGCCGTCGCGACGCCGGCACTCGCAGGCAGCGTGTCGGCACCGGCAGTCGACAC
>CBINNP010000179.1:0-7508 GCA_966252075.1 uncultured Solimonas sp.
GGATATGCCGCGTCAGCGAGTTGCGCTTGAGCTGATCGAGCACGCCCAGGCCGGAATGATCGGGCAGGTTCATGTCGAGCAGGATCGCGCTGGGGCGATACTGGCGCGCCGCCGTCAGGCCCTCGCCGGCGCTGAGCGCGACCACGCACTGGAAGCCCATCTCGTGAGCGAGATCGCGCAGGATCGCCGCGAAGCGGGCGTCGTCCTCGATCACCAGGATCAGCCGCGCGCCCGCCTGCAGCTGATGGCGGTCGTCGTCGATGATCGACGCCGGCGTCGGCGTCGGCGCGACCGGCGGCGCGGCGGCAGGCGGCACCGCCGCTGCTGCCGGAGCCGTGACGGTCGTCGCAACGGCGGCGGGCGACGCGCCAAGCACGCGCGCGCCGGTGTACACGCGCGGCAGCCACAGCGTGAAAGTGCTGCCCTCGCCGACCACGCTCTGCACCTCGACATCGCCGCCGAGCAGGCGCGCCAGATCGCGGGAGATCGACAGGCCCAGGCCGGTGCCGCCGTACTTGCGGTGCGTACTGCCGTCGGCCTGACGGAAGGCCTCGAAGATCACTTCCTGCTGATGCGGCGCGATGCCGATGCCGGTATCGCGCACCGCAAAGTGCAGCGTGTCATCGCTACCGCGATGCACGCGCAGCGTCACCTCGCCCTCACGGGTGAACTTCAGCGCGTTCGACAACAGGTTCTTGAGAATCTGACCGAGCCGCTGCGCGTCGGTTTCGATGCGCTGCGGCAGGTCGGCATCGAGCGTCACCGCAAAGCGCAGGGATTTCTGTCGCGCCGCCGGCTCGAAGCTGGCGACCAGGGGCTCGACCACGCGCGCCAGCAGCACCGCCTCCGGATTGAGCTCGACATGGCCGGCCTCGATCTTCGACAGGTCGAGCACGTCGTTGATCAGCGCCAGCAGATCGTTGCCGGCGGCGCTGATGGTTTGCGCAAAGCGCACCTGTTCGTCGGTGAGGTTGCCGGCCTTGTTGTCGGCGAGCAGCTTGGAGAGGATCAGCGTGGAGTTGAGCGGCGTGCGCAGCTCGTGGCTCATGTTGGCGAGGAACTCGCTCTTGTACTGGTTGGCGCGCTCCAGGTCGGCGGCCTTCTCCTGCAGCACCGTCTGCGCCTGCGTCAGCTCCTCGCGCTGATTCTCCAGCTGCTGCGTCTGCTCTTCGAGCTGCGCGTTGGTCTGCTCCAGCTCCGCCTGCTGCGATTCCAGGTTGGCCTGCGACTGCTTGAGCGCGCGGCCCTGCTCCTCCAGCTCCTCGTTGCTGACGCGCAATTCTTCCTGCTGCGCCTGCAACTCCTCGGCCTGGCGCTGCGTCTCGGCCAGCAGTTCTTCGAGCCGGGTGCGGTCCTTGGAGGCGCGCACCGCGATGCCCAGCGATTCGGCGACGCCGTCGAGCAGGGCGCGCTCACGCGGATGCACGCGACGGAAGAAGCCCAGCTCCACCACGGCCTGCACCACGCCGTAGACACTGGCAGGCGCGATCAGGATCTCGCGCGCAGTGCTGCGGCCGGTGCTGGTGACGACCGGCAGATGGTCCTCCGGCACCTCGGTGATATGCAGCGTGCGGTTTTGCTTGAACGCCTGGCCGTGCAGGCCCTCGCCGGCACGCAGCAGGGCCTGCGGCGCCTCCGGCGCCAGCGCATAGCCGGCGACGCGCTGAAAGCTGCCGTCGCCCTGGCCGATGTAGATGGCGCCGACCTGGGCATCGAGATAAGTGGACAGGAACTCGATGATGTTTTCGCCGAGCTTGTCGAGCCGCTGCTCGCCCTGCAGGCGCAGGCTCAGGCCCATCTGGCCATTGCGGATCCAGGCCTGCGCCTCGCGCGCCAGATGCTCGCGCGAGCTCAGCACCGCTGCGGTGCCGATCAGCGTGAACAAGACCGCCAGCCCCACCAGGCTCACGGCGATCGCGAAACTGGCGGCGTCGACCCGCTCCTGCTGCTGACGCACCAGCGCATCGCGCTGGTCCAGCTCCAGCTCGGCGAGCGTGGCGCGGATGCGCTCCATGGTCGCCTTGCCGCGGTCGGTCCGTACCAGCGCCAGCGCCGCGGCGGCGTCGCTGTCACGACGCAGATCGATGGTCTGCTGCAGTTCGGCGAGTTTGGCATCGATGTCGTGGCTGACGGTATCGAGCTTGCGCAGCAGCGCGGCCTCGCCGGCGCTGCTGTCGCGCAGCTCCGCCAGCTGCGCCTGGAGCTCGGCGCGGGCGCGCTCATACGGCTCCAGGTAGGACTCGGCACCGGTCAGCAGGTAGCCGCGCTGCCCGGTCTCGGCATCGGTCAGCGAGGCCGACAGGCTCTTGAGCTTCTCGATGAAGACGTAGCTCTGCGTCACCGCATCGGCGGCAGCGGTGCGCGCCAGCTGCGCGGTATACGAGAAGTAGCCGATCAGGAAGATCGCCACGAGCGCCAGCAGAAAGCCGGTGAAACTGCCGGCCGGCAGCGGCATTCGCGAGCGGCGCCGGGAGTCCGGCGGGGTCACGGAGGGGCTCACGCGATGCACCCCGGGCGACGGCGATATCGCGCTGCGCTGCACTGCCTGTCGTACGCCAAGATTCCTTCCTCTAAAAGCGGGTGGCATCACAGCGGCGGCCATAGCGTTGACAGGCCCTAATCGGGCCGGTCATCGGTCGCCGGCGGGTTCGGACATCGGAGCCGGATCATACCTCAGCGTTTCCGTCGCGCCGCCGCGCGCGGTGCGGGGCGATCCGGCGTAGTCTTTTGCGCCCCCTACCCGCCTGCCGTGTCATGCCGATCAACGACCAGCTGCCCTTCGTCGCCGTCAACATCGCCGTGCTGACCGTCTCCGACACCCGCGATCTCGCCTCCGACCGTTCCGGCCAGATCCTCGCCGAGCGGATCGCGCAGGCCGGCCATCGCCTCGCCGACCGCCGCATCGTGGAGGACGACGCCGATGCGATCGAGGCGATCCTGCGCGCCTGGATCGCCGATCCCGAAGTCGACGCCGTGATCAGCACCGGCGGCACCGGCATCACCGGCCGCGACGTCACGCCGGAAGCCTTCCAGCGCGTGCTGGACAAGGAGATCAGCGGCTTCGGCGAGCTGTTCCGCATGCTCAGCTACCAGAAGATCGGCACCAGCACGATGCAGTCGCGCGCGCTCGGCGGCGTCGCCGCCGGCACCTATCTGTTCGCGCTGCCCGGCTCCACCGGCGCGGTCAAGGACGGCTGGGACGACATCCTCAGGTTCCAGCTCGACGCGCGGCACCAGCCCTGCAACCTGGTCGAGCTGATGCCGCGGCTGCAGGAGCATCTGCGCAGGCCCTGAGCCGCGCCCGATACGCGCAGTCGCTCAGAACGACAGCGCCAGGCTCAGACGCAGCGCACGCGGCTCGACCCGGTGGAAGTGATAGTCGGCGACGCCTTCGGCCGGCTCGCCGGGCAGCCGCGATTCGTAGAAGTAGGTGATGTCGTTATCGTCGCTGTCGAATACGTTGAGTACCGCCAGCGAGACGAGGTAGCGGCGCAGGAAGCGGTAGCTGCCCTGCAGGTTGACGACGGTAGTCGGCCGCGAGCGCGCGCTGTTGTCCTCCACCAGTGCGGCTTCGCCGAGCCGGCGCAGGCGCAGGCCGGCGCTGAAACCGCGGACCTCCGGCACGGTGATGCCGAACGAGATCACGTCCTCGATCGAGTTGGGGATGCGATCGCCATCTTGGTCCGACACGTCGAGCCGGCCGTGCGACCAGGCGTAGTCGGCGTCGAAGGCCATCCACGGCAGCGGCGCCCAGTAGGCGGAAAGCTCGACTCCGCGCCGCGTGCTCGGCGGGCCGGCCTCGCTGTTGCCGGCGTCGCCGATGTAGACCAGCTCCGAATCGGACTTGAGCTGCCACAGCGTCGCCGTCAGCGTCGCATGGGCGGCGATGGCACTGCTCAGGCCGAGCTCGGCGCCGCGCACGCGCACCAGCGGCGTGACCCGCTCGGCCGGCGTCGAGCCGCTCGGGTCGGTCGGATCGAGCGTGATCGTGGTGCCGCGCGCGTCGTTGCTGTGAAAGCCTTCGCCGTAGTTCAGGAACAGCTGCGTGGCCCGCCAGGGCCCGAACACCATCGCCGCCTTCGGCGCCAGCAGGTGATCGTCGGCGCTGCCGGAGTTGGCGGCCAGATCGCTGTCGACGTCAAAACCGTACCAGTCGCCGCGCAGGCCCAGCGTGGTCCGGTACCAGCGCGTCCACTGTTGCGAGCTGCTGAGGTAGAGCCCGACGCTGGACTCGCGGACCTCGTCCTCGCGCACCGTGTCGTGGCGCTGCCGCGCCTGCGTCAGGTACAGGCCGACCGGGGCGATGTCGTCGTGCCGCGCCTGCAGGCCGGCGTCGATGTCGATCGGGATCGCCGTCGGCAAGGCCCAGTGCCGCGCCACGCTGGCGCCGTACACCCAGCGCCGGTCGTACTGCTCGAACTGATCGTCCGGCACGGCGTCGGCGTCGTCCGGATCGCTGAAGAAATAGGTGAAGTCCGAGTACAGCTGCATCTTGTAGTGCAGCGCATAGGCACGCGCGCGCCAGTGGCCGAGCGCGGCGGACTGCCGCCATTCGCCGTTGAGACTGAAGCGGCGCGACGCGCCGCCATCGCTGGGATCGATGTAGCCGAGCGCACCGATGCTGCCATCCCGCACCGCACGCAGCGGAATCTGGTCCGGCGCGTCGTAGTCGATGCCGTAAGCCTGCAGCCCCAGCGTGAAGCCATCGGTGTCGGTGCCACGGTGATAGCGCGCAACGCCCTTGTAGATCTGCGCGTTCTGCTCGAGCGCGTACGGGCCGTCGTAACGGCTGGCCTCGCCGGCCAGCAGCAGATGGCCGTCGCCCAGCCGCGGCGAGCCCGCCAGCAGCGCACCGCGATAGCCGTACTCGCCGATGCTGACGCGGGCGATGGGGTCCGGCAGTGCATCGACGTAGCGCAGGTCCGCCGAACCGGCGGCGCCGAAATCGCCGACCTCGGCGTAATACGGTCCCTTGCGGTAATCCAGCGCGCCGATCAGCTCGGCGATGATGAAATTGATATCGGCATAGCCCTGGCCGTGACCATGCGTGCGCATGTTGACCGGCAGGCCGTCGACCTCGGTGTAGAAGTCGGTGCCGTGATCGAGATTGAAGCCGCGCAGGAAGTACTGGTTGGCTTTGCCCTCGCCGCTGTGCTGGGTGACGATCATGCCCGGCACGAACTCCAGCAGCTCGCCGCTGCGCGAGATCGGCCGTTCGGCCAGCTGCCCGGCGGTGACATAGCCTTCGGTCGAGGAGCGCGCCAGCGCGTCGGGCGGGGCCTCGCCGCTGATCTGGACCCTCGGCAGCTCGACGATCGGCACGCCGCCCGCCCAGACGTTGGCGCAGGCGGCCAGCTGCAGCAAACCGCAGGACAGACTCCGCACGGTATTGACTCGCATTCCCTGAGCATCCGTCCTGACGGTGGCAAGCTTAAATCCCGCTCGGGGCGCCGGCCATGCGCCGAACACCCGCCCCACCTCAGGGCACCCAGCGCTTGGCCAGCTTGCGCGCCAGCGTGCGGCGGTGCATGCCCAGGCGCCGCGCCGCTTCGGAGATGTTGAAGCCGCTTTCGGCGAGCACCTCGTGGATGCGCTCCATCTCCAGGGTCTTGATCGAGGTCGGCCGCGCAGCCACCGGCAACTGCTCCGCCATCGCGCTGGGCTCGCCGTCGAAGGCGGCCTCGATGTCGTCGGTGTTGGACGGCTTGACCAGATAGTTGCAGGCACCGAGCTTGATCGCCTCGACAGCGGTGGCGATGCTGGCGAAGCCGGTCAGCACCACGATCATCATCTGCGCATCGTGCTCGTGCAGCCGGCGTACCACGGCGAGGCCGGATTCGGTGCCGAGCTTGAGATCGACCACCGCATGCGTCGGGCTGTGCTGCTGCAGTTGCGCGATCGCGGCATCGAGGCCGGCGGCGAGCGCGACCTGGTAGCCGCGCCGCTCGAACGAACGCTTGAGCGCCCGCGCGAAAGCCTCGTCGTCCTCGACCAGCAGCAGGCGGCGTGGCGTTTCAGTCATCGCCTGCCTCGACCGCCGCCCCGACCGTCAGCGCCGCCAGCGGCAGGCGCAGCGTGACTTCGGCGCCGCCGCCGGCGAGATTGGCGGCGCACACCTCGCCGCCGAGCTTGCGCAGCACGTTGACCACCAGGAACAGCCCCAGCCCGCTGCCCGGCCGGTTCTTGCTCGACTGATACGGCTTGCCGATCTGCGCCAGCAGGTCCGGCGCGAAGCCCGGCCCGCGGTCGCGCACCTGCAGCTGCAGCACCCCGTCGTCGCAGGACACGTCCATCGCCACACGCTCGGGCGCTGCTTCGGCGGCGTTGTCGAGCACGTTGTGAATGACCTGGCGCAGGGCGATGTCGGAGACGATGGGCGTCGCCGCGAGACCGGCCGGCAGCGTGTCGGCGCGGTACTCCAGCACGGTCTGCACGTGGGCGCGCCGCCACTCGCCCGTCAGCTCGTCGAGAAATCCCGCCAGTGTCGTCAGCACGGGCGCCTCGCCGCGCGCCTCGCCGGCCGACATCAGGATGCCGCTGACGATGCTCTTGCAGCGGCGCAGCTCGGCTTCCAGCTCGTCCAGCTCCTCGCGCATCGCCGGGTCGTCGCGGAACGCCGGCATGTGGCGCCAGTCGCCCAGCGTCACCGCCAGCGTCGCCAGCGGCGTGCCGAGCTCGTGCGCGGCGCCGGAGGCCAGCAGGCCCATGCGCACGATGTGCTGTTCCTCCGCCGCCTGCTGGCGCAACTCCGCCAGCCGCGCATCGCGACGGCGCAGGTTGGCGTTGATGCGGGTCAGGAACAGCATCAGCAGCACCACCTCGATGACGAAGCACACCAGCATGCCGAACACGTGCAGGCCGAACAGTTGCTCATGGCTGGCATGCACATCCAGCGGCACGTAGAACCGCGTCAGCAGCGAGAAGCACAGGCAGGCGATGCCGACCAGCACCCAGGTCGACCAGGTATCCAGCAGCACCGCCGCCAGGGTCAGCTGCAGCAGGTAGAGGAACACGAAGGGATTGCTCGCGCCGCCGCTGAAGTACAGCAGCGCCGTCAGCGCGGCGATGTCGAGCAGCAGGCCGCCCATCAGGTCGATGTTGCGCACCTCGCCGTCGCGGCGCGGCCGCAGCATCGTCAGCAGGTTGAGCAGCACCAGCGCGCCGACCACCGCGAACATCGCCGCCAGCGGCAGGCTCAGACCGAACAGCAGGGTGCTCAGCACGATGGTCGCCACCTGGCCGAGCACCGCCAGCCAGCGCAGCTGGATCAGCAGCATCTCGTTCTGCTGGCCGGCAGTGGCGCCCAGCGCGTCGAGCAGCGAGAAGTGGCGGGTGGCAGTGGCGCGCGGCGACATGGCGCGCATCCTAGGCGGTCTTCTCGCTCGCGTCGCGGGGACGAGCCGGATTCTCCGGTGAGGGGCAGCCGCAGCCTGCGCCGAAGGCGCTCCTCAACCTAGGGCCTGTTAACGCTATGGCCACCGCTGTGATGCCACCCGCTTTGCGGCCAG
>CBINNP010000180.1:0-7478 GCA_966252075.1 uncultured Solimonas sp.
TCGTGCGGATTCGCGGCGAAGCGCTTCATGGCGTGTCTCCACGGACGCGAAGCTGCTGCAGCGCGCCGATCGAGAAATCGGCGATGTGTCGCGCCAGCCGCGGCACCCGGTCGCCGTCATAGGTCTGCGGCGCCAGCACTTCGACCAGAGGCCGCGCGAACAGGTAGAAGAAGCACTGGCTGACGATGCTGAATGTGCTGGCGCGGACCTGCGCCTCGTCGACGGCGTCGCCCAGCATCTGCCGCACCAGCGCCTGCAGCTGCGAAAACTGCGGAGCGATGAGGTCACGGACCATGGCCGGCAGGGCATCCGTCGGCGCGGCCAGTTCGCGGACCATCAGCCGCGGCAGCACGGCGGCGTCGTCGAAAGCCAGCATCCGGCTCAACAACGCTTCGATCGCGCGATGAAGCGCCTGCTGCGAGTGCTGTGCATCGGCGGCCGGGAGTGGATAGCGCTCGATGCGGACGCTGGCCTGACGGCGCAGGACTTCGAGATAGAGCGCCTGCTTGCCGCCGAAGTGGTAGTTGATCGCCGCGACATTGGCGCCGGCGCGCTCGGCGATCTCGCGGACGCGCGCGCCGGCATAGCCCTGTTCGGCAAACAGCTGAGTCGCCGCCAGCAGCAGCGCCTCACGGGTGGTGTCAGGTGATGACGAGGTGGACACGAGGATTTAAACACCTGTTTCAAACAAGTGTTCAAATACTCCGGAATCGATCCCGCGTCAAGAAACGCGGGCAAAACAAAAACCACGGCGGGCAAGCCCACCGTGGTCGTCTACCGCTGCTCGTCCAGCCGGCGCGCCGCAGGCGGCGCGCTGGCGGATGTTTAGTCGAGCTTCTCGGCGATGCGGGCAGCCTTGCCCGAACGATCGCGCAGGTAGTACAGCTTGGCGCGGCGGACGTCACCGCGGCGCTTGACGCTGATCTCGGCAACCTGCGGGCTGTACGTCTGGAACACGCGCTCAACACCTTCGCCATGCGAGGTCTTGCGCAGCGTGAAGGCCGAGTTCAGGCCGCGGTTGCGGATGGCGATGACCACGCCTTCGAAAGCCTGCAGACGTTCGCGATCGCCTTCCTTGACCTTGACCTTCACCTCGACGGTGTCGCCCGGGTTGAATTTCGGGATCTGCTTGTTCATCTGTTCCGCTTCAATCGCGGCAATGATCTTGTTCGTACGCATGTCTGATACCTCGTGTGTGCCTACCGCTGCTGAGCAATGAAGGCGCGCAGCAGCGCCCTTGAATGTTCGTCCAACTCCAAACCTTCCAGCAGCTCCGGACGCTTCAGCCAGGTCTGGCCGAGTGCCTGCTGATGCCGCCAGCGCGCGATTTTCGCATGATCGCCGGACATCAGCACTTCCGGCACCGCCTGCCCGCGCCAGTCTTCCGGACGCGTGTAGTGCGGGTGGTCCAGAAGGCCGGCCGTGAACGAATCGTTCACCGCCGACAGCTCGTCGCCGAGTACCCCCGGCAGGAGCCGGGCAACGGCGTCCACTACCACCATTGCCGCCAGTTCGCCGCCGGACATCACGAAATCGCCCAGCGACAACTCAAAATCCACTTCGCTCGCGAGCACCCGCTCGTCGAGTCCCTCATACCGCCCGCACAGCAGGATCAAGCCCGGCTCCTGGCTCAGGCGCCGTGCCCAGGCCTGATCGAAGCGACTGCCCTGCGGCGACAGGTAAACCACCTTCGCCCCGGCCAGCTGCGCCTTCGCCATGCTGATCGCGGCGGCCAGCGGCTCGGCTTCCATCACCATGCCAGGCCCGCCGCCGTACGGCCGGGCATCGACCCGCCGCCACTTGTTGGTGCTGAAATCGCGCGGATTGCGCGTGCTCAACGCCAACTTGCCTGCCTCGACGGCAATCCGCGGCATCCCGTGCCGCGTCACCTGTTCCACCAGTTCGGGGAACAGCGTGATGACGTCGATCTTCATCACCAATCCGGCTGCCAGACGCAGACGATGCGGCGGGCATCCATGTCCACGTCGCGGACGATGGGGCCGTGGACGAACGGAATCAGCCGTTCCACCTCACCATCCGTGATCACCAGCACATCCTGCGCGCCGTTGCTGGTGAGATCGCTCACCTGCCCCAGCGCCACGCCTTCTTCGTTCTCGACCTGCAGGCCGATGAGGTCAGACCAGTAGTACTGGCCGCTCGGCAGCTTGGGCATGTCGGCACGCTCGACGGCGATCTGCTTGCCGATCAGCGCGGCGGCGACATCGCGGTCCTCGATCGGCAGGCCATGGGCATCGCCGATCTGCGCCAGGAGATTGTGCGACTGCGTCGCCAGCACCTGGGCCTCGAACCCCTCGTCGCCACCGATCCACCAGCGGCGGTACTTCAGGATGTTCTCAGCCGGTCGCGTGAACGAATACAGCTTGATCCAGCCCTTGACACCATGCACGCCGGCGACGCGACCCAGCGTCACCCGGCCAGCGCTCATCGCTTAGGCCGCCGGAGCCGCCTTCGGGGCGCTCTTGACCAGATAGGCAACGCGGTCCGACAGCTGCGCACCGTTCTTCTGCCAGTGCTCGACGCGCGACAGGTCGAGCACGAGCTTCTGCTCCTGACCCTTGGCGTTCGGGTTGTAATGGCCCAGACGCTCGATGAAGCGGCCGTCACGGGCGCTGGCCTTCTCGGTCGCAACCACGTGATAAAACGGGCGCTTCTTGGCGCCAGCGCGAGCCAAACGAATCGTTACCATGCTTTCAATCCTGAATTTGTCGACAGTCTCGACACGCACAAGGCTGTCGAAAGGCCGCGTATTGTAGCGATTCGCGCCGGAATTTCCAGTGGAAATTCCAACAAGTTACGCGCGTTTGTCGCGACTCAGCGGCGGATGCCGCGCAACAGCGCCAGAACGCGGTTCTCGATATCACCGGCGAAGGTCTCGCCGAAGCCGTAGTAGATCTGGTCGATCTCGCCGCTGGGCTTGATGATGAAGGTCGCCGGCAAGCGCCACAGGTCGAAGTTACGGGTGGCAAAGCCGATCGGATCGACCACCACCGGATAGGTCACCGGGTGCTGCGCAAGGAAGCGGCGGGCGCGGTCGGCCTCCTGGTCGACGCTGACCGACAGCACCTCGAAGTGCTCGGCGAACCCCTGCGTCTTCATGCGCCCGTGGATCGCCTCGATCTTCGGCATCGTCTCGATGCAGGGCCCGCACCAGGACGCCCAGAAGTCGACCACCACGACCTTGCCCTTCAGGACACTGAGCTTGATGTCGGCCGGCCCTTGCAGAACGATGCCGGCGGCCTCCGGCGCCTGCTGGCCGGCCTTGATCGCCAGCGCCGGGCCGCTGCAGGCCAGCAGGGCCAGCAGCAGCAGACGCCCCCCCAGCGCGCGGCGCATCGCCTTAGCGCCTCGGCATCATGCCCGGCGGCAGGCGCCCGGCGAGTCCGCGCATCATCTTGGCCATGCCGCCGCTGGCGACCTTCTTCATCATGTCGCGCGTGGTCTCGAACTGGCGCAGCAGCTGGTTGACGTGCTGCACCTCGACGCCCGCACCGGCGGCGATGCGACGCTTGCGCGAGGCCTTGATCAGGTCCGGGAAGCGGCGTTCCTGACGGGTCATCGAGTTGATGATCGCCACCGTCTTGCGCACCTGCTTCTCGGCGTCGACGTTCTTCAGCTGCGCCTGGATCTGTGCGCCGCCCGGCAGCTTGTCGAGCAGCGACGACATGCTGCCCATGTTCTGCATCTGCATCATCTGCTCGCGGAAATCCTCCAGATCGAAGCTCTTGGTCTTCTTGAGCTTCTCGGCGAATTTCTGGGCCTTCTCGTGATCGACCTTGCGCGCCGTCTCCTCGATCAGGCTGAGCATGTCGCCCTGGCCGAGGATGCGCGCGGCGATGCGATCCGGATGGAAGACTTCGAGCCGGTCGGATTTTTCGCCGACGCCGATGAACTTGATCGGCTTGCCGGTGACCTGGCGTACCGACAGCGCGGCACCGCCGCGCGCGTCGCCGTCGACCTTGGTCAGGATCACGCCGGTCAGCGGCAGACGATCAGCAAACGCGCGGGCGGTCTTGGCGGCGTCCTGGCCGGTCATGCTGTCGACGACGAACAGCGTCTCGATCGGATTGAGCGCGGCGTTGAGCGCGGCGATCTCCTGCATCATCTCCTCGTCGACCGTGGTGCGGCCGGCGGTGTCGACGATCAGCACGTCCATGTACTGCTTGCGTGCCTCGGCCAGCGCGGCCTGGGCGATGTCGACCGGCTTTTGGCCCACGCTGGACGGGAAGCAGTCGACGCCGACGTTGCCGGCGACGATGCGCAGCTGCTCGATGGCGGCCGGACGGTAGACGTCGCAGGACACCACCATCACCTTCTTCTTCTGTTCCTTGAGCCACAGCGCCAGCTTGCCGGTGCTGGTGGTCTTGCCCGAGCCCTGCAGGCCGGCCATCAACAGGATCGCCGGGGGCTGCGCGCGCAGGTTCAGCGGCTCGGCGCTGCCACCGAGCGTCGCGGTCAGTTCGTGCTGCACCACACGCAGCAGTTCCTGACCCGGCGTCAGCGATTGCGTGACCTCGACGCCGACCGCCCGCGCCTTGAGCTTGTCGATGAAGTCCTTGACGACCGGCAGCGCGACATCGGCCTCCAGCAGCGCCATGCGCAGCTCGCGGCTGGCAGCGTTGATCTGCTCTTCGGTGAGGCGGCCCTGGCCGCGGATCGAGTCCAGCACGCGCCCGAAGCGCGATGTGAGATTTTCAAACATGGAGTTCAGCCGCGTGGTTCGTGCTTATTGTATTCAGGCCAAGTTAATCGTGTCGCCACGCTTCAGATGAACGTAGCTCCAGCCGCGCAGCGCGGTTCGGCATTCTCTGTCGATGGCCCGCTCGCTGCCCGGCTTGTGATGGGTCAGGTAGAGCCGCGGCCGGTGATCGAGCTTGGCCAGCTCCGCACCCAGCAATTCCGGCGTGAAGTGCTTGGCGGCGTAGCCGAGCGCCGCATCCGTGTCACCGAAGGCGACGTCGATCATCAGCTTGTCCAGTCGCGGCAGGCGGTTGAGGAACCGCCACATCCCGTCGTCGGCATACGTGTCGCCGGAGAACGCAAAGTTGCCGTGTCGGCCGCTGACCACGTAACCGACCGCCGGTACCGTGTGACGGACGCCGAACGCGGTGATGCTGCGGCCCTGGCCGATCTCGATCGGCTCGCCGGCCGCCAGCTCCTGCCAGCGCAGCAAGGGCTGCTGCGGGTCCGGCAGCACCGAGAAATCCGGCCAGACCTTCCAGTTGAAGATGTGCTCGCGCAGCGCCTGCAGCGTCGGATGGATCGCGCGCACCGCGATCGGTGTGTCGATCCGGCCGAACAGATTGTCGGCCAGAAAGGCCAGGCCGCAGACATGGTCGAGATGGCTGTGCGTGAGGAACACCTCGCGGATGCGCTGCTGCTGCCTCAGGCTCAGATCGCCGACGCCGGTGCCGGCGTCGATCAGGATGTCGTCATCGAGCAGCAGGCTGGTGGTCCGCAGGCCGGGGCCGATACCGCCGCTGCAACCGAGCACCTTGATCCGCATGGCGTCCCGACAGGCCGAGAAGGCGCCGATGCTAGCACGCGAGCGCATGGCGGCTGCCCGATCGCCGCAGCCCCGATGCTATGCTCGCCGCATGATCCTCACTGTCCTGGCCTGCGTGCTGTACCTGACCGCGGGCTTCCTGATTTGGCGACAGCCGGCGGCCGAAGCGCCGGCCCGCTGGATTCCGCCCGTGGCCATCGCCCTGCACGGCGGCAGCCTGCTCGAGCACGTCTTCCACGGCGGCGCGATCCAGCTCGGGCTGGGCGAAGCGCTGTCGCTGTTCGCCTGGCAATCGTCGCTGCTGCTGTGGATGCTGTGCTGGCGCGAGCCGCTGCGGGTGCTGGGCATCGCCATCTATCCGATCAGCGCGGTGGCGGCGCTGGTGGCGGCGTTCTGGGTCGATCCCGCCAGCGCCGTCCCGGTCGCGGGCTGGAAGGCGCGCATCCACATCCTCTTGTCGTTGTTCTCGGCGGGGTTGCTGACACTGGCGGCGGTCAATGCCGTCGTCCTCGCGGTCCAGGATCGCCTGCTCCATCGCCATCAGCTGACCGAAATGTCGCGCGCACTGCCGCCGCTGCAAACCATGGAACGGCTGCTGTTCCAGCTGATCGGCATCGGCTTCGCCTTGCTGTCGCTGACGCTGGCCTCGGGCCTGTGGTTCATCCATGACTGGCTGGCCCAGCACCTGGCGCACAAGACGGTACTGTCGATCGCGGCCTGGCTCATCTTCGGCGTGCTGCTGCACGGTCGCGTCCGCTACGGCTGGCGCGGCCGCACGGCGATCCGCTGGGCGCTGTCCGGCTATGCGATGCTGATTCTGGCTTATTTCGGCAGCAAGCTGATTCTGGAAGAAATCCTCGGCGTGCACTGGAGCTGAAGCGGCGCTGGCGCGAAGCCGTGGATTGACAGCGGCCGCCCGCTTCCGATAACTAGAACCTCAGCCACGGCCTTTCGCGACCGCGCTCTTGGACGATATCCCGCTAGCCGCCCTCATCGGGCTGTTGATCTTGCTGCTCATCCTGTCCGCGTTCTTCTCGGCCTCCGAGACCGGACTGATGACGCTGAACCGCTACCGCCTGAAAACCCGGGCGCAGAAGGGCGAGCGCGGCGCCCGCTATGCGCAGCGGCTGCTGCGCCGGCCGGACCGGCTGATCGGCACGATCCTGTTCAGCAATACCTTCGTCAACAACCTCGCGGCCGCCGTGGTGGCGCTGATCGCCACGCACCTGTTCGCGCACGACAGCATCGTGCTGCTGGCCACCGGCCTGACCACCCTGGTGATGCTGATCTTCGCGCAGGTGACGCCGAAGACGCTCGGCGCCCTGCATCCGGAACGCATCGCTCTGCCCTCGGCTTATGTTTACTGGTTCCTCCGCCTGCCGCTGGTGCCGCTGGTCTGGCTGGTCAACCTGGTCAGCAACGGCCTGCTGCGGCTGTTCGGCGTGACGCCGGAAGACGCCGCGCAGCACAGCCTCAGCTCGGAGGAGTTGCGCACCGTCGTCGCCGAGGCCGGCGCGATGATTCCGCAGCGCCATCAGAAGATGCTGATGTCGATCGTCGATCTCGAAAAGGCCACGGTCGAGGACAGCATGGTGCCGCGCAACGAGATCGTCGGCATCGACATCAGCGACCCGATCGAGACCATCCGCCAGCTGGTGATCGAAAGCCCGCACACGCGGCTACCGGTATTCGACGGCTCGATCGACAATCTCAAGGGTGTGCTGCATCTGCGCCGCGCGGTGCGGCTGGCCGCTGAGGACCGGCTCGACATCGATCACCTGCTGGAAATGTCGACCGAGCCCTACTTCATCCCGGAAGGCACGCCGCTCAACCAGCAGCTGCTGAACTTCCAGAACCAGAAGCGTCGCGTCGGCTTCGTCGTCGACGAGTATGGCGACATCCAGGGCCTGATCGCGCTGGAAGACATCCTCCAGGAAGTGGTCGGTGAATTCAC
>CBINNP010000181.1:0-7466 GCA_966252075.1 uncultured Solimonas sp.
GGCTTTCAGCCGGCGCGTCTGCCCCTCGTCCAGCGGCAGGTTGCGCAGCGGCACGGTGTAGGTCGCCGTCCGCTGCAGCACGCTCAGGTGGCCGGCCTGGGCGGCGATGATCGGCGCCAGCTGCACGCCGGAGGCACCGGTGCCGAGCAGGCCGACCCGCTTACCCGTGAAATCCACCGGCCGCTCCGGCCAGCGTGAGCTGTAGATCTTCTGGCCCTCGAAATCGTCGAGGCCCGCGAAAGAGGGCCGATACGGCTGCGAATAGAGTCCTGCCGCCATCACCACTACGCGGGCCCGCACACGCGCACCGCTTTCGGTGCGCACGATCCAGACGCGATCCGCCTCGTCGAAATGCGCCGCATCGATACGGGTGTTGAAGGTGACATGTGGCAACAGGCCGAAGCGCTCGCAAACGTGCTTGCAGTAGCGCTCGACTTCCGGCTGCGAGGGATAGCGCTCGCTCCAGGTCCAGTCCTGCTGCAATTCCTCCGAGAACGAGTACGAATACTCGGCCCCCTCGATATCGACACGACAGCCCGGATAACGATTCCAGTACCAGGTGCCGCCGACGCCGGACCCGGCTTCATAGCAGCGAACCGACCAGCCGCGCTGCAGCGCGTGCCGGATCGCGTAGATGCCGGAGACGCCGGCGCCGACGATGATCAGATCGTAAGTGCTGACGGCGTGATCGCCGGCGTCGGCTTGCGGTGACATATTGCTTCTCTCCAGTCTATTTCTGCGTGCGCCGCTGCATCAGGACGGGATCAGCACACGGTCGATCGTGGTCCAGACGCGTTCGGTGAAGCGCCAGCGCCCGTCCTGACGGCGAAAGCGGTCGGCATAAAAGCCGCAGCCGTAGCGCGTGGCGCCCTCGCCGTCGGTCACCAGTTCGGTGCCATAGGAGCGCGCTGTCGCCTCGTCACCGTCGACACGGATGCCGGCCGGCATGCAGATGAAGAAGGCCTTGGGAATCGCCGCCATCAGGGCCTCCCAGGTCGCGCGAATGTTCTGCGCACCGCGGACGTCTGCGAGCACTTCGACTTCCGGCACGCTCCAGCGCCCGTCCTCCGCCCATAGCGCGGCAATTGCGGCGCCGTCGCGGCGATTGACGGCGTCGGCGTAGTTTTCGATCAGGCTGCGGATCTCCAGTTCGTCTTTCACGCCTCTCTCCATGCGCCGGCGCCGCCTTGGCCACCGGCGCCGTTCGACGCTGCGCCGGCGGCGCGACGACGCGACGGCGGGCAGGTCCTGGTTTTTGATGCTGCGGACTATAAGCATGCCCATCGCAGCGCCGGTCATACGAAGTCCCTATCGGAGGCAGAAGCAAACCCTATTTGCGAGGCTACGCGCCGCCCCGCAGTGATCCCCGCGCCTCGGCGCTTGCCTTCCATGGACACTGAGGTCCTGCGCGACAGCGTGCAGGAGATCGCCGATGCATGCCTGGATGGTGGTGAAGGCCAATGAGCCCTTGCAGAAGTTCGAGCTGCCGACGCCGGTGCCGCGCGGCAGCGAGGTGCTGGTCGAGGTGACGCACGCCGGCGTCTGCCATTCCGATCTGCACTTCTGCAAACAGGCCCTGCTCGATCTCAAGGCCGGGCGCGTCACCGGCCGCGCCGTGCTGGTACACGAAACCGCGACGCAGCCCTAACGGCTGACCGGCAGCAGCTTGCTGGGCAGCGCCCGCAGGATCGGCGTGACCCGGCTCGGGTCGAACTCGCCATCGCGATCCCAGGTGACGCCATTGCGCTTGACGATATCGATCAGCAAGTCGCGCACCGCGCGCATCGCGGGTGTGGGTTGCACACTGCGCAGGCAGACCAGCGAGCGCACGCCGCGGATCTCCGGTTTGACGATGCGCTGCACGCGGAATCTGCCGTCGAGCCGCTCGGCCTGCACCGAGGAGGCCGGCAACAGCCCGCAGGCTTCGCCGGACTGCACCACGGACTTGATCACACTGACGGACTCGGTTTCCAGCGGCGCCTGCAGGCGCTTGCCGTTGCGCTCGGCGACGTCGTCGAGAATCTTGCGCCAGGTGGTCGAGCGGCAGGACAGCACCAGCGGCAGGTCGAAGATGTCATCGAAATCGATGGTCGGCGCATAAGGCTTGCCATCGGCGCGACTGACCAGACAGAACTCCTCGATCAGCAACGGCGTGCTGTCGATGTGCGCATCGTCCGGCACGCTGAACAGCACTGCGAAATCGATGCGTCCGTCTATAAGCCACTCGTAGAGCATCGCCGTGCTGGCATCGGTGATGTACAGCGATACATCGGGAAGCTCGGCACGCACGCGCCGGTACAGTTCCGGCACCAGCAGCGGCGAGCAGCTCGAAGGCATACCCAGCGATACCGTGCCGCTGGCGCGCGAGCGATGCGATTTCACGCTCTCGATCGTCTCGCGGTAGTAGCGCAGCAACGTGGTGGCGCGATCGTAGAGCTCGCGCCCTTCGGCCGTGAGTTCGACACCGCGGCTGCTGCGCCGCATCAGCGTCACGCCCAGCTGCGTTTCCAGCGTGCTCAGATGCACGCTCAGCGCCGGCTGCGCGACGTGCAGCCGCTCGCTGGCTTTCATGAGGCTGCCGCAGTCGGCGATGCCGACGAAGTAGCGCAGTTGCCGGATATCCATCTGCTTCTCCTCGCGGCATCTGATGTTTTGTCGCCGCGCCATGCGAAGCCGCTATGACGGGCATAACGGAGTCTTGGTTCTCCGCGGCCGCGGGCCAAACATAGCATTCGCAACCCCCGCCCACAGCCTCGTGTCCGCGATGCCATTTCCGATGCAGGACCTGCTGGTCGTCGATCTCACGCAGATCTACAACGGCCCTTACGCCACCTATCTGATGGCCCTCGCCGGCGCCACCGTGATCAAGGTCGAGCCGCCGGGCGGCGAGGCGCTGCGGCGCCGTTGCACCGTGGGCGGAGCCGGCTTGCCGTTCGCGATGATCAACGGCTGCAAGGACGCCATCGTTCTCGATCTGAAGACCAGGGCCGGTTGCGAAGCCCTCGAAGCGCTGGCGCTGAAAGCCGATGTACTCGCCGAGAATTTCGCGCCCGGCGTGATGGACCGCCTGGGTCTGGGCGCCGCACGTCTGCAGCAGCTGAATCCACGTCTGATCTACGCGTCGAGTTCCGGCTACGGACGCGATGGCCCTTACGCGCAATATCCGGCGATGGATCTGACGATCCAGGCGATGTCCGGCGCGCTGCAGGTGACCGGCTACGCCGATCTGCCACCGGTGAAATGCGGCCCGGCGATCGCCGACTTTCTTGCCGGCATCCATTTCTACGGCGCCATCGTCACCGCCCTCTACGAACGTGAGCGCAGCGGCGTCGCCAGACGGCTTGAGGTGTCGATGCAGGACGCCATCTACGCGTCGCTGAGCTCCAATCTCGGCATGCACTGGTTCAAGGGTGGCGCCAGCGAATTCATGCGAACCGGCAACCGTCATGGCGGGCTCGCCGAGTGTCCGTACAACGTCTATCCGACCCGCGACGGCCATCTGGCGCTGATCTGCGTCGGCGAGCCGCAATGGCAGAAACTGCTTGCGGTGATGCAGCGCACGGACCTGCTCGCGGAGGCGCGCTACGCCTCGCTCAAGCAGCGCGTCGCCCACATGGATGAGGTCGACCGCCTGATCGGCGAGTGGACCGCCGGCTTCGACACTGCTGCATTGTTCGCGCGCCTGATCGCCGCCGGCATCCCCTGCTCGCCGGTGCGCGGGCTCGACGCGGTGATGGAAGACGAGAACATGCATGCGCGCGGCTCGCTGCGCCGCATCGAGCATCCGGAGTTCGGCCCTCTGGTCGTCCAGCAGTCGGTTTTCCGTTTCGACGGGGTGCCCCCGGTGCCGCTGCAGCCCAGCCATCCGCTGGGCAGCGACACCCGTGCCGTGCTGGAGAAATGGACCGATCTGGCACCACAGCAGATCAGCGAGATCCTGCGCAGCGGCTGAAAATGCCGCCCCGGCGCCCCCCTGCTGCCGCGCAGGCGCCCGATGCGGCCGGTCGTCCGGTCAGCACGCCTGCAAACGTCCGCGACATCTAGGCTGCCGTTGCCGGTGGGAGAACCCCTGCGTTCTCCGGACGCCGCATCTGCACAGGGCCTTGAGGGGCGCGATCACATGAAACTGCCATGGTTCAAAGGTTTGATCGGCATCTGCCTGTCGATCGCGACGAGTATCGGCCTTGCCGCCTCCAACGATCCGCTTGCCGGCGTGCAGGTCGGCACCACGCAGGTCGCATCGAAATGGCTGTCGCGCACGGTTATCCGCATTCAGGATCGGGCGCTGGAATTGACGCCGGGCACCGCCGCTTTTGATCTGAAGTTCACCCACAACGGCCGCAGCCGCAAGCTCATCGTCATACGCCCCGAACCGGCGACGCAGCAAGCGCCGGCCGTGCTGATGATGCATGGCAACAGCGGCTCGCCGCAGAACCAGGCCAATCTGTCGGTGATCGCCCCGCAGGTCGCCGCACGCGGCGTCTGGGTGTTCCTGCCGGAAGCCGCGGACGGTGTCTGGACCGATGACCCATCCAGTCCCGACACCAGCAAGGACGACGTCGGCTTCCTTAGCCGCGTCATCGATATTGCCGTCGGCGGTTACGGCGCCGATGCCAGCCGCGTCTATGCGGCCGGCCTGTCCAATGGCGGCTTCATGGCGCAGCGCCTGGCCTGCCAGCTTTCCGATCGCATCGCCGCGGTCGGCGTGGTCGCAGCGGCCTTGCGCAACGGCCTGGCCACGGCCTGCAGCGGCGGCACGCCGCGGCCGATCAGCTTCATCGTCGGCAGCGCCGATCCGATCGTGCCTTACGCCGGCGCCGGCAACATCCGCTCGGCGGACGCCACGCTGGCATTCTGGGCCGCGCGCAATGGCTGCATCGCCTCCGCCGCCATCATCAACGATCTGCCCGACAGCACCGCTGACGGCACCACGGTGCGCCAGACGATCCACCAGGTCTGCGGCTCCGGCCGCGATGTGATCCGCTACACCGTCAACGGCGGCGGACACGCCTGGCCGGGCGGCTGGCAGTATCTGCCGGTCTCGGTGATCGGCAAGACCAGCACTGACATCTCGGCGAGCGCCACCCTGCTGGATTTCTTCGCTCGCTACACGCGTTGAGGCGCGCGGCGGCGCTGGCGCCAGCAGCATTTCGCCGCTAGGCTGCGCGTCCGTTTTTGAGCCGAGAGTGCCGATGAGCCAGGTGCGTCCGCTGATGCTGGCGATCCAGAACCGCGATCTATCAGCCGCCAAGGCGGCGCTGGAGCGCGATGCCACGCAGGCCACTGATGCGCTGCCGGGCGGCCTGTCGCCGCTGATGTTCGCGCTCTACAACGGCGCGCACGATATCGCCGCGCTGCTCGCCGGCTTCCGCCCGCTGGACCTGTTCGAAGCCGCAGCGATCGACGACGCACGCCGTGTCGCCGAGCTGGTGATCGCCGACCCGGCAGCGCTGCAGGCGCACAGCGTCGATGGCTGGACACCGCTGCATCTGGCGGCCTTCCTCGGCGCCAAGCGCGCGGTGCTGACGCTGGTAGGGCTGGGGGCTCCGCTGGATGCGATCTCCGGCTACCCCATGGCCAATACGCCGATGCATGCGGCGATCGCCGGCCCGGCCGGCGAGAGCCTGGCACCGCTGCTGATCGCACTTGGCGCCGACATCCATTACGTTGGCGGCAGCAATGTCACGGCGCTGCACCTGGCGGCGTCGCGCGGCTTCGAAGGGCTGGTCAAGCTGCTGATCGCGCGCGGCGTCGATCGCCAGCTGCAGACCGAGGACAGCAAGACCGCCGCCGAGATCGCCCGCGAGCGCGGCCATCTGGGCACCGCTGCGCTGCTGGAACTGGCCGGCAACTAGGGCTCATTTTCTTCTCCCCGTGTACGGCGAGAAGGTGCCCGCAGGGCGGATGAGGGGCAGCTTCCAAATACGCATCCCGCATGCGGCGCGCCCCTCACCCCAACCCTCTCCCCGCACACGGGGAGAGGGGGACGAAAATCAGCTCACGCCTGAGTGAGTGCCGCCCGAGTCGCCCGGCACCTGTTTCTTCTGCGCGCGGCGCGCGCGGAAGAAGCTGCGCAGCAGCTCGGCGCATTCGCTTTCCATCAGGCCGCCGCTCCACTCGACCCGGTGATTGAGTCGCGGCGTGGCGATCACGTCGTAAACCGAGCGCACCGCGCCGGCGCGCGGGTCCCAGGCACCGAACACCACCCGCTGCACGCGCGCATGCGTGATCAGGCCGGCACACATCACGCAGGGCTCGAGCGTCACGTACAGCGTGCTGCCACCGAGCCGGTAGTTGCGCAGGCGCGCCGCCGCCGCGCGCAGCGCCACCACTTCAGCATGCGCGCTCGGATCGTGCTCGCCGATCGGCCGGTTCCAGCCCTCGCCGACGATGCGCCCCTCGTGCACGACCACCGCGCCGACCGGCACCTCGCCGGCCTGCTGCGCGCGACGCGCCAGCAGCAGCGCGTGGCGCATGAACACCAGGTCCGCCGCGGACGATGGAGGGTCGATCGGGACTGCCGCTTGCTTATGCATTTGTTGTTGGCGCTTATGACTCGTTCGGCATGCTGCTCAGCAGCCGCCGAAGCGGCCCTATTATCCTGCGTTTGACCCATCAGGACCGTACTCGATGCCGGATTCGGACTTACTGCCGCAGCAAGCGCTGGCCGAAGAGGCCATGTGGGCGCTGCTCCGGCGCCGCTCCGAAGCACGCGAACCTGCGGCCACGCGCTGGCCGCAGGCCGCCGACAGCGCGGCCGCGCAGCTGCTGTCGCTGTACACGCCGCTGCTGCAGACGCCCTATGTCGTCGCCCAGCTCGGCCAGAGCCTGGACGGTTACATCGCCACCCACAACGGCGATTCGCAATACGTCACCGGCGCCTGCGACCGCACCCACCTGCACCGCGTCCGCGCGCTGTGCGACGCGGTGATCGTCGGCGCCGAGACCGTAATCGCCGACGACCCGCAGCTGACCGTGCGCCACGTCGCCGGCCGCCATCCCTTGCGCGTGGTGCTCGATCCGCGCGGCCGCGTGCCAGCCGAGCGCAAGCTGTTCCACGACGGCGCCGCACCAACGCTGCTGCTGACGCGCAAGTCCACGCCGCTGCGCACGCTGGCGCATGGCGAACATATGCAGCTGGACGAGGCGGATTTCGCGCCGCAGGCATTGCTGCAACGGCTGCACGCGCGCGGCGTGCGCCGTGTCCTGGTCGAAGGCGGCGGTGTCACCGTGTCGCGCTTTCTCGCCGCCGGTGCGCTGGACCGGCTGCTCGTCACCGTCGCCCCGCTGATCCTCGGCGAAGGTCGCCGCGGCCTGCAGCTGCCGCCGGTGCAGAGGCTTTCCGAGGCCTTGCGCCCGCAGGTGCGGCGCTTCGACTTCGGCGAAGACGTGCTGTTCGACATCAAGCTGCGCTAGGGCCTGTTGACACTATCGTAATGCCTCGGCGATGAGGACGAGGGTAATGA
>CBINNP010000182.1:0-7460 GCA_966252075.1 uncultured Solimonas sp.
CGTCGACGCGGCGGCGCCGCGCACGCAGCGCATTGAGCAGATCCTCGCCGGCATGGCACAGCGACACCATCGGTGCCAGCTGCAGAAAGCCCGCGCCGCCCTTGACGGTATGGAAGGCGCGGAACACCGCGCCGAGCAGCTCGGCATCATCCGGGCGCTGCTCCAGATCGATCAGCTGTTCACCCAGGCGCTCGACCAGCTCGCCGGCTTCGGCGAGAAAATCGGCGCGGATGTCGTCGTCGGTCGAGCTCATGGTGATGTGTGGTCTTTGCGGATTCAGACGCCGAGGCTGGCAAGCAGCGCATCGGCATCCTGCTGGCTGGCCGCTTCCTGTCCCGGCAACGCCGGTCCCGGCAATTCGGCCTTCGTATCCGGTATCGGCGCCGGCGCCGCAGTCTTGAGGCTGGCCGGATGCGTGCCGAGCAACTCCAGCAGCGCGCTTTCGAGGTCTTCGACCAGGACGATGACGCGCTTGATGATCTGCCCGGTCAGGTCCTGATAGCCCTGCGCGGTCGCCAGATCGTTGAGGCGCTCGCGCAGCAGCGCACTGCCGTCGCGCAGGTTGGCGCACAGGGCCTTGGTGGTCGGCTGATCGGCACCGATCAGCCGATCGGCGGTGGCCGCAAAATCGTTGGCCTGGCGGCGCATCTCGTCGACCAGGTCGAGCGTGCGGTGCGCCGCCGCCTCGGTCATGTCGACGACGTAGCGCAGGCGATGCCGCGCATCGGGGATCGCGTCGCCGGCCAGCCGCGTCAGGCGTTCGTCGAGGCGCAGTTCGAGCACTGCCGTATGCAGGCGCCGCGTCAGTTCGGCGACGCGCCGGAAGAAGGCTTCGTCCTGCTGGCGCAGGTCGGCGAGCAGCGGCGGCGGATCGTCGTTGCCGCCGCTTTCGAGCCGGGCCAGCCAGTCCTTGAGCGCTGCGATCAGAGCAGCGCGATCGTCCGTGCACGCCGCCATGGCGTTCACGCGGCTTCGCTGATGCGCTGGAAGATCTTGTCGATCTTCTCTTTGAGCGTGACGGCGTTGAACGGCTTGATGATGTAGCCGTTCACGCCGGCCTGCGCGGCCTCGATGATCTGGTCGCGCTGTGCCTCGGCGGTGACCATCAACACCGGCGTCTTGGCGATCCGCGCGTCGCCGCGGATGGCGCGCAGCAGTTCGATGCCGGTCATGCCGGGCATGTTCCAGTCGGTGACGACGAAGTCGAAGTTGCCGGCTTGCAGCAGCGGCCAGGCGGTCTTGCCGTCGTCGGCTTCGGTGGTGTTGGAGTAGCCGAGGTCGTTGAGCAGGTTCTTGACGATACGGCGCATCGTCGAGAAATCGTCGACGATGAGGATGCGCATGTTCTTGTCCATTTGGGGTCTTGGCGGGGCTGGCGGATTAGTGGAGTGCGGTGCGGTGGGCGGCTGTGGCTTGGGAGTTACAACTCGCCTTCGTTGTTTGTTCTGTGTGGCTTGCCTTTCGCCTTGTGAGGCGACCTACTTTTCTTTGCTTGTGCAAAGAAAAGCAGGCAAAAGAAAGCACACCCCTGGGGCCGCACCCGCTGTGCGGGTGCCCTGCGCTGCTCACGTGCTCGGGGCCGGCTCCCACGCGGCATCCCTGCCGCGCGGAAGCCTGAGCGGGCCGTCCTGGCCCGCTCGCCCCTGCGCGCGCTGTGCTGCTCGGTGCGGCCCAAGGGGAGTTCAACGTCAAAAGCAACAGCTGCCCCTCATCCGCCCTTCGGGCACCTTCTCCCCGCGGGCGGGGAGAAGGGAGATGAGTTTCAGGTAGAGCACCGCCTTTCTCCCCTCTCCCGCGTGCGGGAGAGGGGCGTTTGGACACGCTGGAAAGTGACTCAATGTCACTTTCCAGTAGCCAAACGCGGGGTGAGGGCGCTTTTGCCGTTGCTTTTGATTCCGGGGCCCCTATGGCAGCGCCGGACTCAGCGCCGCGCGCAGGGGTGAGCGGCCAGGACGGCCGCGAGAGGCTTCCGCACGACAAGGATGTCGTGTGGAAGCCGGCCCCGAGCACGGCGCTGCGGCCGGGAACCGCCGTCCACAGGACGGCGGCGCGTACATCGGGGCGTGCTTTCTTTTGCCTTCTTTTCTTTGCACAAGCAAAGAAAAGAAGGTCGCCCCACAAGGGCGAAAGACGCCCTACACCCAAAGAACCGAAACGCCTTGCAAGCCACAAGAGAGAAGCCTCACTCATCGATCAGCTCCTCCCGCCACGCCTGCAGCCGCCCGCGCAAACGCAGCAAGGCCTGCCCATGAATCTGGCACACCCGGCTCTCGCTGACCTTGAGCACCGCGCCGATCTCACGCAGATTCAGCTCGCGCTCGTAGTACAGCGACAGCACCAGCCGCTCGCGCTCCGGCAGCTCGGTGATTGCCCGCACCAGCTCGCGCTGGAACTCGTCATGCTGCAGATGCTGCAGGGGGCCGGCGGAACCGTCCGGCGTATCGACCGTCTCGTCGCCGTCGTCGCCGCCGTCGTCCAGGCTCAGCACCTGGCAACGGGCGGCGTCGTGGACAATGCCGTGATACTCGGCAAGCGCAATGCCGAGCCGCTCGGCGATCTCGTGATCGCGGGCGTCGCGGCCCTGCTCCTGCTCGATCGCGCGGATCGCTTCGGACACCTGCCGCTCGCGGCGATGCACCGAGCGCGGCGCCCAGTCGGTCTGGCGCAGCTCGTCGAGCATCGCGCCGCGGATGCGGATGCCGGCATACGTCTCGAACGAGGCGCCGCGCTCGCCGTTGTAGTGGCGCGCCGCTTCTAGCAGGCCGATCACGCCGGCCTGGATCAGGTCGTCGACATCGACGCTCGACGGCAGCCGCGCGGCCAGATGATGGGCAATGCGCTTGACCAGATCGCTGTGTTCGCGGATCAGGCTGGCTTCGTCGGCACGCGCCGGCGGCCGCGTATGTTGCGACAGCAGCATGGCTTGTGTGCTCACGGCTGCACCTCCTGCGCACTCCCGGGGTAGCGGCCGGGCTGCGCGCCGGCCTGTGCCTGCCGCACCGTTTGCCGTCGCGGCAACCGTCGTATCAGCGCGCTCATGCGGGGACTCCGCGCGGCGCGGTGCCCACCGAGCTGACCAGGCGCTCGACGAAGAACTCCAGATTGCCGCGCGCGCCCAGCGGCAGATCCCAGCCGGCGGTGGTCTTGGCCAGTTCGCGGAAGGCCTTGGCGCTGTTCGAGGCCGGATACAGGTCGACGACGGCGCGCTGGCGGCGCACCGCGCGCTTGAGCCATTCATCGTGCGGAATGCTGCCGACCAGGCTCAGCGTGACGTCGAGGAAGCGCTCGGCGACGCGGCGCAGGTTCTCGAAGATCTCGGTCGCCTCGCGCGGCGACTGCACCTGGTTGGCCAGCACGTGAATACGGCGGATGCCGCGCTCGCGGTTGAGCACCTTGATCAGCGCATAGGCATCGGTGAGCGACTGCGGATCGCCGGTGACGACGACGATCACCTGCTGCGAGGCCTGGCTGAAGGTGATGACGCTGTCGGCGATGCCGGCAGCGGTATCGACGATCAGCGTGTCCAGCGGCTGCTGCAGCTCCGAGAACGCGCGCACCAGGCCGATATGCTCGGCCGGCGACAATTCCGCCATGTTGCGCTTGCCGCTCGACGCCGGGATCACCATCACGCCGGCCGGCCCCTCGACCAGGGTGTCGTCGAGCGAGCACTGGCCGTCGATCACGTGCGAGAGGTTGTAGCTGGGCTGCAGGCCGAGCATGACGTCGACATTGGCCAGGCCCAGATCGCCGTCGAGCAGCATCACGCGCTTGCCGTCGAGCGCCATCGCCACCGCGAGATTGACCGACACCGAGGTCTTGCCGACGCCCCCCTTGCCGCTGGTGACCGCGATCACCTGTACCGGTTTGGGTGCGCGCAGGCGCCGCAGTCCGGCCGCCTGGCTGCTGTCGTGCTGGGAAGAATTCACATCAGAGGGCTGCATGTGCGGCTCCGAACTGCAGGGCCAGAGTGGCGTCGTCGACATGGGCGGGTGCGGTACGCGCGAGCTGCATGGCGCGCAATACCAGTTGATCGGCGCGGGCGAGCTCGATGTCCTCGGGCACGCGCTGGCCGTGGCAGGTGTAGGCGATCGGCAGCCGGTGGCGGATCGCCGCCGACAGCGCGCCGCCGATGCGCAGGGTCTCGTCGAGCTTGGTGATCACGCAGGCGGCCGGCTCGGCGACGGCATAGCGGCGCGCGATCTCGTCAAGATCGGCGGCCTGCGTGGTCGCGCTCATCACCAGCCAGGTGCGCAGCTTCTTGCCGACCACGCCGAGTTCGCGGCAGCTCAGGCCCAGGCGTTCGTCGCGCGGCGCGGTGCCGGCGGTATCGATCAGCACCAGCTTGCGGTCGCCGAGACGGCTGAGCACCGCGCGCAGCTCCTCGCCGTTGGCGGCGGTCTGCACCGGCACGCCGAGCAGGCGGCCGTAGGTGAACAGCTGCTCCTGGGCGCCGACGCGGTAGTGATCGCAGGTGATCAGCGCCAGGTCGCGCGTGCCGTGCGTTTCCGCGTAGCGCGCCGCCAGCTTGGCGATGGTGGTGGTCTTGCCGACGCCGGTCGGGCCGACCAGCGCGTAAATGCCGCCGTCGAGGATCGGATCGTTGCCGACCGTGGCGATGCGCCGCGACAGCAGGCCCAGCGGCAGGAAGCGCGCGCGCTCGGCGTCGGTCTGCTCCGGCAGCTCGGCGGCGATCTCGCGCGCCAGCCGCGGCTCCAGGCCAAGGTTGATCATGGTCCGCAGCGCATTCATCCGCTCCGGCTGCTGGCGCATCTCGCGCCAGGCCAGGCTGGCGAGCTGCGCTTCGAGCAGCTGGCGCATGCCGCCGAGCTCGTCGCGCAGTTGCTGCAGTTCCGGCGCCGGCGGTGCCGGCAGATCCGGCAGCGCCGCGGCGGCAGGCTTGACCGGCGTCGCGCTGCGCGGTGCAGCGACGGCCGGGCTGCTTTCATCCGCTACTGATACCGCAGCATTTTCTCTGGGCGCTGCCGTGCGGCGCGCGGCTTGCTGCATCAGCGCAGCGTCGTAATCGGTGGCGGCGACCACCTCGACGCCATCGGCGACGCGATGGTTGGACAGGATCACCGCATCGGGACCCTGCTCCTCGCGCACCATGCGGATCGCTTCGCGCATGTTCTTCGCCAGGAACCGCTTGATCTTCATGTCTTGCTTCTCGCTGACAACATCAGGTTTGCTTCAAGGGTTCACGCCACCGCGCCGACCATGCGGATGCGCTTGCTGTCCGGCACCTCGTCGAACGACAGCACGTGCAGACCGGGAATGGTCTGGCGCGTGAAGCGCGCCAGCAGCGGACGCAGGTTGTTGGGCACCAGCAGCACCGCCGGCTGGCCGGCCTGCTCCTGCTTCTGCGTGCTTTCCGCCAATGACCTGTGCATGCGTTCCGCCAGTCCCGGTTCGATGGCCGCGCCACCGCTCTTGAGGCTGTCCTGCAGGACCTGTTCCAGCGGCGCGCCCAGCGTGAGCACCGGAAGCTCCGCGTTCATGCCATTGATTTCCTGAACAATCTGGCGGCCGAGCGCGATGCGCACCTGGGCCACCAGCACGACGGGATCCTGACTGCGCGTGGCGCAGTCCGCCAAAGCCTCGGCGATCACGCGCAGGTGCCGGACCGGCACTTTCTCGGCAAGCAGCTGCTGCAGCACGCGCGTGAACGAGGCCAGCGGCAAGAGCTTGGGCACCAGGTCCTCGGCCAGCTTCGGCGCCTGCCGCTGCAGCTGCGTCAGCAGCGCCTGCGCCTCGTCGTGACCGAACAGTTCGTGCGCATGGTTCTGGATGGTCTGCGACAGATGCGTGGCGACCACCGTCGAGCAGTCGACGACGCTGTAGCCGAGCGTCTGCGCGTGCTCGCGCGCGCCGCGCTCGATCCACACCGCCTCCATGCCGAAGGCCGGATCGCGCGTGGTGATGCCGTCGAGCGTGCCGAACACGCGGCCGGGGTTGAGCGCCAGCTCGCGGTCCGGATAGACCTGCGCCTCCGCCACCGGCACGCCGTGCACCAGCAGGCGATAGGTCGACGGCTGCAGTTCGAGGTTGTCGCGGATATGCACCGGCGGGATCAGGAAGCCGATGTCCTGCGTCAACTTCTTGCGCACGCCCTTGATGCGCGCCATCAGCTCGCCGCCCTGGCGCGCATCGACCATCGGGATCAGCCGGTAGCCGACTTCCAGGCCGATGGCATCGGTGGCGCCGACGTCGTCCCACGACAGTTCGGCCGGCGCGCTCGGTGCCGCCGCTGGCGCCGGGATCTCGGTGATCTGCTTCTGCTTGCGCGCCAGCAGCCAGGCGATGCCGCCGCAGACCGCGGCGAGCAGCAGGAACATCAGGTTGGGCATGCCCGGCACCACGCCGATCAGGCCGAGCACGCCGGCCGCGATCGCCAGCACCTTGGGCTGGCCAAACAGCTGGCCGACCATCTGCTTGGACATGTCCTGGGCGCGCGACATGCGCGTCACCAGGATCGCCACGCCGGTCGACAGCAGCAGCGCCGGTACCTGCGCGACCAGGCCGTCGCCGATCGCCAGCAGCGTGTAGTTCTTCAGCGCATCGCCGAGCGCGAGGCCGTGCTGCAGGGTGCCGACCATCAGGCCGCCGATGATGTTGATGGCGAGGATCAGCATGCCGGCGATCGCATCGCCGCGGATGAACTTGGAGGCACCGTCCATCGAGCCGTAGAAGTCGGCTTCCTCGCGAACCTCGTTGCGGCGGTCGCGTGCTTCCTCGCGCGTCAGCACGCCGGCGTTGAGATCGGCGTCGATCGCCATCTGCTTGCCCGGCAGCGAGTCGAGCACGAAGCGCGCCGACACTTCCGAGACACGCTCGGCGCCCTTGGTCACCACCATGAAGTTGACGATGGTGAGGATGATGAAGACGACGAAGCCGACGGCGTAGTTGCCGCCGACGACGAAGGCGCCGAAGGCCTCGATGACGTGGCCGGCCGCATGGCTGCCTTCGTGTCCGTGCATCAGCACCACGCGCGCCGAGGCGACGTTGAGCGCGAGGCGCAGCAGGGTGACGAATAGCAGCACGGTCGGAAACGCCGAGAAGTCCATCGGTCGCATCACGTAGATGACGCCGAGCAGCACAATGATGGCGATCATGATGTTCAGCGTGAACATCAGGTCCAGCACCGCCGGTGCCAGCGGCACGATCATCATGCCGATGACCATCAGCAGCAGCAGCGGCGCGACGAGGCCTTTTTGCTGGAGGCTGCGCAGGGCTTGCAGGAACGTGGCGAGGTTCATGCGGGGGCGGCTCCGGCTGCCTTGGCTTGGGAGTTACAACTAACCTGAGTTACTTGTTTGGTATGGCTTGCCTTTCGCCCTGTGAGGCGACCTACTTTTCTTTGCTTGTGCAAAGAAAAGTAGGCAAAAGAAAGCACACCCCTGGCTTCTGCGCCGCTGCTGCGCAGCGGTCCCCTGCGGTGCTCGCCGCGTCGGCCGTCGCTG
>CBINNP010000183.1:0-7416 GCA_966252075.1 uncultured Solimonas sp.
GCCGGCGGCGCCGCGCGAGGGCATCGTCATCAACCTCGCCGAGCCGCGGCTGTACTTTTATCCGGCCGGCGGCGCGCCGCAGAGCTTCCCGATCGGCATCGGCCGCGAAGGCGCGCAGACGCCGACCGGCCGCACGCGCGTCGTCCGCCGGCTCACCGATCCCAGCTGGCGGCCGACCGCCAGCGAGCGCGCCGAAAGCCCCGAACTGCCGGCGCAGGTTCCGCCCGGCCCCGACAATCCGATGGGCGCCTACGCGCTCTATCTGGGCTGGAGCGGCTACGCGGTACACGGCACCAACCGCCCGTACAGCATCGGCCGGCGCGGCAGCCACGGCTGCATCCGCCTGTATCCGGAGGACATCGCCACGCTGTATCGCCAGGTCCGGCCCGGCACGCCGGTCACCGTCGTCAACCAGCCGGTCAAGCTCGGCTGGCAGGACGGCGAGCTGTATCTGGAAGTCCATCCGCCGCAGGCAGCGCTCGACCGCATCGAGGACGGCGGCCGGCCGGATGCGACGACCATGCCGGAAGTCGATGACGCAGTGCTCGCGGCGGCGGGCGCCGCCGGCGCGCGCCTCGACTGGCACGCCGTCGCCGCCGCGCGACGCGCGCAGGACGGCATCCCGCGGCGAATCACGCTGCCGCTGCGCTGAGGGCGCCGCCCGTTGATGCCAGTCAATGCGCCAGCGGTCATGGGCCGGGACACTGCGGCTCAGCGTTGATACGGCGCCGCATTTTTCCTCACCACATCGGGAGCTTTCAGATGAAAAACCTGTTCCGCACGACTGCGCTGCTGGGCCTGGCCTTGTCGCTGGGTGCCTGCACGACGCTCAGCAAGGCCGACCGCGAACTGCTCAGCGCCACTGCCGCCAAAGCCGAAGCAGCCGAGGCGACTGCCGCTCAGGCACTGCAGGCGGCGCAGTCCGCCCAGGCCGACGCCACTGCCGCCAAGGCGGGCGCCGACACCGCGATCAAGACCGCAAACGACGCCGCGGCACTGGCCAAGACCTGCCATGAACGCTGCGAGCGCATGTTCAACAAGGCACAGCGCAAATAGACCGTTCGCCCTGCCACGGAATAGGCTGAAGGGGACACATCATGAAAGCGAAATCCGTTGCGGTCTGGGATCCGCTGATCCGGATCGGCCACTGGCTGCTGGTCGTCGCATTCGCGACCGCCTATCTGAGTGCCGAGTCCGCAGAAGCCGTGCATGTGGCTGCCGGCTACTGCGTGGGTGCTTACGTGGTCTTGCGCCTGATATGGGGTTTTGTCGGCACCCGCCACGCGCGCTTCGCAGACTTCGTCCGCGGACCGCGCGCGGTGTTCGGCTATCTCGACGGTCTGCGCCGCGGCAGGGCGCCGCGCTATCTGGGCCACAACCCCGCCGGCGGCGCGATGGTCGTCGCGCTGCTGCTGATGCTGGCGGCAACGGCAACCGCCGGCATCGTCACGCAGGCCGCCGTCGAGCACGAGGGCCCGCTGGCAGGCTGGTTCGCCACACCGGCCGGCGTGTCCGAAGCAGAAGCAGAAGACGCCGGCGAAGTCTATGAGGAAGTGCACGAAACGCTGGCCAATCTGACGCTGGTGCTGATCGGCCTGCATCTGGCCGGGGTGCTGGCCAGCAGCATCGCCCATCGCGAAAACCTGCCGCGCGCAATGCTCAGCGGCCGCAAGCGACCGCCGGACGCATGAGCGCGGCCGCCAGCACGCATCGCGGTCTCGACAGCGCCGAGGCAGCGCGCCGGCTGGCGGCCGACGGCTACAACGAACTGCCGCGTGCCGCGCAACGCAGCATCGCGCGCATCGTCGTCGAAGTGCTGCGCGAGCCGATGTTCCGGCTCCTGCTCGCCGCCGGGGCGATCTACCTGCTGCTCGGCGATCTCGGCGAAGCGCTGTTGCTGCTGCTGTTCGCCAGCGCCTCGGTGCTGATCACGATCGTTCAGCAGACGCGCACCGAACGCAGTCTGGAAGCCCTGCGCGAACTCGGCAGCCCGCGCGCGCTGGTGATCCGCGACGGCCGCCAGCAGCGCATCGCCGGACGCGAACTGGTACGCGGCGATCTGGTGATGCTCGGCGAAGGCGATCGCGTGCCCGCCGATCTGCGCCTGCTGTCCGCGCGCGATCTGCAGGCGGACGAATCGCTGCTGACCGGCGAGTCGCTGGCAGTCGGCAAGACGGCCGCGACAGCCGAGGCGCCGCCGGCGCAGCCCGGTGGCGACGGCCTGCCGTATGCCTATGCCGGCACGCTGATCGTCCGTGGCGAAGGACTCGGCGAAGTCGTCGCGACCGGCACCCACAGCCAGCTCGGCGAGATCGGCCGGCTGCTCGCCGCAACGGCAGAGGCGCCGTCGCCTTTGCAGCAGCAGACAAGCCGGCTGGTGCGTCGCCTGGCCGCGGCCGGCCTGGGCCTGAGCGCACTGATCGTGCTCCTCTACGGCCTGCTGCGCGACGCCTGGCTGGACGGACTGCTGGCCGGCATCGCGCTGGCGATGGCGATGCTGCCCGAGGAATTCCCGCTGGTGCTGACGGTGTTCCTCGCCCTCGGCGCCTGGCGCCTGGCAGGCCGCAAGGTGCTCACGCGCCGCGCCGCGGCGATCGAGACGCTCGGCGCGACCACCGTGCTGTGCACCGACAAGACCGGCACGCTGACGCAGAACCGCATGACGGTTGCACTGCTGGCGATCGACGGCGCGCAGGCCGCACCGCCGGTGCTGCCGGCGCCGTTCATGCCGCTGCTCGCGGCGGCCTTGCGCGCGACGCGGCCGCTGGCGGTCGATCCGATGGATCGCGCGCTGCAGGCACTTGCCGAGCTGCTGCCGCCCGCCGAGGCGCTGCCGCCGGAAAGCGCGCTGGCACACGAGTTCGGCCTGCGGCCCGAGCTGCCGGCGATCACGCAGATGTGGCGCACGGCCGAGCCGGGCCGCTATGACGTGGCCGCCAAGGGCGCGCCGGAGGCGATCGCCGAACTGTGCCGGCTCGACGCCACGCGCCGCGCCGCCCTGCGCCGCGACTGCGATGCGATGGCCGCGCGAGGCATCCGCGTGCTCGGCGTCGCGCGCTGCGGCTGGCGCGGCGCAGTACCGACATCGCCGCATGCGCTCGGACTGCAGTGGCAGGGCCTGGTCGGCTTCTCCGACCCGCTGCGCGAGACGGTGCCGGCAGCGATCGACGAATGCCGCGCCGCCGGCCTGCGCGTAGTGATGATCACCGGCGACTACCCGGCGACGGCGCGGGCGATCGCCGAGCAGGCCGGCATCGGCGACGACGGCAGCGTGCTCGACGGCGCCACCCTGGCGACCCTCGACGATGCCGCACTGCGCGCGCGGGTGCGGCAGACCAGCCTCTATGCGCGCATCGCGCCGGCGCAGAAGCTGCGCATCGTCGAAGCACTCAAGGCCGGCGGTGAGGTCGTGGCGATGACCGGCGACGGCGTCAACGATGCGCCTTCGCTGAAGGCGGCGCACATCGGCGTGGCGATGGGCGGCCGCGGCACCGACGTCGCGCGCGAGGCGGCGGCACTGGTGCTGCTCGACGACGACTTCAGCTCGCTGGTCGGCGCCGTCCGCGACGGCCGCCGGATCTACGACAACATCCGCAAGGCGATGAGCTACATCCTCGCCGTGCACGTGCCGATCGCCGGCATCGCGCTGCTGCCGCTCGTCGCCGGCTGGCCGCTGATACTCACACCGGTGCACATCGTCTTCCTGGAGCTGCTGATCGACCCCGTCTGCTCGATCGTCTTCGAAGCCGAGCCGGCGGAAACCGACCTGATGCGGCGGCGACCGCGCGATCCCCGCGAGCCCTTGCTGCCGCGCAGGCTGATCGCGTGGTCGCTGGCGCAAGGCACGGCGGTCCTGCTGGCGGTGAGCGGCCTCTTCGTGTTCGCACGCCTCGACGGGCTGCCGCTGGAAACGGCGCGCGCACTGGCGTTCAGCGGCCTGGTGCTCACCAACTTCGCGCTGATCTTCGTCAACCGCGGCACCGCTGGCTGGTCGCTGATCTCGCTGCGCCGGCCCAATCCCGCGATGTGGCGCGTGCTGGCGCTGACCACGATGATGCTCGGTGCAGCGCTCTATCTGCCGCTGGGCCGGCGCCTGTTCGGCTTCGGCGAATTGCCGGCGACCGAACTGCTGCTGGCGGTGACGGTGGCAACGGCGATGGTCGGCGTGCTCGATCTGGCCAAGCGCTGGATCGGCCCTTACCGCCGCAGTCGCCGTTGAACGGCGTCAGCCGACCGGCTGTTCGAGCACGCCTTTCTCGCCGGTCAGCTTGGCGACGGTGACGGTACAGGCCGAGTCACCGAGCACGTTGAGCGTGGTGCGGCACATGTCGAGCACGCGGTCGACGGCAAGGATCAGGCCGAGGCCTTCGAGCGGCACGCCGACCGCACCCAGGATCAGCACGATCGCCACCAGACTGGCCGACGGGATGCCGGCGACACCGATCGAGCTCAGCAGCGCGATCAGCACGATCATGAATTGCTGGGCAATGCCCAGGTGCACGCCGTAGGCCTGGGCGATGAACATCGCCGCCACGCATTCGTAGAGCGCGCTGCCATCGGTGTTGACGTTGGCGCCGACCGGCAGCACGAAGCCGGTGACGCGCGACGGCACGTGCGCCCGGTTTTCCATGCAATCCACCGTGACCGGCAAGGTGGCGCCGGACGAGCTGGTCGAGAACGCTGTCAGCAGGGCCGGCGCCATCGCCTGGAAATGGCGCAGCGGCGAGACGCGCGCGACCAGTTTCAGCACCAGCGGCAGCGTCACCAGGCCGTGCACGAGCAGGCCCAGCAGCACGGTGATGAAGAACAGCGCCAGCGGTCGCGCCGCGTCGAAGCCGGTCTGCGCGACGACCTTGGTGACCAGACCGAACACGCCCAGCGGCGCGAAGCGCATGATCAGCCCGGTTATCCGCGTCATCACTTCGTAGACGCCCTGCCAGAAGCTGCGCTGCGTGCCCGCCACTTCGTCCGGCGTGCGCACGACGAAGTAGCCGTACAGCATCGCGAAGCAGACCAGACCCAGCATCTGCCCTTCCGCTGCCGCGGCAAAGATGTTCGGCGGGAACATCATGTAGAAGACTTTCAGCAGCTCGCCGGCGTTGCCCCGGTCCTGCATCGAGGCGACGACCTGCTGCGCATCGGCGGACAGGCCCATCATCTGGCCGGCCGGCACACCGTCGACGATGCCGGGCGCCAATACGTTGACCAGGAGCAGGCCGGTGCAGATGGCCAGAAAGCCGGTACCCAGATAGAACAGCAAGGTGCTCAGGCCGATGCGACCAAGCGCATGGCCACTCAGCGAGGAAATGCCGCTGATGATCGAGGCGATGATCAGCGGCACGATGATCATCTTCAGCGCATTGAGGAACAGCGTGCCGAGGAATTCGCAGGTCGTGAGCAGCGCCGCCGAATCGCCGAACAGGCGCCCGGCGATCACCGCGAGCGCCAGCGCGATCAGGATCTGCCAATGCAATTTCAGTCGCAGTTTCATGGGCGCACAAAAAAGCCGTTCATGGCGCATTGAACCATGAACGGCTCGGACCCGTGACCGGGCAGGCGCATGGCGCCCACCGGGGCCGCGGCCTGCGCCGGCGATTTACTGCGTCGGATCGGCCGGGGCCTGCGGCGCGTTGACGCGCTCGACCTTGAGCTGGCTGGCGATGCGATTGCGGTAGGCCTGGAACTCCATGCCGGCCGCCAGCTGCGAGAAGCGCTGCGCCTCGGCGGCCTGGACCTCGCTGGCCGAGGGCGTGTCGACGCTGCTCAGCGCCAGCACCGCGACATCGCCGCTGCCCAGCTGCACCTGAGCAAAGCTCTGCTTGCCCGAAGCCGGGCGCGGCAGCTTGAACAGCTCGGCGACCAGCGCCGGATCGACGCTGCGATCGTCACGACGAACCTGGCCGAGGCTCTTGATCTGGGCATTCTTGCCGGCGATCGCCTCCTCCAGCGTCTTGCCATCCTGCACGGCCTTGAGCGCGGCCTGCGCCTCGGCCAGTACCTGGGCCTTGGCCTTGTCGTCCTGCAACTGGCTGCGCACCTGCGCCGCCACCTCATCGAAGCTGCGCTGGCGCGGCGCCTCGTACTCGGCCTTGCGCACCACCACCAGCTTGTTCTCGCCGACCGCAATCGGCTTGCTGTTCTCGCCGTCCTTGAGCACTTCGGGCGAGAACGCTGCCTGCTGCACCGCCGCCGTGGCGGCGATGCCGCTGCCACCGGCGCGCGTCAGCCAGTCGCTGGTCTGCACCGGCAGCTTGAGTTCCTTGGCCACCGCGTCCAGCGAAGCCGGATTCTCGAACGCCAGCTGCTCGAACTTCTCGCTGACTTCCTGGAAGTGCTTTTGCCGCTCGCGGTTGCGGTACAGCTCGACCAGTTCGCTCTGCACTTCGGCGTCGTCGAACGGCCGCGCCGTCGGCGCCTTGATCTCGTCGACATGAATCAGGTGCCAGCCGAACTCGGTCTCGACCGGCTTGCTGGTCTCACCGGCCTTCAGTGACCACAGCGCCTTTTCGAAGCTGTCCGGCATCTGCCCGCGGCGCAGCCAGCCGATCTCGCCGCCCGCCGCCTTGGAACCGGCATCGTCGGAGCTGGCCTTGGCCAGCGCGGCAAAGTCGGCGCCGTTCTTGAGCTGCTCGGCGAAACCCTCGGCCTTCTTCTCGGCGGCGCTCTTGTCGGCACCGAAACCAACCAGAAGGTGACGGACCTTGCGCTCTTCCGCGCTGGTGAAGCGGCTGTCCTTCTCGGCGTCGTAGAGCGTCTTGAGCACCTCCGCCGATGGCGTGGCGACCTCGCCCGCGGTGTCCGGCGCCAGCTCGACATAAGCGAGCTTGATGCGCTCCGGCGCCATGTACTGCTCCTTGGTCTCGTCATAGCGCGACCTGGCTTCGTCATCGCTGACGCTGAGCTTGCCCTGGTAGGCCGACAGCGGGAACAGCGCGTAGGCTGCCTCGCGCGTCCGCCCCGCCAGTTGCAGCAGCTGCCGCACTTCCACCGGCGTCATAAAGGCGGTATCGACCACCGCCTCGCGCATCTGGTCGATCTCCAGCGACTGCCGCAGCTGGGCCTCGAAGCGCTCCGGCGTCAGCCCCTGGTTGGCCAGCGCGGCCTTGTAGGCATTGGCGTCGAACTTGCCGTCGACCTGGAAGGCCGGAATCGTCGTGATGGCGCGGAACAGCACGGTGTCGTTGGCGCCGTAGCCGGCGTCCTCGGTGTACTGGCGCAGCATCGATTCCTGCGTCATGTCGTCGAGCACGCTGTTGCGGAAGCGCTCGGCGTCGAACTGATCGGCGCGGAAGTTCTCGCCCATCAGCTGCAGGTATTGCTGGTAGCGCTGCTCGTAGTTCTGGCGGAACTGCGACTCGTGGATCTTCTCGCCGCCGACCTTGGCGACGACCGGATCACCGCCGCCGCCGATGAAGG
>CBINNP010000184.1:0-7409 GCA_966252075.1 uncultured Solimonas sp.
GACGAGGGCCCGGCAAGCAGCGATTTCACGCAGCGCCAGTTCGTGCGCATCTACACCGCCTACCAGGCACAGTGCGATCGCCAGGGCGTGGTCGATTTCTCCGAGCTGCTGCTGCGCGCCTACGAGCTGACGCGCGACGATCCGGCGATCCAGCAGCACTACCGCCGCCGCTTCCGCCACATCCTCGTCGACGAGTTCCAGGACACCAACAAGCTGCAGTACGACTGGCTGCGGGTGCTGGCCGGCGACAGCGGCGTGCTGTTCGCGGTCGGCGACGACGATCAGTCGATCTACAGCTGGCGCGGAGCCCGCGTCGACAACATGCTCAAGCTCGGCCGCGATTTCCGCGACCTGGAAACGGTGCGGCTGGAACAGAACTACCGCTCCACCAGCACCATCCTGTCGGCCGCCAACGGCCTGATCGCCAAGAACGCCGGCCGCCTCGGCAAGGAGCTGTGGACCGACGGCAACGAGGGCGAGCCGATCCAGCTGTACGCGGCATTCAATGAGTACGACGAGGCGGAATTCGTCGTCAACCGCATCAAGGAGCATCTCGACGGCCGCTGCCGCCATTCGGACCTGGCGATCCTCTACCGCACCGGCGCGCAGTCGCGCGTGCTGGAAGAAACGCTGATCCGCGCGCGGTTGCCGTACCGCATCTACGGCGGCCTGCGCTTCTTCGAGCGCCAGGAAATCAAGGACGCGCTGGCCTACCTGCGCCTGCTGCACAACCGCCACGACGATGTCAGCTTCGAACGCGCGGTCAACACCCCGGCGCGCGGCATCGGCGCGACAACGGTGGAGAAGCTGCGCGGCCTGGCGCGGGAATCCGGCAGTTCGCTGTGGAGCGCGGCGACGCAGGGCGCCGCGGCGCTGGGCCGCTCGGCCGGCAACCTGCAGCAGTTCTGCGCGCTGATCGAATCGCTGGCCGCCGAAACCAAGGCGGTGGCGCTGTCGCGCGCGACCGAGCGCGTGATCGAGCGCAGCGGCCTGCGCGAGCACTTCAAGAAAGAGAAGGGCGAACAAGCCGAAGCGCGGCTTGAAAACCTCGACGAACTGATCAGCGCGACACGCAGCTTCGAGCCGCGCGTGGAAGCCGCGCCGCCGGAGGAAGGCGAGATGCCGCGCGCCGATCCGCTGACCGAATTCCTCACGCACGCGGCGCTGGAAGCCGGCGAGCAGCAGGCGGGGCTCGGCGAGGACTGCGTGCAGCTGATGACGCTGCATGCCGCCAAGGGTCTGGAATTCCCGATCGTCTTCATGGTCGGCATGGAGAACGGCCTGTTCCCCAGCTCGCGCTCCACCGATGAAGGCAATCTCGAAGAGGAGCGCCGGCTCTGCTACGTCGGCATCACGCGCGCGCGGCGCCAGCTGTACATGAGCTACGCCGAGACGCGGCGCCTGCACGGTGTCGAGCAGATCCACGCGCCGTCGATGTTCCTCAAGGAGATTCCGCAGGCCTGCATCCACGAGACGCGCCCGCGCGCGCAGCTGACGCGGCCGGCGTTCGCACAGCGCGCCTATGCGCGCGAGGGCGCGCGCGGCTTCGGCGAGGGCGGCGGTGGCGGCCGCGGCGACTACCGCGGCAGCCGCTACGAGCCGCCGCTGCAGCGGCAGACCATCACGCCGTCGATGCTCGGCGGCAGTACGGGACCGCAGGGCCTGCGGCTCGGCCAGCAGGTCCGTCACGACAAGTTCGGCGACGGCACCGTGCTGGCCTTCGACGGCGATGGTGAGCGCACGCGCGTCGAGGTGCGCTTCAAGAATGACGGCACCAAGTGGCTGATGCTGAGCTTCGCCAAGCTTCAGCCCTTGTAAAGCGCCGCGCTCGCAGCCTGGCGATGGACGTCACGACCGGAGATCGATATGAACGGCACGCTGATCGGCATTCTGATCCTGGTGGTGGTCCTGATCGTCGGCCCCTTTGCGACGCTGCGCGCGGTCTCGCATTACCGCCAGCGGCGCCTGTCGCCCCCGAAGCCCACCACGGATGACGAAAACGATCCGGACAAACCTACGGGTTTCTGGTAAGCCGTCACGGCGGCGATGCGCGGCGGCGCCTACACTGGGCCGGCCGGCATCAGCCGGTCTTCATCCGGGGGGCTGCGATGAACTTTGCAGAAGTCTTGAGCAAACCGTTCCTGCTGAACTACGAGGGCCGGATCAACCGCCAGCGTTATTGGGCGTTCGCATTGGTCTACATTGCCGGCTTCGTGGTCGCCTCCATCCTGGACGCGATCCTGGGCCTGGGCGTGTTCACGCTGCTGTTCCTGCTGGCGGCGATCTACCCGTCGATCATCGTCTCGATCAAGCGCTGGCACGATCGCGGCAAGAGCGGCTGGTGGATCCTGATCGGCCTGATTCCGATCATCGGCGGCATCTGGGCCTTCGTCGAATGCGGTTGCCTGAAGGGCAGCGACGGACCCAATGCCTACGGCCCCGATCCGCTGGCGGCGGACGCCACGCCGACGCCGACCGTCATCAGCTGAGGCTCGCGGCCACGCGGTGCCGGCGATGCTGAGCGCGGTCGCCGGCGCCGCACTGCTGGCGCTCGTCATCGGCGCCGGCTGGCTGCTGCTGCGGCCACGACCTCGGCTCGCGGCAGCGCTGCCCGACAACTGGCGGCAGCAATTGCCGCTGCTGATTCCGCAGATGTCGGCGGTACCGGAGGCGCTGCGCGAGCGCTACTTCACGCAGGTCGAGACCTTCCTGCGCCGCAAGCGCTTCATCGGCTGCGACGGCCTCACGGTCAGCGACGAGATGCGCCTGGCGATCGCCGGCCTGGCCTGCCTGCTGATCCTGCGCGACGACGCCGAGGTGTTCCCGGCGATCGACAGCGTGCTGGTCTACCCGGGCGCCTTTCTCGTCCACCACCAGGAGCCGGACGAACTGGGGCTGGTCGACGACGCGCCGGTCGAGCAGATCGGCGAATCCTGGCAGGGCGACCGCGTGCTGCTGTCGTGGACCGACGTGCAGGCGGCGCTGAGCGGCGACCCGGTCAACGTCGTCGCCCACGAGTTTGCGCATCAGCTCGACGACGAGGCGCCGCATACCGAGGGCGCGCCGCGGCTGACCGACTACACGCGCTGGGCGGCGGTGATGCAGCGCGAATACGAGCGCCTGCAGCGCCATCGCCGGCCGCTGGTGCTGGACCCGTATGGCGCCGAGAGCCCCGGCGAGTTCTTCGGCGTGGTGACGGAGGCTTTCCTGCAGCGGCCGCTTGAGATGCGCCAGCATCACGCCGAGCTGTATGCGCTGCTGGCCGATTACTATCGGCTCGATCCGGCGCGGGCACCGCCGACTTGGCCGCCGGCCTGGCCGCCGCCCGATCTGCAATCGCGCAGCGGCTCAGTCTGAATTCATCGGCGCTGGCGATGCTGCCGCGTCCACAACCGCCGCCCGCATCCGGCGCGGCCGCACCACTGGGGGAGTTTCATGACCGCACTACGCATTCTCGGCATCGTGCTGATCGTCGCCGGCGCCGCAGGCCTGTCGTACAAGCAGATCTCGTACACCAAGCAAACGCATACCGCCAAGATCGGCGGGCTCGAACTGTCGGTCGACGAGAAGGAGAAGTTCGCGATCCCGACCTGGCTCAGCGGCGGCGTGATCGCGATCGGCGTCGGCCTGCTGCTGCTCGGCGGCCGCAAGACCTGAAGGTCCGGCTTACTGCAGCTTCACCAGCAGCGCCTGGATGCCGTTGGCCTCCAGCCGAGACATGGTCGTCTGCACCCGGGCCCAGTCGCGGTCGGGACCGACGCGGACGCGGTAGAAAGTATCCTTGCCGTCGATCGTCACGCTCTCGATCCGCGACTCGACGCCGAGCAGTGCCAGGCTGGCCTTCTGCTTGTCGGCTTCCTCCTGCGAGCGGAACGAGGCGACCTGGATCACGTAGCTGCCGCCGCCCGCCGCGCGCGGCGGCTGCTTGGCCTTGGCCTCTTCCGGCGGCATCACCACTTCCTGATTCTTGAGGATCTCGTAGAACGTGAAGCGGTCCTTCTCCTTCGGAGGCAGCGGCAAGGCCTTGGGCTTGGGCTTGCGCTCGCTCGTCGCCGCCGGTGCCGGCTCGGTCCTGGCATCGGCCGTCGCCGCGGTCTGCTGCGGGCTCAGGGTGTGGTCCATCGGCCGCCGGATATAGACGAACGCTGCGACCGCCAGGCCGAACGACAGGCCTGCCAGCAACCAGATCCAGCCCGGCACACCGCCGCTGCTCTTCTTGCTCTTGGCTTGCCGGCGGCCGCCGTTGCCGCGCTGTGCGTAGTCTCTTGCCATGGGGTCTGGATCGGGGCGCGGCGTCGCTGCCGGCGTGGCTGCAGTCTGTCATGAAAAACACGCGGGCGGCGATGCCCGGCAGCACCGTCCGCGTGATCTGCACCGTGTTTCGGTGCGGGTTCTTCTAGGGCCTGTTAACGCGATGGCCGCCGCTGTGATGCCACCCGTTTTGCGGCCAGGCAAGGCGCGACGAGGGAATTTGGTGGTTCCAAATGACTGAGGAGCAACGCCGCATGGCCGCAAAGCGGGTGGCACCCCGAAGGGGCGGGACCGTTTTGGCGCATCGCGGCGTCAGAACTCGCTCGTGTACGTCCAGTACACCGCGCTCGTCCTTCCTTGCGCTGCGCCCCAGTCAATTCCACTGGGGTCTCCGTCACAGCGGCGGCCATCGCGTTAACAGGCCCTAGTTCTTCTCGGCCATCTTTTCCGGCGCGCTGACGCCGAGGATGCTCAGGCCGTTGCGCAGTACCTGCGCAATCGCCATCGCCAGACCCAGGCGCGCCGCCTGCAGCTCGGCATCGTCGACCAGGAAGCGGTGCTGGTTGTAGTAACTGTGCAGGGCTTCGGCGAGATCGCGCAGATAGAAGGCGACCGTATGCGGCGTGTAGGCGGCGGCGGCCTTGCGCAGCATGTCCGGATAGCGGCCGAGCAGGGTCAGCAGCGCCTTCTCGTGCTCGTTGTCGAGGCGGTGCAGGGCCTTCTTGGCATCGTCGGCATTCCACGAACCGCCCTTGTCGCGCAGCTGCGCGAACACGCTGTGAATACGGGCGTGTGCGTACTGTACGTAGTACACCGGGTTGTCGTTGGACTGCGAGCGCGCCAGGTCAATGTCGAATTCCAGATGCTGGTCATGCGAGCGCATCAGGTAGAAGAAGCGCGTCGCGTCGGCGCCGGCCTCGTCGATCAGATCCTGCAAGGTCACGAAGTTGCCGGAGCGCTTGCCCATGCGGCCGCTCGACAGCGTGACGAACTGGATCAGCTGGACGTTGAGCGCGTCGCGGCGCTCGGTCAGCGCCTCGATCGCCGCGCGCACGCGGGCGATGTAGCCGTGGTGATCGGCGCCCCAGACGTCCATCAGGATCGGCCAGCCGCGGTCGAGTTTGTCGACGTGGTAGGCGAGGTCGTTGCAGAAATAGGTGGCGGCGCCGTCGGCCTTGACCAGCACGCGGTCCTTTTCATCGCCGAAGGCTTCGGTGCGCATCCACAGCGCGCCGCCTTGCTCGTAGCTCAGGCCCTTGTCGGCGAGCCGCGCCAGGGCCTTTTGCACCATGCCGGATTTGACCAGCGCCGCTTCCGACGACCACTGATCGAACTCGACCTGGAAGTCGCCGAGCGTCTTCTTGATCAGCGCCAGCTGGTCGTCGAGGGCGGCGCGCTGGATCTGCGCATAGCCATCGCCGAGCAGGGCCTTGGCGCGCTCGATCAGCGCGTCCAGATAGCGTTCCTGCTGCGTTTTGGCGGCGTCCTTCTGCTCGTCGGTGGCCTTATCCGGCGTCGCTGCGTCCGGCGGCAGGCCATCCAGCACGTCGGCTGCGGGCTTGTGGAAGGCGGCACCATGCGCGGCGCGCAGCTTCTCGGCGGTGCGCTTGATGTAGTCGGCCGGATAGCCGCGACGCGCGACCTCGATGCCTTCGCCGCCGGCCTGCAGATAGCGAACCCAGACACTGGTGGCGAGCACGTCGACCTGGCGACCGGCGTCGTTGATGTAGTACTCGCGCCAGACCGTCCAGCCGGTCGCCGCCAGCAGCTTGGCGATCGAATCGCCATAGGCGGCGTTGCGGCCGTGGCCGACGTGCATCGGCCCGGTCGGGTTGGCGGAGACGAACTCCACCATGATGCGGCCCTTGGCGCCGGAATCGTCGCGGCCATAGGCGGCGCCCTGGTCGAGCACGCTGGCGACGATGCTCTGGAAGGCATCGCGCTTGAGGAAGAAGTTGATGAAGCCCGGACCGGCGATCTCGACCTTGGTGACATGTGCCGAGTCCGGCAGTGCCTTCACCAGCGCCTCGGCGACCGCGCGCGGCGGCTTGCCGAGCGGCTTGGCGAGCTGCAGCGCGAGGTTGGTCTGGAAATCGCCGAACTTGGCGTCCTTGGTCGCATCGAGCTGGATCGCCGGACGCGGCGCCTCGATTCCGGCGGACCATAGCGAGTCGAGCGCGGCGGCGAGCAGTTCCTGCAGATGGGTTTTCATCGAACGACAGACCTCGGGTGCGGGCGCGGATTGTACAAAAGCGCGGTGCAGGCCACCGCCGCCGCTTTCGCGGCACTTCGCTTTGGGGTAGGCTGCCGGCCGATTTTGGGGAGTAGCCGCCTCGCTGCCATGGGTACCGACATGGGCTGACGAGGGGCCGCGTCAACATACTTGGTGTCACCGACCCGTTTCGGCGACCCATGGCGCGACCGAGCTGCAGGCCTGCAACAGGCCTGCGGCGTGGCGAGACCAGGACCAGCGAGGCGCCGTGCCGGGCGTGTCTCGTCGGTCCGGTCTTGTCCGATGCCCGGCTCTAGGAGTTGTCGATGGAAGCTTTCCTGGTGTCCTGCGGCGCGGTGCTGATCGGCGAGATCGGCGACAAGACCATGCTGCTGGCGCTGATTCTCGCCACGCGCTTTCGCAAGCCGGCCGCGCTGATCGCCGGCATCCTCGTCGCCACCGTGTTCAATCATGCGCTCGCCGGCGTGCTCGGCGGCTGGCTGCGCGGCGTGCTCGATCCGGGTTGGCTGCCGTGGATCATCGGCGGCCTGTTCATCGCGGTTGGCCTGTGGGCGCTGAAGGCCGACGAGATCGATGAAGGCGAGGGCCAGCGCACCGGCAATGCCTTCGTCGTCACCGCGGTGAGCTTCTTTGTCGCCGAGATCGGCGACAAGACACAGATCGCCACCACGCTGCTGGCGGCGCGCTTCGACGCGCTGCTGCCGGTGGTGGCCGGCACCACGGCCGGCATGATGCTGGCCGACGTGCCGGTGATCTTTCTCGGCGCTGCGCTGGCGGCGAAACTGCCGCTGAAGCCGATCCGCTACACAGCGGCGGCGGTGTTCATCGTCATCGGCATCACCACGCTGCTGATCGGCGCGCGCGGCTGAAGACGGTCTGCGCGGGCGCCGCGCTTGCAAGGCAGGCAACAGCCATCGCAGCGCAA
>CBINNP010000185.1:0-7249 GCA_966252075.1 uncultured Solimonas sp.
CCGGAGCCGCGCGGCACGGTAAGATGGCGCCCTTTCGGCCGCAGCGTACGGCCTTTTGACTTCCGTTTAGAGACTTCCATGGCGTATTCGCGAATCGTCGGCACGGGTAGCTATCTGCCGGCCAAGTCCCTGAGCAATCAGGAGCTTGAGACCCGCATCGAGACTTCCGACGAGTGGATCTTCTCGCGCACCGGCATCCGCAGCCGGCATGTCGCCGCGGACCATGAAAAGACTTCGGATCTGGCGCTGCAGGCCAGCCTGCGCGCGATCGAGGCGGCCGGCGTCAGCGTCGACGAGATCGACCTGATCGTTGTCGCCACCACCACGCCGGACATGGTGTTCCCGTCGACTGCGGCCTTGCTGCAACACAAGCTCGGCGTCAGGCAGGGCGCAGCCTTCGACGTGCAGGCGGTTTGCACCGGCTTCGTCTACGCGCTGGCGGTAGCCGACAAGTTCGTCGCCAGCGGCCAGTCCAAGTGCGCGCTGGTGATCGGCGCCGAAGTGTTTTCGCGGCTGCTCGACTGGAGCGACCGCCGCACCTGCGTGCTGTTCGGCGACGGCGCCGGCGCCGTGGTGCTCAAGCAGAGCCAGACGCCGGGCATCCTGTCCACGCATCTGCACGCCGACGGCAGCCAGAGCCACATCCTCAACGTGCCGGGCAGCGTCCACAACGGCGGCATCGACGGCCGCGCCTTCGTCTACATGGACGGGCCCGGAGTCTTCAAGTTTGCCGTCAAGGCGCTCGGCGACGTCTGCCGCGAGGCGCTGGCCGCCAACAATCTCAGCGGCAACGACATAGACTGGCTGGTGCCGCACCAGGCCAACATCCGCATCATCCAGGCCACCGCCGACAAGCTGGGCATGCCGCGCGAGCGCATCGTCACCACCGTCGAGCATCAGGGCAACACCTCGGCCGCGTCGGTGCCGCTGGCGCTCGACACCGCCGTCCGCGACGGCCGCATCAAGCCGGGCCAGCGCGTGCTGCTGGAAGCCGTCGGCGGCGGCATGACCTGGGGCGCGGCGCTACTGATCTGGTAGCGAACCGCCGCTTCTTGCGGCGCGCTGGGCGGTCCCCCCTACTTGCCGCGTCGCGGTCGTTCGGTGCCGGGCTCGGTTTCCGGCGGCAGGCCCACGTAGCTCGCGCGTGGGCGGATCAGGCCGCCGCCGGCCTGCTGCTCCAGCGCATGCGCGAGCCAGCCGGCGACGCGGCCGGCGGCGAACAGGATCAGGCCGCCCTCGACACCGAGGTCGTAGACGTCGGCCAGCGCGGCGAGGGCGACGTCGGTACTCGGTGCCTTGCCAGTCGCCTCCTGGGCCGTGTCGATCAGCTCGCGCACGCGCGCGTATTCGGCTGGTCGCGAGCGCAGCTCCCCCATCTTTTTCAGTAGCAGCGCGGCTCGCGGATCGCCCTGCGGGTACAGCGGGTGGCCGAATGCCGGCAGCGTTTCGCCACGTTGCAGGTGTGCGAGCACGTAGCGCTGCATGGAGTCACTGCCGCGTGCCGCGCGCAGGAAGGCATAGGCGCGTGCGGTAGCGCCGCCATGCTCGGGGCCGGACAGCGCGGCGAGGCCGGCGGCCACGGCCATGTGCAGGCTGGCGCCGGTGGAGGCGACCACCCGCGAGGCGAAGGCGGAGGCATTGAGCTCGTGATCCGCACACAGCAGCAGGGCGATGCGGATCAGTTCGGCCAGCGCCGGCTCGTCAGGGCGCAGCGCCTCGGCGATCACGCGGTGCGCGGGCTGCGCGCTCGGCCGCGTTGCGCCTGCCAGCAGCGCGGTGGTCTGGCGCAGCAGCGCGGCGGCGCTGTCGCGTCGCGTCTGCGGATCGGCGAGGTTGCGGGCCGAACCCAGCGTCAGCAGCGGCAGCGCGGCCGCCGTGCGTTCCAGCGACGGCAGTTCGCGCTGGTTCAGCAACGCGCGCACGGCCGGCGGCCAGGCGGCCGGCGGCGGCAGCGCAAACGGATCGTGATCGCCGCAGTCCCACAGCAAGCGTGCGGCGTCCTCGAGCGTGGCGCCGGCGTCGATCAGCTCGGCGACCGGCCGGCCGCGGTAGAAATGGCCGTCCGGGCGAATCAGCGAGATCTGCGTTTCCAGCACCGGCAGGCCCCAGGCAAGGCTGTGCGCGGCGCCCTGCGCGGCGCCGCGGCCAGCCTGACGTCGGGCGATCAGCCGCTCGATGTCCTGCGCTAAATATTGGCTGCGCTTGCCCTCGCCCTGACGCGCATGGATCTGGCCGCGGCTCACATAGGCGTACAGCGTGGCGAGGCTGACGCCGAGGCGGGCGGCGGCTTCGGTGGCGCCGAGGTATTCGGCGCTCACGGCGGGAGGACAAGAGGATTCATGCCGTTATATTGACTCTATCGATCAAGATTGATCAATAGATGCTTCGGTGCCAGAGTACGCGCCCTCGACACCCTGCGGCGCAGCACCCGCCCGCCCGCCGCCCGGCCCGCACGAAAAGGACACCGCATGAGCATCGCAAGCCCCGGTAAGAGATTCCGCGCCGCCCTCGCCGCCGAAAAACCGCTGCAGGTGATCGGCGCCATCAATGCCAATCACGCCCTGCTCGCGCAGCGCGCCGGCTTCAAGGCGATCTACCTGTCGGGCGGCGGTGTCGCCGCCGGCAGCCTTGGCCTGCCGGATCTGGGCATCAACAATCTCGACGACGTGCTCGTCGATGTGCGCCGCATCACCGACGTCTGCGATCTGCCGCTGCTGGTCGACATCGACACCGGCTTCGGCGCCAGCGCCTTCAACATCGAGCGCACGATCAAGACCCTGATCAAGGCCGGCGGCGCCGCCTGTCATATCGAGGACCAGGTCGGCGCCAAGCGCTGCGGTCATCGTCCGGGCAAGGAGATCGTCAGCAAGGAAGAGATGGTCGACCGCGTGCGAGCGGCTGCGGATGCCAAGACCGATCCGGACTTCTTCCTGATCGCGCGCACCGACGCGATCCAGGCCGAAGGCGTCGACGCGGCGATCGAGCGCGCCATCGCCTACGTCGAGGCCGGCGCCGACGCGATCTTCGCCGAGGCCGCCTACGATCTGCCGACCTACAAGAAGTTCGTCGACGCGGTGAAGGTGCCGATGCTCGCCAACATCACCGAGTTCGGCGCCACGCCCTTGTTCACGCGCGAGGAACTGGCGAGCGTCGGCGTCGCCATCCAGCTCTATCCGCTGTCCGCGTTCCGCGCCGCCAACAAGGCCGCCGAGGCGGTGTATACCTCGATCCGCAGCAATGGCCATCAGAAGGACGTGATCGAGCTGATGCAGACACGCGCGGAGCTGTACGACCGCATCGGTTACCACGCGTTCGAGAACAAGCTCGACGCGCTGTTTGCCAGCAAGAAAAAGTAAGCCACACCTTTCCAGCCGGAGGAAACCAAGATGAGCGAAACGACGACCGCCGCAGGCTTCAAGCCGAAGAAATCCGTTGCACTGAGCGGCACTGCCGCCGGCAACACCGCGCTGTGCACCGTCGGCCGCAGCGGCAACGATCTGCACTATCGCGGCTACGACATCCTTGATGTCGCCGCGCAGTGCGAGTTCGAAGAGATCGCGCACCTGCTGGTGCACGGCAAGCTGCCGACCGCGTCCGAGCTGGCCGCGTACAAGACCAAGCTGAAATCGCTGCGTGGCCTGCCGGCGGCGGTGAAGACCGCGCTCGAGCAGCTGCCGCCGTCGGCGCATCCGATGGACGTGATGCGTACCGGCGTCTCGGTGCTCGGCTGTGTCAAGCCGGAGAAGGATGACCACAATCACGCCGGCGCGCGCGACATCGCCGACAAGCTGATGGCCTGCCTCGGCTCGATGCTGCTGTACTGGTATCACTACGCCTACAACGGCCGCATCATCGACGTCGAAGCCTCGGACGAGGATTCGATCGGCGGTCACTTCCTGCACCTGCTGCACGGCGAGAAGCCCAAGGCCTCGTGGGTCAAGGCCATGCACACCTCGCTGGTGCTGTACGCCGAGCACGAGTTCAACGCCTCGACGTTCACCTCGCGCGTCATCGCCGGCACCGGATCCGACATGTACTCCTGTATCGCCGGCGGCATCGGCGCGCTACGTGGACCGAAGCACGGCGGCGCCAATGAAGTGGCCTTCGAGATCCAGAAGCGCTACGACAATCCGGACGAGGCGGAAGCCGACATCAGGGCGCGCGTCGAGAAGAAGGAAGTCGTGATCGGCTTCGGCCACCCGGTCTACACGATCGCCGATCCGCGCAACAAGGTGATCAAGCAGGTCGCGCTGGATCTCTCGAAGGAAGCCGGCAGCACCAAGATGTTCGACATCGCCGAGCGGTTGGAAACGGTGATGTGGGACATCAAGAAGATGTTCCCCAACCTCGACTGGTTCAGCGCCGTCAGCTACCACGTGATGGGCGTGCCGACCGACATGTTCACGCCGCTGTTCGTGATTGCCCGTACCTCCGGCTGGAGCGCGCACGTCATTGAGCAGCGCATCGACGGCAAGATCATCCGGCCGTCGGCGAACTACGTCGGCCCGGAAGATCTGAAGTTCGTGCCGATTAAAGACCGCAAGTAAACAAGACCGTAGGGCGGGAGAAGCCGCAACGCGGCGTATCCCGCCATGCGCGGCGGGATGCGCGCTTGCGCGCTTCTCCCGCCCTGCGACTACGATCGTTTTGTCACGCCGCCAGGCATCACCGTATCGCCAAGCCATGACCAACACCGCCTACCGCAGGAATCTCCCGGGCACCCAGCTCGACTACTACGACGCCCGCGCCGCGGTCGATGCGATCAAGCCGGGTGCGTACGCCACGCTGCCGTACACCGCGCGCGTGCACGCCGAGAATCTGGTGCGCAAGGGTGAGCCAGAGAAGATCAACGCGTACCTCGGCCAGCTGATCGAGCGCAAGCGTGATCTCGACTTCCCGTGGTTCCCGGTGCGTGTCGTGTGCCACGACATCCTCGGCCAGACCGCGCTCGTCGACCTTGCCGGTCTGCGCGATGCGATTGCCGATCAGGGCGGTGATCCGGCCAAAGTGAACCCGGTGGTGCCGGTGCAGCTGATCGTCGATCACTCGCTGGCGGTGGAGGCGCCGGGCTTCGACAAGGATGCGTTTGCGAAGAACCGCGCGATCGAGGATCGCCGCAACGAAGACCGTTTCCACTTCATCGAGTGGACCAAGAAGTCGTTCAAGAACGTCGACGTGATTCCGGCCGGCAACGGCATCATGCATCAGATCAATCTGGAGCGGATGTCGCCGGTGATCTACACGCAGGACGGCGTGGCGTTCCCGGACACCTGCGTCGGTACCGACAGCCACACGCCGCACGTCGATGCGCTCGGCGTCATCGCGATCGGCGTCGGTGGTCTGGAAGCCGAGAACGTCATGCTCGGCCGCGCCTCGTGGATGCGCCTGCCGGATATCGTCGGCGTGGAACTCAGCGGCAAGCCGCAGCCGAACATCACCGCCACCGACGTGGTGCTCGCGCTGACCGAATTCCTGCGCAAGGAAAAAGTCGTCGGCGCGTATCTGGAGTTCTACGGCGAAGGCGCCAGCGCGCTGACGCTCGGCGACCGCGCGACGATCTCCAACATGGCGCCGGAATACGGCGCGACCGCGGCGATGTTCTTCATCGACAGCAACACCATCGACTATCTGAAGCTGACTGGCCGCGACGCCGACCAGGTCAAGCTCGTCGAACACTATGCCAAGACCACCGGCCTCTGGGCCGATGATCTGAAAACCGCCGAGTACGAGCGCGTGCTGAAGTTTGATCTCAGCACCGTGGTGCGCAACCTCGCCGGTCCGTCCAACCCGCACAAGCGTCTGCCGGTCAGCGCGCTCGAAGAGCGCGGCATCGCCAGCAGCGCGCAGCTCGCAGCGGCGCGCGCCGAAGAAGCCAAGGGTCTGATGCCCGATGGCGCGGTGATCATCGCCGCGATCACCTCGTGCACCAACACCTCGAACCCGCGCAACGTCATCGCCGCCGGCCTGCTCGCACGCAATGCCAATGCCCGCGGTCTGTCGCGCAAGCCCTGGGTCAAGACCTCGCTGGCGCCCGGATCGAAGGCGGTGCAGCTGTATCTGCAAGAGGCCAGGCTGCTGCCGGAACTCGAACAGCTCGGCTTCGGCATCGTCGCGTTTGCCTGCACCACCTGCAACGGCATGTCCGGCGCGCTCGATCCGAAGATCCAGCAGGAGATCATAGCCCGCGACCTGTACGCCACCGCCGTGCTGTCCGGCAACCGCAACTTCGACGGCCGTATCCATCCGTATGCGAAGCAGGCGTTTCTGGCCTCACCGCCGCTGGTCGTTGCCTACGCGATCGCCGGCACCGTGCGCTTCGACATCGAGAAGGACGTGCTCGGCGTCGACAGCCAGGGTAAGGAAGTCCGCCTCAAGGACATCTGGCCGAGCGACGCGGAAATCGACGCGGTGATCGCCAAGAGCGTCAAGCCGGAACACTTCCGCGCCGTCTACGAGCCGATGTTCAAGATCACGCGCGAGGACACCAGCGGCATCAAGCCGCTCTACGACTGGCGGCCGATGTCGACCTACATCCGCCGCCCGCCGTACTGGGAAGGCGCGCTGGCCGGCGAACGCACGCTGAAGAACCTGCGTCCGCTCGCGGTGCTGCCGGACAACATCACCACCGATCACCTCTCGCCGTCGAACGCGATCCTGATGGACTCGGCGGCGGGCGAGTACCTGCACAAGATGGGTCTGCCGGAAGAGGACTTCAACAGCTATGCGACGCACCGCGGCGATCACCTCACCGCGCAGCGCGCGACCTTCGCCAACCCGCAACTCGTCAACGAAATGGCCGTGGTTGACGGCAAGGTGAAGAAGGGTTCGCTGGCGCGCGTCGAGCCGGACGGCAAGCTCATGCGCATGTGGGAAGCGATCGAAACCTACATGGATCGCAAGCAGCCGCTGATCATCATCGCCGGCGCCGACTACGGGCAGGGCAGTTCGCGCGACTGGGCGGCGAAGGGCGTGCGTCTGGCCGGCGTCGAAGTGATCGCCGCCGAAGGCTTCGAGCGCATTCATCGCACCAACCTGATCGGCATGGGTGTGCTGCCGCTGGAGTTCAAGCCGGGCACGACGCGCCTGACGCTCGCCATCGACGGCACCGAAACCTATGACGTCGTCGGCAATCTGGCGCCGCGCACGACGCTGACGCTGGTGGTCACGCGCAGGAACGGCGAGAAGCTGGAAGTGCCGATGACCTGCCGTCTGGATTCCGACGAAGAGGTGCAGGTCTACCAGGCCGGGG
>CBINNP010000186.1:0-7240 GCA_966252075.1 uncultured Solimonas sp.
CGATGTTGGCCGAGCCGATGAAGCCCTTCATCAGCTTGTTGGCGACGTAATAGTCTTCAGTCAGCAGCTGGCCGGAGACATAGAAGGCGACGCTGTCCGGGCCGTAGGCCTCGATGGTGTGCGCAAAACGGCGCGCCACCAGATCCAGGGCCTCGTCCCAGCCGGCGCGGCGCATGGCCTCGGGAGTGCCCAGGCCGCTCTGGCGGATCATCGGATGCAGCAGGCGGTTCTGCTCGACGAGGGTCTCGGCCAGCGCGCTGCCCTTGACGCACAGCCGGCCGAGATTGGCCGGATGCGCGCCGTCGCCGGCGACCGGCCGCGCATCGGCACGCGCCAGTACGCCGCAGCCGACGCCGCAGTAGGGGCAAGTGGTGGCGACCGAACTCATGGGGCCGCCATCATGACAACAGGCGCAGCCCGCCGATAGACTCGCCGGCGAACCCACGAGCTTTCCGTTTCCAGAAAAGACATCGCAATCCTTATCGCGCGACTAGTCGCGCTGGGCGAATTCACGGCCGAACAACAGACGGTTGCGGATCGTGCTGATGTCGCGGTTCTCGCTGATCAGCTCGAAGTACCAGGCGCCGTCGCGTGCATCGCCATAGAGCACCGCGCCCTTGACGCGATTGTCCTTGAGGATGAGGCGCTTGTAGACGCCGCGCTGCGGATCGCGCAGTACCAGATCCTCGGCGCCGTCGCCGCCCTCGAAGTCGCCCGCCGAGAACACCTCGACGCCGCCGACCTTGAGCTGCGTCGCCAGCTGCGAGCCGCGGTAGCGCATATGGCCGCGCTCGGCCAGCTGCGCGGCGCAGACATACGCCTGGCCCCACAGCGGATCCACCAGACCGTAGGTACGGTTGCGGTGTTGCACGCACTCGCCGACCGCGTAGATGCGCGGATCGAAGGTCTGCATGGTGTCATCGACGACCACGCCGCGGTCGCAGCGCAGGCCGCTGTTCTTGGCCAGTTCGATGTTGGGGCGGATGCCGACGGCCATCACCACCAGATCACCCGCGATCTCGGTACCGTCTTTCAGGCGCACCCCCGTGACGCGCTCCGTGCCCAGGATCGCTTCGGTTTGCGCGCTCAGATAAATATCGATGCCGCGGCTCTCCAGCTTGGTCTTCAGCAGCTCAGCTGCAGGCTTGTCGAGCTGGCGCTCCATCAGCCGATCCATCAGGTGGATCACCGACACCTTCATGCCGCGCTTGGCCAGGCCGTGCGCGGCTTCCAGACCGAGCAGGCCGCCGCCGATGACGATCGCGCGCTTGAACTGCGAAGAGGCGGCGATCATCGCGTCGACGTCGTCGAGATCGCGGAAGGTGGTGACGCCCGGCAGATCCTTGCCCGGCAATGGCAGCACGACCGGCGACGAGCCGGTGGCCAGCAGCAGGCGGTCGTACGGCGTCTGCCTGCCGGACTTGGCGTGGACGATGCGCTTGCGGCGGTCGATCGCCACCACCGGATCGCCGGCGTGGAAGACGATGCCGCGCTCCTCGTACCAGGCCGGCGGATGCATCAGGATGTCGGCCACCTTCTTCTCGCCGGACAGCACCGGCGACAGCAGGATGCGGTTGTAGTTGCCATGCCGCTCGGCGCCGAAGACTTCGATGCTGTACAGGTCCGGCGCCGCTTCGAGCAGCTCCTCCACCACGCGCATGCCGGCCATGCCGTTGCCGACCACGACCAGCCGCGACCTCTCGTTGCGCTGCTTGGGGGGCGCGACATAGCTGCGCAGCGGCGACGGATCCAGCCAGATCATGCCGTCCTCGACACGCACCGGATAGGCACGCACCGTGTAAGCGGGGTCTTCAAGGCAGCGGCCGGTGGCCAGGCTGAAGTGCTGCTTGTAGATCGGCGAGGCCACCACACGCTCGCCCTGCAGATCGCCGACCAGGCCGCGCGACAGCACATTGGCACCACTGACTGGATCACCGTTGTCGATGGCGTAGACGCGGTTGTCGGCACGCAGACGGAATACCGCGATCTGCTTGCCGTCGACCAGCGCGGCGACGCCGGTGTCGGGAACGATGTCGTCGATCGCGCAGATCGGCCGCCAGGTGGTCGGGGCGTTCATCATGCGCCCTCCTCGGCGGTGGCCGGCGCCGACACCAAGGCGATACCTTTGAACTGCGCCTTCTCTTCCTCGCGTGCCGGACGGATCTGGCCACGCTCCTGCACGAACACCACGTTGCTGTCCGCCGCATCGTCATTGACGAAAGTGCGGAAGCGCTTGAGGGTGGCCGGATCGTTGATCGCGGTCTTCCACTCGTCCTGATAGGTGTCGATGACCAGCGCCATCTCGGCTTCCAGTTCCGCGCCGATGCCGAGGCTGTCGTGGATGATCACGTCCTTGAGGTAGTCCAGGCCGCCTTCGAGGTTGTCGCGCCAGACACTGGTGCGCTGCAGGCGGTCGGCCGTGCGGATGTAGAACATCAGGAAGCGGTCGATGTACTGGTACAGCGTCGGCGTATCGAGGTCCGAGGCGATCAGCTCGGCATGCCGCGGCTTCATGCCGCCGTTGCCGCAGACGTAGAGATTCCAGCCCTTTTCGGTGGCGATGACGCCGACGTCCTTGCCCTGCGCCTCGGCGCATTCGCGCGTGCAGCCGGATACCGCGAACTTGAGTTTATGCGGCGAGCGCAGGCCCTTGTAGCGATTTTCCAGGTCGATCGCCAGGCCCACCGAATCGCCGACGCCATAGCGGCACCAGGTACTGCCGACGCAGGACTTTACGGTGCGCAGCGACTTGCCGTAGGCGTGGCCGGATTCGAAACCGGCCTCGATCAGCTCGCCCCAGATCAGCGGCAGCTGGTGCACCTGCGCACCGAACAGATCGATGCGCTGGCCGCCGGTGATCTTGGTGTACAGGCCGTATTTCTTGGCTACCGCGCCGATCGCGATCAGGCCGTCCGGGGTGATCTCGCCGCCCGGCACGCGCGGCACCACCGAGTAGGTGCCGTCCTTCTGGATATTGGCGAGGTAGTAGTCGTTGGTGTCCTGCAGGCTGGCATGCTGCTTCTGCAGGACGAAGTTGTTCCAGCAGCTGGCGAGGATCGAGCCCAGCGTCGGCTTGCAGATGTCGCAGCCCAGACCGCGGCCATGCTTCTTCAGCACCTGCTCGAACGACTCGAGCTTGCCAACGCGGACCAGGTGATAAAGCTCCTGGCGCGAATACGGGAAGTGCTCGCAGAGGTGGTTGTTGACGGTGACGCCCTGGCGCTTGAGTTCCGCCTTGAGCACCTGCGTGACCAGCGGCGCGCAGCCGCCGCAGGAACTGGCTGCCTTGGTGCACTTCTTCAGCGCCGCCAGTGTGGTCGCGCCGCCGGCGATGGCGTCGCAGAGCCCTTGCTTGGAGACGTTGTTGCACGAGCAGATCTGAGCCTCGGCCGGCAAGGCGTCGACGCCGACGCCCCCGCCAGCCTTGGCTGCACCGCCGCTGCTGGGCAGGATCAGCTGCTCCGGCTGCTCGGGCAGATCCAGGCCGTTGAGCATCATCTGCAGCAGGTCGCCGTACTCGGCGGCCTCGCCGACCAGCACCGCACCAAGCACCTTCTTGCGATCTGCGGACACCACCAGCTTCTTGTAGACCTGCTTGACCTCGTCGCTGAACTGGTAAGCGAGGCTGCCGGCCGTGGCGCCGTGCGCGTCGCCGATCGAGGCCACGTCGACGCCCATGAGCTTGAGCTTGGTGCTCATGTCGGCACCGAGGAACTTCAGGGCCGCCTTGCCGAGAATGTGGTCGGCAGCGACGCGCGCCATCTCGTAGCCCGGTGCGACCAGACCGAAGATCTTGCCGCCCCACAGCGCGCATTCGCCGATCGCGTAGACGTCCGGATCGGACGTCTGGCACTGATCGTTGATGCTGATGCCGCCGCGCTCGCCGACCGCAAGGCCCGCAAGCCGCGCCAGCTCGTCGCGCGGACGGATACCAGCGGAGAACACGATCATGTCGGTCTCCAGCGCGGAGCCGTCGGCGAACTTCATCTTGTGGAAGGCCGTCTCGCCATCGACGATCTCCGTGGTGCTCTTCTGCGTGTGCACGGTGACGCCGAGCGCTTCGATCTTGCGCCGCAGCAGCCGGCCGCCGCCATCATCGACCTGTACCGCCATCAGCCGCGGCGCGAATTCCACCACGTGCGTCTGCAGGCCCAGATCCTTGATCGCCTTGGCTGCCTCCAGACCGAGCAGGCCACCGCCGACCACCACGCCGGTCCTGGCGCCGTTGGCGGCCGATTGCATCGCCTCCAGATCCTCGATGGTGCGATAAACGAAGCAGTTGCCACGATCCTTGCCCGGGATCGGCGGCACGAACGGGAAGGAACCGGTGGCCAGCACCAGCTTGTCGTAGGCGAAGGTCTCGCCGCTGGCGGTGCTGACCGTCTTGGCGGCGCGATCGATCGCGGTGACCTTGGCATTCAGGCGGATGTTGATGCCGTAGGCATCGGCGAACTCCGGCCGCGCCAGCGACAGATCGTCGGCGGTCTTGCCGTTGAAGAAGTCCGTCAGATGCACGCGGTCATAGGCCAGGCGCGGCTCTTCGCCGAGCACCGTGATGTCGAGGCCCGGCTGGTCGACCAGCGCCTCCACCAGCTTGTGGCCCACCATGCCGTGGCCGATCACTACCACTTTCTGCGTATTCATAGTCCGGTTCAGCGTCACTTATCGTTATAGAGAGCAGCTTGCCTTGCGTACCGCTTCAGCCGGCGCTCGCCACGGCGCCGGCAGGCGCCGACCCGCGCGACAGCGCGCGTTCGGCCACCGCCTGCTGGTACAGCTTTTCCTCGAACTCCTTGTGCGTGCGGGTGAAGCGCACCGCGATCGCGCAGAAGGCCGAGACCACGACGAAGGCGCCGAGATAGAAGAAGGTCTTCTGCACGTCGCCGACGCCCTTCATCAGGAAGCCCGCTGCCACGGCGCCGACATTGCCGCCAGCGCCGATGATGCCGGCAACGCCGCCGAGGGCCTTGCGGTCGATGAACGGCACCAGCGCATAAGTGGCCCCGCAGGCCATGTGCGTGCACAGGCCGAAGGCGATCATGGCGATCACCGCCATCGCCACGGTGTCCACGGTGGAGAACCACAGCAGGCCGATACCTTCGCCGAGCATCAGGGCAAACAGCAGCAGCGTGCGGCCGTCCAGACCTTTGATCCGCGCCACCCGGTCGGAGACGATGCCCCCGAGCGCGCGGGCGAACAGGGCCAGCAGACCGAAGCTGCCGGCCGCCATGCCGGCGGTCTTCAGATCGAGCGAGAACTTGTCGACGTAGTAGCTGGCGGCGACGTTATGAACGAACAGCTCCAGGCCGAAGCAGGCGCCGTAGGTGACGAACAGCATCCACACGCGATAGTTGGCCGAAGCTGCCTTGAATACCGCGAAGCCGCCCTTCTTGCCGCTCTCGATCTCGACACCGCGGGCGCGCAGCTCGCTGTAGTTGCCCTCCGGGCAGTCCTGGCCGTACTTCCAGTACAGCGCCGCGACGATGAGCATCAGCGCGCCCGGCAGCAGCATCGAAATGCGCCAGCCGAGTGTTTTCTCGACGCCGAAGCTGAGCACCGCCAGCAGCACCAGCGGCATCAGCGTCTGCGTGACACCACCGCCGGCATTGCCCCAGCCGGCGGTCGCCGCGTTGGCGGTGCCGACGACGTTGGGCGCGAACATCACCGAGGTGTGGTACTGCGTGATGACGAAACTGGCGCCGATGGCGCCGATCAGCAGCCGGAAGAACAGGAAGCCGCCGTAGCTCTGCACCAGGGCAATGCCGATCACCGGCACGGCACCGAGCGCGAGCAGCGCCGTATAGGTCTTGCGCGGCCCGAACTTGTCGCACATCGGGCCGATGATCAGCCGCGTCAGGATGGTGATCGCGACGGCAGCGATATTGATATTGGCGATCTGGTCCTTGCTGAGGCCGAACTCCTCCTTGATGACCGGCATCAAGGGCGCGACCGCAAACCAGGCAAAGAAGCAGACGAAAAACGCGAGCCAGCTCAGGTGGAACGCACGCATCTGCGGCGTGCTGAAGCTGAACAGCTTGATGGACGTGGCCTTCGACATCTCGACTCCTGAATAGGCAGTAGAGCGGGCGTCGTTGACCGCGGATCTTTTCTTTCACACAGCAGGCAGGTTCGTCTTTGAGCCGCCTTCCATAAAACATGCAACGCGCATGCCATAGTTGGTCCTGCACCGCTCAAAGCGGTGCAAATCAAGGCTGTCGCTGCGTTCTGACGGTACACGGCGCTCAAAATCAGCGCTGCCATGCATCCAAATCCGGCACAAGTGACTCGATGTCGAGTCATCTCAGTGCCAGAGGCACGAAAACGATTCGGACAACGCTCGAAAATCGTGCGCGGATACCAGAAACGCGAAACGGGCCCGTCGATGTCGACGGACCCGTTTTTCGGCGCGCGGAGTCTACTTGACGATGACCTTGCCCGTCATCTCCGGATGGATGCTGCAGGCATACGGGTATTCACCGGGCGTACTGAAGCTCCGCTCGAAGGTCTTGCCCATCGGCAGTCGCGGACTCTTGGTGCCGTCCGCAAAGGTGACGATGTGGTTTGACCCATCGTTGTTGGTGAAGACCACCGAGCTGCCGGCCGCCACTTCGAGAACCGCCGGCGTGAACGCCATGTTCTCGATGCTGACGGCCGAGCCGCCGACCGCTGCCGCTGCCGGCGCCTCAGCCGGGGCCGTCATCGCGCTGTGATCCATCTCCGTCATCGGCGCCGGTTCGGCCGCCGGTGCCGGCTCGGCGACCGGAGCCGGAGCCGCAGCCGCGGGTGCGGGCACGGCCGGGATCGTCTCATCGGGCTTGCCCGACTGTTCGACGGTCACCGCACCACCGGTCGCTTCCAGCACCTTGAGTTCGACGCGGCGATTCAGCTCGCGCCCTTCGTCGGTCGCGTTGTCGGCGATCGGTGCCGATTCGCCAAAGCCCTTCGAGCTCAGGCGGTCGGAGGCAATACCCTTGCCGGTCAGATACGTGACCACCGATTTGGCGCGGCGCTGCGACAGCTTCTGGTTATAGCTGTCCGTGCCCTTGCTGTCGGTATGGCCATCGACTTCGACCTTGATGTCGGCGCGCTTGGTCAAGGCTTCGGCGACGCCATCGAGAATCAGCTGGGCGTCGCTGGTCAGCGTCGACTTGTCGAAATCGAAGTTGACGCCACGCAGCACCACGGTGTCGCCCGTCTTGCAACTGCTGAAGTCGACCGGCGCGCCGGCCTGGACCTCGCA
>CBINNP010000187.1:0-7229 GCA_966252075.1 uncultured Solimonas sp.
TCGAGCAGAAGTGCGCGAGCTTGGCGCCTTCCTGCGGCAGCGTCTCGTCGTGGAACTCGCGCGCCTTGTCGGGATCCAGGCCGAGGTTGAACTGGTCCTCCCAGCGGAACTCGAAGCGCGCTTTCGACAGGGCGTTGTCGCGCACCTGCGCGCCGGGGAAGCCCTTTGCCAGATCGGCGGCGTGCGCGGCGATCTTGTAGGTGATGATGCCGACGCGGACATCCTCCTTGTCCGGCAGGCCCAGATGCTCCTTGGGCGTGACGTAGCAGAGCATCGCGCAGCCGTACCAGCCGATGTTGGCGGCGCCGATGCCGGAGGTGATGTGGTCGTAGCCCGGCGCGATGTCGGTGGTCAGCGGACCCAGCGTGTAGAACGGCGCCTCGAAGCAGTGCTTGAGCTGCTCGTCCATGTTGTCCTTGATCATCTGCATCGGCACATGGCCGGGGCCTTCGATCATCACCTGCACGTCGTGCTTCCAGGCGATCTGGGTCAGCTCGCCGAGCGTGTGCAGCTCGCCGAACTGCGCGTCGTCGTTGGCGTCGGCGATGCTGCCCGGACGCAGGCCGTCGCCGAGCGAGAACGACACGTCATACGCCTTCATGATTTCGCAGATTTCCTCGAAGTGCGTGTAGAGGAAATTCTCCTTGTGATGCGCCAGGCACCACTTGGCCATGATCGAGCCGCCGCGGCTGACGATGCCGGTGACGCGGTTCGCCGTCCACGGGATGTAGCGCAGCAGCACGCCGGCGTGGATCGTGAAGTAGTCGACCCCCTGCTCGGCCTGCTCGATCAGTGTGTCGCGGTACAGCTCCCAGGTCAGCTCTTCGGCCTTGCCGTTGACCTTCTCCAGCGCCTGGTAAATCGGCACCGTGCCGATCGGCACCGGCGAGTTGCGCAGGATCCACTCGCGCGTTTCGTGGATGTTCTTGCCGGTCGACAGATCCATCACCGTGTCGCCGCCCCAGCGCGTCGACCACACCATCTTCTCGACTTCCTCGGCGATCGAGCTGGTGACGGCGCTGTTGCCGATGTTGGCGTTGATCTTCACGCGGAAGTTGCGGCCGATGATCATCGGCTCCAGCTCCGGGTGATTGATGTTGGCCGGAATGATGGCGCGGCCGCGCGCCACTTCCTCGCGTACGAACTCCGGCGTGATCTCACGCTGCAGGAAGGCGCCGAAGCTCTTGCCGGCGTGCTGGCGGCGCAGGTAGCCAGCCTTCTCGTAGGTTTCGCGCAGCTCCTGCAGGCGCGCGTTCTCGCGGATGGCGATGTATTCCATCTCGCGGGTGATGATGCCGCGCCGCGCGTAGTGCATCTGCGTGACGTTGCCGGTCGGCACGACCCTCACCCCACCGTCCGCGCTGCGGACGGTTCCCCCCTCTCCCGCTGCGCGGGAGAGGGGCGTCGGTTCGCGGCCTGCGGCCGCGATGGCTTTCCGGGGCGCGCGGATGTGTTCGAAGCGCAGCGCCTCGGTCTTGTCGTCGGCGGCGCGGATGCGGCCGTAGATCGAACTCGGCCCACGCAGCTGCTCGGTGTCGCCACGGGCCTCGATCCATTCGGCGCGCAGCGGCGCCAGGCCGGCGCGCAGGTCGATCGTCACGTCCGGATCGGTGTACGGACCGGAGGTGTCGTAGACGGTCAGCGGCGGATTCGGCTCGATGCCCTGCGCGGTCTTGGTCGCCGACTGCGAGATCTCGCGCATCGGCACGCGCAGGCCGCCGGGGCCTTCGACATAGATCTTGCGGCTGGCCGCGAACGGCTGGCGGACGTCGGCCGACAGTTCGTCGGCCTTGCGGAACAGATCCTGAGGAATAGCGTTCATCTCGATGCACCGGTGGGACGGCGACGGGAATGAACGAAAACGGGCGTGGGCGCCCGTTCCAGCCTTCCCTTCGCCATCGCTCAAAAAGAAACGAGGGCCAGGTTCCAAGGGTCTTATCTCAGCCCGCGACGGCGGGCACCCCCGGCTTGTGGCGCGTACTGTAGCGCGGCACGCGATTTCCCTCACCCCCTCACCCCCCAACCCCTCTCCCGCTCGCGGGAGAGGGGAGTTTTGCTTTTCCCTGCTCCCGCTTGCGAGAGAAGGTGCCCCGCAGGGGCGGATGAGGACAGTGTCAGGCGCCGTCGCGTTGCACGAAGTACAGGCCGGCGTAGATCCGCGGCTCGATCTGCAGGCCGTCGGCGCGGCGTGCGGCGAGCCAGGTGTCCACCTCGTCCAGCGGCACCAGATGCACGGTGATGTCCTCGCCATCGACACCGCCGCCGGCGCCGACGCGGCTGAGGCCGCGGATGCGCACCAGATGCAGCTGTTCGGAGGTCATGCCGGCGGCGACCGGTCCGGAGGCGAGGATCTTCGCCTGGCTGCCGCGAAAGCCCGTCTCCTCTTCCAGCTCGCGCAGCGCCGAGGCCTCGATCGACTCTTCGCGGAAGGCGTCGTCGTCACCGATCATGCCGGCCGGCAGCTCGATGGTCCGCGCCTGCAGCGGCAGGCGGTATTGCTCGACCAGCACCAGTTCGCGCGCATCGGTGACGGCGACGATGAAGCCGGCGCCGCTGCTGTTGACGCGCTCGACGTACTCCCAGTGCCGGTCGCGGACCAGCCGCAGGAAGCGGCCGCGATGCAGTTCTTCGATGTGCGGCATATCGGCAGGGGTTTGGCTCATGCGCTCGGCTTGCTCCAGAGTTCGGCCTGCGCGCGCGGCCTGGGCCCGGCGGCGAGCGCCGCGGCCAGCCATTGCAGCACCGGGCCGATGTCGTTGACGAACGGAAACGGCGGGTTGATCACCAGCATGCCGCAGGCGTGCATCTGTCCCTCGCTCGGCGCGCCGGTGTCGAACAGACAGTTCAGTGACTCGCGCTTGAGGTCGCGACGCATCCGCCGCAGGAAGCGCTCGGTGTCGAAGCGCTTCTTGTACGGATACCACAGCGCATAGATCGCCGACGAGCTGCGCTGCAGGGCGCGCAGCGTGAAGTCCGCCAGCGCGTCGAATTCGTCCGGCCGCTCGAACGGAGGATCGGCCAGCACCAGCACGCGCTTCTCCGGCAGCGGCAGCAGCGCCGCGGCCTCGTAGCCGTCGCGCTGATGGATGGCCACGCGGCGATCGCGCGCGAGCGCGGCCTTGAGTTCCGCGGCGACCGCCGGCTGGCGCTCGCACAGCACCAAGCGGTCGGTCGCGCGCGCCACCTGCGCGGCGATCGCCGGCGAGCCCGGATAGCGGCGCAGCCCTGCCGGGTTCTGCGCGCGCACGATGTCGAGATAGGCGGTCACCGCGGCCGGCGCATCCGCGCGGCCATACAGCCGGCCGATGCCGTCCTGATACTCCTGCGTGCGCTCGGCGGCGGCGTCGAGCGCGTAGGCGCCGGCCCCGGCGTGCGTCTCCAGGTATGCCCAGGGCGTGTCCTTGCGGTTCAGCGCCTGCAACAGCTCGCAGAGCAGGACGTGCTTGAAGACGTCGGCGAAATTGCCGGCGTGGAAACGGTGCTGGTAGTGCATGCCGCCATTATCGACGCTCGCCGGTGTCGGCGTCTGCGAGCCGGTCGTGGAAGGCGTGCACCGCACGCAGCACGCGATCCGGCGCCTCCACATGCGGCAGATGGCCGATCTGTTCGAGCAGGACGACATCCGCCTGGGCGAGCGCCCGCCGATAGCGCTCGACCATCGCACGGCCGGAGTAGGGATCGGCCAGCCCGCAGATCAAGCGCAGCGGCACCGTCGTGCGGCGCAGGGTGTCGAGATAACGCCCGCGCTGCTCGTCGCGTTCGTCGATGTAGCGCAGCAGCCGCGGCAGCACGCGGCAGCCCTGCTGCAGCGACAACAGCGTCCAGTAGTCGTGCTGTTCGATCGGCCCCGGCCGCGTCTGCGGCCCGAAGAAGCGGGCAAAGGCTTTGGCAAAGCGCCGCGGCCCGATCATCCGCGAATACAGTGGCCCCAAGGGACCGCGCAGCACACCCAGCGCCGAAAAATAGCGATACGCGCCGTGCATCAGGCCGCCGCTGAGAAAGATGCAGCTGAGCAGCTGCGGCATCGTCGACTGCAGCTGCGCGCGGGCGAGATCGCGTGCCAGCAGTTCCAGGGCGATGCTGACGCCGTAGTCGTGCGCGATCAGATGCACGCGCTCGACGCCGCGCGCGCGCAGCAGCGCCAGCGCCAGATCGGCCTGCTCGAACAGCGAGTAGCGATGCCGCGCCGGCTTGTCGGAGAAGCCGCAGCCGAGAAAGTCGAAGGCGATGACGTGCGCGAAGCGGCGCGTCAGCGCCGGCCACATCGCCTCGTAGTCCCAGGAGCCGGTCGGCAGTCCGTGCAGCAGCAGCAGCGCTTCGGGCCCCTGGCCCTGCGTGCGGGTGTAGATGCGGTGGCCGTCGAACTCGAAGCGGCCACCGCTGTCGCGCCAGCGGCTCAGGCTCATGCCAAGCTCACGCCGACAGCTCGCGCAGGCGCTTTTCGAGAAAGCGCCGCTCCGGCGCCTGCCGCGCCAGTTTGAGCGCGGCGGTGAAGGCGGCGCGTGCCGCCTCGACCTGGCCGAGGCGCCGGCACAGCTCGCCGCGCGCGGCGTGCAGAAGGTGATAGTCGTCCAGTGCGCCGTCGTCGAGGATCGACTCGATCAGCGTCAGACCGGCCTGCGGTCCGTCGCGCATCGCCACCGCCACCGCGCGGTTGAGTGCCACCACCGGCGATGCCGCCATCGTTTGCAGCAGGTCGTAGAGCGCCACGATCTGCGCCCAGTCGGTGACGGCGGCGCTCGGCGCCCGCGCGTGCAGCGCGGCGATCGCCGCCTGGATCGCGTAGGGGCCGTGGCCTGGCTGCGGCAAGGCCCGCTCGACCAGCGCCAGGCCCTCGGCGATCAGCGCACGGTTCCAGCGGCCGCGGTCCTGGTCTTCGAGCAGCACCACGTCGCCGTCGGCGGTACTGCGCGCCTCGCGCCGCGATTCCTGCAGCAGCATCAGCGCCAGCAGGCCCAGCGCGCTGGGCGCCGGCAGCAGCTCGACCAGCAGGCGGCAGACGCGGATCGCCTCGGCGGACAGGTCATGCCGCGTCACGGCGCTGCCGGACGAGGCCGAATAGCCCTCGTTGAACACCAGGTAGATCACCCGCAGCACGCTGTCGAGCCGCTCCGGCAGCTCGCCGCGCGAGGGCACTTCGTACGGAATCCCGGCGTCGCGGATCTTGGTCTTGGCGCGGACGATGCGCTGCGCGATGGTCGGCGGCGTCGACAGGAAGGCGTGCGCGATCTCCTCCGTCGTCAGCCCGCAGATCTCGCGCAGCGTCAACGCCACCTGTGCGTCCGGCGCCAGCGCCGGATGGCAGCAGGTGAAGATCAGCCGCAGGCGGTCGTCCTCCAGCTCCTCATCGCTGATGCCGTCGCCATCGGCGTTCGCCAGCATCGCGTCGGCGATGTGGTCGAGCGAGGCGTCGAAGCGCGCGCGGCGGCGGATCGCGTCGATCGCCTTGAAGCGGCCGGCGGACACCAGCCAGGCGCGCGGATGATCCGGAATGCCTTCGCGCCGCCATTGCTCGACGGCGGCGGCGAAGGCGTCATGAAGCGCTTCCTCGGCAAGCTCGAAGTCGCCGAGCAGGCGGATCAGCGTCGCCAGCACGCGACGCGATTCCGCCCGGTAGACCGATTCGACCGCCGCCCGCGCCGTCGCCGCCTCGACACCCGCCATGCCCGCTCCGCCTGCCCGAAAATATCGGACAAGAGTGCCGCATCTGCGTGGCGTCCGCGAGCGGGACGATCAGCGGCGCGCTCAGAAATCGACGAGTGTCTTGAAGCCGCCCCAGAACATGCGCTTGCCGTCGAACGGCAGCGTCTTGGGGTCCATGCTGGCCAGGCGCGGGTCCTTCATCACCAGGGCGTTGATGCGGTCGCGCTGCGCGCGTGACTTGTAGCGGATCCACGCGAACACCACCGTCTCGTCGTCCTTGAGCTTGACGCTCTGCGGAAACGAGGTGTGCTTGCCCGGTTTCACGTCGTCCGCGACCGACTCGCAGTATTCCAGCGCACCGTATTCCATCCAGATCTTGCCGGCCTTGCGCGCCAGCTTGCGGTAGGCGGCGAGCTGATCCTTGGGCACTGGCAGGACGAAGCCATCGACATAGGACATGGGTGTTCTCCTTCTAATGAGCAGGCATCTCAGCCCTGCGGAATCGCGTTCGGGTCCATCCACATCAGCTCCCAGATGTGGCCGTCCGGGTCCTGGAAGCCGTGGCCGTACATGAATCCGTGATCCTGAGGATCGCTGTACAGCGAGCCGCCGGCGTTGATCGCCGCGCCGACCAGCGCGTCGACCTTCTCGCGACTCTCGCAGGACAGACAGACGAGAACCTCCGTGCTCTGCTTGGCGTCGCAGATGCGGTGCGGCGTGAAGGCCTTGAACTTCGGATAGGTCAGCAGCATCACGAAGATGCTGTCGCTGATCACCACGCAGGCGGCGGTCTCATCGCTGAAATGCTCGTTGATCGAAAAGCCCAGGGCCTTGAAGAAGCTGCGCGAGTAGGCGAGATCCTGCACCGGCAGGTTGACGAAGATTTTCTGTGACATCGGAAGGGTTCCGGTTGGGGGCTGTGGGGTCGGCAGCAAAGGGGCGTCAGCTCTTGGGCATCAGCTCTTGGGCATCAGTTGCAGATAAGGCTGCGCCTCGCGCAGCACACGGGCGAACGAAGGCCGCTCGCACAGCCGCTGCAGATAGGCACCAAGGCGTGGGTAGCGCTCCAATGGCTCGGTCATGGCCGCGTAGAACAGCGCCGGCGCGGCCGCACAATCAGCCATGCTGAAGTCGTCGCCGGCCACCCAGCGGCGACCGTCGAGTTCGGCTTCGAGAATGCCGTACGCGGTGCGCAGTTGCGCCCGTGCCTGCTCGACGCCGAAAGCATCGTGCTGCCCGGCAGGTCGCAGGCGGTCGGTGACGATCTTCTGCATCGGCGTATTGAGATAGAGATCGCAAAAGCGGTCGAGCGCGCGGACTTTCAAGGCCGCCTCGGCATCCTGGGGCTGCAGGCGGATGGCGCCCGCGAAGTGCAGCGCGAGGTGGTCGATGATCGGCGTCGACTCCGGCACGGTGAGGCCGCGCGCAGCGTCGCGCAGCACCGGAAATTTGCCGATCGGCCAGATGCGCCGGAACGCGGCGGCAGCCTCCGGGTCGCCGAGATCGACGAGATGCGGCGTGAACGGCGTGTCGTTCTCGTAGAGCGCGATCAGCACCTTCTGGCAGAACGACGACAGCGGGTGGAA
>CBINNP010000188.1:0-7212 GCA_966252075.1 uncultured Solimonas sp.
TTCGCGCAGTTCATCGACGAGCTGTACGCGCGCCGTGGCCGCATCGACGGCGTGATCCACGGTGCCGGCGTCGTCGAGGACAAGCTGGTGCGCGACAAGACGCTCGACAGCTTCGTGCGCGTGTTCGACACCAAGGTGCGCGGTGCGATGGTGCTCAACCGCCACATCCGCGATGACGTCAAGTTCGTGGTGTTCTTCTCCAGCGTCGCCAGCGCTTTCGGCAATCGCGGCCAGGTCGATTACGCCTCGGCGAACGACCTGCTCGACAAGCTCGCGCACAGCTGGCAGAAGCGCATCGCCGGCCGTGTGCTGTCGGTCAACTGGGGGCCGTGGGCCGACACCGGCATGGTTTCGGACTCGCTGAAGAACGAGTATCACCGCAAGGGCATCGGCCTGATTCCGCAGGACCAGGGCGTGCAGGCCTTGCTGCGCGAGCTGGCCGGCAAGCACGACGATGCGCAGGTGGTGTTCATGTGCGGCAAGCCCGAGAACTTTGGCGCCGAGACGCTGACGCTGGCCTGACGCATGCGTATCGCCATTGTCGGCCTTGCCTGCCTCTTCCCCGGAGCGCCTGATCTGGCGCGCTTCTGGCGCAACATCGTCGATGGCGTCGATGCCATCGCCGAGGTGCCGCCGGGGCGTTGGGATGCAAGCTTCTACGACCCGCAGTCGACGGCGGTCGATCGCTTCTACTGCAAGCGCGGTGGCTTCGTCGACGCCTACGCCGACTTCGATCCGCTCGCCTTCGGCGTGATGCCCAAGGCGACCGGCTCGATCGAGCCGGACCAGCTGCTGACCCTCAAGGTCGGTGTCGATGCGCTGCGCGATGCCGGCTATGGCGCGACCGATGCGCGGCCGTTCGCGCGCGAGCGCACCGGCGTCATCGTCGGCCGCGGCAACTACGTCGGCGCCGGCGTGCTGCGCCTCGAACAGCATGTGCGGCTGCTGCCGCAGATCGAGCAGACCCTGCGCGATCTGTTTCCGGACTTGGGCGAGGACGCCATCGCCGCCGCCCGCGAGCGCCTGCGCCGCGAGTTCGCGTACTACGGCCCCGACGTCGCCGCCGGCATGATTCCCAACCTGCTGGCGTCGCGGCTCGCCAACCGCCTCGATCTGCACGGGCCGGCGTACACGGTCGATGCCGCCTGCGCGAGCTCGCTGATCGCCGTCGAACAGGCCTGCGCGGCGCTGACGCGCGGCGAAACCGACATGATGCTGGCCGGCGGCGCACATCTGACGCACGACCTGACGTTCTGGGCGACCTTCTGCCAGCTCGGCGCCCTGTCGCGCAGCGGCCGCATCCGCCCGTTCTCGGCCGATGCCGACGGCATCCTGGCCGGCGAAGGCGTCGGCATGGCGGTGCTCAAGCGCTATGACGACGCGCTGGCCGATGGCGACCGCATCTATGCCGTCATCGAAGGCTGCGGTTCGTCGAGCGACGGCCGCAGCGCCAGCCTGGTCGCACCGTCGGCGAGCGGTCAGCGCATCGCCCTCGACAAGGCCTGGGCCAAGCTGCCGTTCGAGCGCGACGAAGTCGGCCTGCTCGAAGCCCATGGCACCGGCACGCCGACCGGCGACGCGGTGGAGTTGCAGACGATGGCGGCGTTCTTCGGCCCGCATGTCGGCAGCGGTGCGCGAGCGGTGATCGGCTCGGTGAAGTCGATGATCGGCCACGCCATGCCGGCCTCCGGCATGGCCAGCCTGATCAAGTCGGCGCTGGCGATCCATCACGGCGTGCTGCCGCCGACCCTGCATTGCGAGCAGCCGCATCCGCAGCTGGCGACGACGCGCTTCCGCGTCATCGGCCGCAGCGAGCCATGGCCGCAGCCGCCGGCGCATCGGGTCGCCGCCGTCAACGCCTTCGGCTTCGGCGGCATCAACGCGCATGTGGTGCTGCGGGGCGTGGAAACGGCGCAGAGCCGGCCGGCTGCGACGCTGCCGCCGCGCCTGCTGCTCAGCGCGGCGACGCCGGAGGCGCTGCTGGCGCGCTTCGACGCGGGCGAAAACGACGCGCAGCCTGGCGACGCGCCCTGTCGTCTGGTGGTCATCGAGCCGGACGCCAAGCGCCTGGCGATGGCGCGCAAGGCCGTGGTTTCCGGCAAGCCCTGGAGCGGCCGCCAGCAGATCTGGTTCACGCCACACGGCCTGCTCGGCGAGGGCGGCAAGCTGGCCTTCGTCTTTCCCGGTGTCGACAGCACGTTCGCGCCGCGCGCGCAGGATCTGGCCGTCTACTTCGGCAAGCCGCTGCCGCGCTGGTGCGAACCGCTCGATCCGGCCGAATCGCTGATGAAAGTGGTCATCGGCCTGCTCGGCTTCAACCACTACACGAGCGAGCTGCTCGACGAACTGGGCATTCGCGCCGATGTCTGCGCCGGGCACAGCATCGGCGAGTGGAGCGCGATGCTGCACACCGGCATGATCGGCCGCGAGGAATCCGAGCGGATGGTCGCGCAGCTGGATCTCGATGCGATCGATTTCCCGGACGTGCAGTTCCTCGCCGCCGCCTGCAGCGAGGCCAAGCTGGTCACGGCGATCTCGGGCCTGCAGAACATCGCCCTCTCGCACGACAACTGCCCGCATCAGGTGATCGCCTGCGGCGAGCGTGCCGCGGTGGAGATCGCGGCGTCGCGACTGCGCACGCAGGGCGTGTTCGTGCAGATCCTGCCGTTCGTGTCGGGGTTCCACTCGCCGCTGTTTGCCGGCCACATGGGCCTGTATCGCGACTTCTTCGGTGGCGCGACCTTGATCGAGCCGGCGGTGCCGATGTGGTCGGCGACGACGGCCGGCAGGTTCCCGCAGGACCTCGAGGGCAAGCGCAGGCTCGCGCTCGACCACCTGCTCAAGCCGGTGCGCTTCCGCGAGCTGACCGAGGCGCTGTACGATGATGGCGTGCGCGTGTTCGTGCAGCTCGGCACCGGCTCGCTGACGGGCTTCATCGACGACACGCTCAATGGCCGGCCGCACCGCGCGCTGGCCTGTCACAGCGAGTCGCGGCCGGGCCTGGCGCAGTTGCAGCAGCTTTGCGCGGCGCTGTGGGTCGAGGGTGCGCGTTTCGATACGCGCCTGCTGCAGGCGCCGCAGATGGCGGCCGCGGCGCTGTCGCCCAGCACGCGCCGGCTGGCGCTGGGCGTGCCGCTGGTGCGTGTGCGCGAGCCGCTGCCGGCAGCGTTGCGGCCGGCGCGTGCCGGCGCCGCCGCGGCGCTGCCCGAAGTCGCCGCCAACGATCCGGTCGGCCGCCTGGTCCGTGACACGCTCGCCGATATCGAACGTGCCGGACGCGAGGTGCTGGCAGCCTGGCAGCAGCACCGCGCCGGCCAGGCCGTGGACGTCGCGGTGGCCGTGGCGGCACCCGGGCGCATCGGCCGGCGTGTCGTGCAGCGCATGCTCGACGTCAACAGCAACATTCCCTACGTCAGCGACCACGAGCTGTATCGGCAGCGGCCGGGCTGGCCCATCGTCACCGACCGCCATCCGGTCGTGCCGATGACGATGGAGATCGCGCTGGTGCGCGAGGCGGTGGAGGAGGCGCTGCCGCAGCTCAAGACGGTGGCGCTGAGCCAGATCCAGGCCTTCAACTGGCTGGCGGTCTCGCAGCCGCTGACGATCGACATCGTCATGCAGTCGCTCGACGACGACACCGTCGAGGTCGAGATTACCGGCTACTTCCGCGCCCGCGTGCACCTCGCCCGCCAGTACCCGCCGCCCGATCGCGCACCTTTGCCGCCGCTGCTGGCGCCGCGCGCCACCGAAGCGACCGCCGCGCAGATCTACAGTGATGGCTGGATGTTCCACGGCCCGGCCTACCAGGGCGTGGTGGCCTTCGATGCGATCGGCGACAACGGTATCGACGGCCAGCTGCGCGTGCCGGCAGGCAAGGGCGCTTTGCTCGACAACATGGGCCAGCTCGCCGGCTACTGGGTGATGGAGCAGCCGCGTGACTGCTTCGCGATGCCGATCGGCATCGACCGCATCGTTTTCCATGCACCCGATCCGCAGCCGGGCGAGCGCCTGCAGGCGCAGGTGCGCATCACTTCGCTCGACGACATCGGTTGCGGCAGCGACCACCAGCTGCGCGACGCGCAGGGCCGCCTGTATCTGGTCATCGACGGCTGGCGCACGCGGCGCTACCAGATCGACAGGCCGTTCGCGATGGCCACCCGCCAGCTGTCGCGCCGCCAGGTCTCGCAGAGCGTGCCGCCGGACGTCGCGCTGTTCGACGATCGCTACGACACGGCGATCATGCGCGACTTCATCAGCCGCCGGTACCTGACGACCAGCGAGCGCCTGTTCTACAACGAGCTGTCGCCGCGCCGCCGCCGCCAGTGGCTGTCCGGCCGCGTCGCCGCCAAGGACGCGGTGCGCGCCTGGCTGTGGGCACAGCGCGGCGCCGGTGAGATCTACCCGCAGGAGCTCGTGATCGACAACGACGAGCGCGGCGTACCGCGTGTCGCCGCGCATGTCACCGACGCGGTGCCGGATGGGCTGCATCTGTCGATCACGCACAAGGACCGCTTCGCCGCGGCCATCGTCGGCACGCAGCCGGTCGGCATCGATCTGGAACGTATCGAGCCGCGTGAGCCGGGCTTCATCGACATCACGTTCACGGCAGCGGAGCGCGCGCTGCTGCTCGCCGCCGCCGATGCCGCCGATGCCGACCGCGAGTACACGCGCGGCTGGGTGGCCAAGGAGGCGGCGGCCAAGGCAGCGGGCACCGGCCTCGGCGGCCATCTGCGCGACTACCTCATCGAAGCGCGCGACGGCGACTGCCTGCGCGTTGCCGGCCGCTGGATCGTCACTCACGCCTTGCCCGGTTACGTGCTCGGCTGGACGCTCGACGCGACGGTGCCCGTGCATGCCGCCGCATCCGCCGAATCTGCGAACCAGACTTCGTCCCCCCGCATCGCCAAGACCCCATGAGCCACCACGAAGACACGCTGAACCTGGTCATCGCCAAGATCCGCAGCACCATCGCCGAGGACTGGATCGAGGATTTCGAGATCGACGCGACGACGCGTTTCAACGACGACCTCGAAATCGAGAGCATCGAGTTCGTGAAGATCGCCGAGGCGATCCAGCAGCACTACGGCACGCAGATCGACGTCATCGGCTGGCTGTCCGGCAAGAGCATCCACGAGCTGATCGGCCTGTCGGTCGGCGAGCTGAGCGATTTCATCGCCGCGCGTACCGGCCCCGGCTAAGGTGTCGCGCATCCTCATCACCGTTCCGCCGCACACCGGGCATCTGAACCCGGCGCTGGCGCTTGCCGACGAGCTGCAGCGCTGCGGCCACGCCGTCGCCTGGGCGCTGCATCGCGGCCAGCTCGGCGACAAGCTGCCGCCGCGCTCGCACGTCTATCCGCTCGACGCGGCGGGCGGCGTCGACGACTTCGACGTCGACCTCGGCGCCTCGTCGAAGCAGGCGCGCGGGCTCGAAAGCGTGCGCCACTATTTCGAGGACTACACGATTCCGCTCGCCGAGCGCGCACTCGAACCGCTGGAAGCCAGCGTGCGCGACTTCCGGCCGGACGTGCTGGTGGTCGATCACCAGATGCCGGCCGGTGCGCTGGTCGCGCGCAAGCTCGGCCTGCCGTGGGCGACGCTGGTGACGACGAGCGCGTCGATCCTGAAGATCGCGCCCGCCTTCGACGACTGGGTCGCCGCGCAGTACCGCGAGCTGCAGCGCCGCTACCTGCCGCCGCAGCTGTTCGTCGAACGTCCGGATTTCTCGCCGCATCGCGTCATCGTCTTCTCGATCGAGGCGCTGCTCGGCGACGCGCGTGCGCGCATCGAGGCGCCTTATGCCTTCGTCGGCCCGACCCGCGGCGAGGGCCGCCGCGAGGTGGAATTCCCGTGGAGCTGGCTGCGCGATGATCGCCGCAAGCTGCTGGTCACGCTCGGCACCGTCAGCCGCGATCGCGACACGCGCTTTTTCGAAGTGATGATGGCGGCCTTCGCCGAACTGCCGCAGGTGCAGGCGGTGATGGTGGCGCCGCCAGCGCTGGCCGCGCTGGCCCCCGCCAATGTGCTGGTGCGTGACTACGTGCCGCAGACGGCGCTGCTGGAGCGCGTCGACGGCGTGATCTGTCATGCCGGCCACAACACCGTCTGCGAGAGCCTGCTGCGGGGGCTGCCGCTGATCGTCGCGCCGATCCGCGACGACCAGCCGGTGATCGCACGCCAGGTCATCGACGGCGGCGCTGCGCTGTTCATGCGCCACGGCAAGGTCACACCGGCCGCCGCGCGCACGGCGATCGAAGCCTTGCTGGCGACGCCGTCGCTGGCCGAGCGCGCCCGCCATTTCGGCGAGGCGCTGCGCGCCGCGCCCGGTGCCGCCGGCGCTGCGGCGATCGTCGCCTCGCTGGTGCCGGCGGCTGCCTCGCGGGAGCCGGCATGGAGCTGATCGCCGTTCCCGGCGCCGAGCTGGCGACGCTGACGCTCGGCAGGCGCGGCGCGCCGCCGCTGGTCATGCTGCACGGCCTGCTGTCCGGCAACATGGCGAGCTGGTATTCGCCGTTCGCGTCGCCGCTGTCGGCCACGCATCACGTGATGCTGTACGACCAGCGCGGTCATGGCGGCAGCAGCCTGCCGAGCAGCGGTTTCGATCTTGACCGCCAGGCAGACGACCTGCGCCTGGTGCTCGAACATCACGGCTACGGCGGCCAGCCGGTCGACGTGGTCGGTCACAGCATGGGCGCGCTGATCGCGCTGCGCTTCGCCTTGCGTGCGCCGCAGGCGGTGCGGCGGCTGGTGCTGGTCGATGCGCCGATGCCGGCGCGCGAGCACGTCTCGCCCGGCTTCGAAGGCCTGCGTACCGCCGAGGCGTTCGACTGGTGGTTCGGCATCGAGCATGGCGGTCTCGGCGGCCGCCGCCGCGAGCGTCTGCACAAGCGCCTGTCGGCGCTGTTCCTCGAATCGACGCTGCTCGACGACGTGGCCGCGATGGACGCCGAGCCGGCTGCCGCGCTCGCCGCGTTGCGGGTGCCGACGCTGCTGGTCTACGGTCTGCGCTCGGCCTGCCTGCCGGCCGGCCAGATGCTGGCGAAGACGCTGCCGGACGCAGGCCTGGAGCTGGTCGACTGCGGCCACTACGTGCTGGAAGAAGCGCCGCAAGCGCTGCGCGCGGCGCTGATCCGTTTCCTGAGCGACGGCGCTGTCGCGGAGGCCGCATGACCGCTCTCGGAACCGCCCGCTATGTGCGCCGCGTGTCGGTGAT
>CBINNP010000189.1:0-7179 GCA_966252075.1 uncultured Solimonas sp.
CTTCTTGATCTTGCCCTGGAAGATATCGGCCAGGGTCTTGCCGTCCAGGACCAGCTGGCCGGGCTGGATGCCCTTGACGCGGACCACCGGCACCACGCCGCCCATCACCATCGGGAACTGGATCAGCCCGCTTTTCTCGAGATCTGCCGGCTTCAGCGGCTTGTCGGTTGCCCCGAAGGTGACCGTCTTGGCCTGGATCTGCTTGATGCCGCCACCGGAGCCGATCGACTGGTAGTTGAGGCCGATATTGGTTTGCTTCTTGTACGCGTCCGCCCACTTGGCATAGATCGGATACGGGAAGGTAGCACCGGCGCCGGAGATATCAGCGGCGACCGCCGTGCAGGCGAGCGCGACGCCGGTTGCGGCGAGCGCGACGCGCGTCAGGATCTTGTGAAAGGGCACGGCGTGTCTCCGGTGTCATATTCGGGAAAGCGCGGCGAGAGTAACGGGCCTGTTTTACAGTTTTGTTGCAGTCGCCCGACTTCTTGCCAAAAACCAGCGCTGAAGCGGTTCGTCTGGCCGGGCGCCGGGGTTGCGGATGTCGTGCGGGCGCAGCTTTTCCGGCGTGTTGTCACATTATCGTCATCTGCAGCCGGCACAGTGCCGGCCGTTCCCGGCGCTTGTGGTCAGCGGCAGGCTGACGCGAGGCCGGGCAAGCCGCCGCTGCGCTGTGAAAACGGTCCGCGGCTGTCTATAGTCTGGCGGACACCGGTGCCTGCGAGCACCCTGCCTGTCACCGAACCGCTAAGCATCCAATGCCATCCATGGACAAGCCGACCTTCCGTCAACACATCTCGAGCCAGTTCAATGCCGAGCTTGAGGACGTGCGGCAGCGCGTAATGGCCATGGGCGGCCTGGTCGAACAGCAGATCATCGAGGCGACGCAGGCGCTGGTCACGCTCGACGCCGAGCTGGCCGAGCAGGTCAACCTCAATGATTACAAGGTCAACCAGCTGGAAGTATCGATCGACGAGGAATGCTCGCGCATCCTCGCGCGGCGCCAGCCGACCGCCAGCGACCTGCGTCTGGTCTATGCCGTGATCAAGACCATCACCGATCTGGAGCGGATCGGCGACGAGTCGACCAAGATCGCGCGGATGGCCAAGGACCTGGCCTCGCAGGAGCGCATCCACGAGCACATGCGCGAAATCCAGCACCTGTCCCGGCAGGCCTCGCAAATGGTGCGGCAGGCGCTCGACGCTTTCGCCCGTGTCGATGCCGAGGCGGCGCTCGACGTGGCCCGCCAGGACCGCGAGGTCGATCGCGAATACGAGGCCCTGTTGCGTCAGTGCATCACCTTCATGATGGAAGATCCGCGCACCATCGGCCGGGTGATGGACATCATCTGGTGCGCGCGCGCGCTGGAGCGCATCGGCGACCACGCCAAGAACATTTCCGAGTACGTGATCTATCTGGTCAAGGGCAAGGACGTGCGGCACTTGTCGATCGAATCGATCGAGAAAGAAATCAAGGGCTGAGAACACCGGTGTGGGTCACGGCGCCTCGCAGTCCGTCGATGGCACCGCGGCGTGGCTGGCTGCTGGCGCTGCTGTTGCCCTGTGCCGCCGCTTGTACCTCGGCGCCGCTGCAGCTCTATGAAGGACCGGCTCGCGACGCCGCCATGCTGGCTGTCGTGACGATGCCGGAGCAGCTGGAATTGCTGCGACTCAATGGTGCCGAGGTACCAGCCTCCAGGGGGCTGTGGCAGCACGGCGAGCAGCGACTGCAGCTGCTGCCCGGTCATTACGAACTGCTGGTGTTCTACCGCGAGTTCTGGGATGTCGGCAGCCAGGAGCAGGTATTGCGCTCCGATCCGGCGCGCTTCGTCATCGACGCCGCAGCAGGCGGCCGCTATCGCATCGACTACGCACGGCCGCGCAATGTCCGTGAGGCTGAGCGGTTGCAGGCCGACTTCCACGGTTGGGTCGACGATGCTCAGGGCCGCCGTCAGGCCTCGACCCCGAGCGATCTGGTATTCCGCCGTGACTGGACGGCGGCGCTCGGCGGTGGCGGGCAGCTGCTTGCAAGATCGCCGCAGGCCGCTTCGGTTCCTGCAGCGATCCCGGCAGGAGCGGCCAGTGCAATGACTGCGGCGCCCGCGTCGACGTTGACCGACATGCAGGACTGGTGGAAGCGGGCCAGCACGCAGCAGCGCAGTGCTTTCCTGCAGTGGCTCGCCACGCAAACCCCATAACCCCGGCCTTTCTCGTCCCTTTCACCCCCCGAGTCCTGAGCGCAGACTGCCTCGCCTGGAGAATCCGATGCGCAAAACGATGCTGCCTATCGCCATCACCGCCATCTTGTTGACTCCGCTGGCCGCTGCGGCCGCCGACGTCAAGGTCTACGGGAAATTCAACATCGCCTTGGAGGCAGAGAAGGATCAGATCGGTCTCGACAAGAAGACGCTGGAGCGCAGCTGGTTCTTCAAGGACCAGAACAACTCGTCGCGGATCGGCGTCAAGGGTAGCGAAGACCTGGGCCTTGGCGATCTCAAGGCGTTGTTCCAGCTCGAATGGGGTATCGATACCGACGGCTCAGAGGCCGAGGTGCTGACACGCCGCAATCTGTTCTTCGGCCTGCAAGGCGGGTTCGGGACCGCCAAGTTCGGTATTTTCGATACGCCGCTGAAGGCGGCGGGGGAGCGCATCGATCTGTTCAACGACGAATCGATCGAGGACGACGCCAGCCTGTTGGTCGGCGAGACACGGCAGAAAAACATGCTGCAGTACGCGACGCCCCCGTTGCTCGATGTCTTGAGCTTCACCGTCGCGGTGACCCCGGGCGAGGATCGTGTCGCTGTCGACGACATCGAGAACACCGAGCACGGCGTCGCCGACACCGTCTATGCCTCGCTGGTCTACGAGCAGGGGTCGGCCTACGCTTCGGCCTCGTATGCCTGGCATGAAGTCGGCAGCCTCAAATTCGACGGCCCAACTGCGGCGATCGACATCGTCCGCGGCGCCGTCGACATCAAGCCCATCGCCGCGCTGGAACTGGGGGCGCTGATCCAGCAGGCGCGCGGCGTCGATCAGGACGGCCAGCTTGCCTCGGGCACGCCGCCCGTGCTGGCGCCGTCGCCGAACGCGCATGGGCACGACGCCAAAGAAACCAGCTATCTGGCTTCGGTCGGCTACACGATTGACACGCTGCGTATCAAGGGCCAGCTCGGTGAGACCAGGGGCGAGCTGACCCATATCCGCCGCGATGCCGCAGCCGTTGGCTTCGACTACAAGCTGAGCAAGACTCTGATCACGCAGGTCTACTACATTCGCTATGTCGATCATCATCGTGTCGTCAATGGCATCGGCAACCCGGAGACGTCGGACTTCGGCGTCGGCATGAGCTATTCGTTCTGAGCGGGCGGTTACGCGCGCGGCTGGTGCGGCAGCCGCGTTCAGCCTCGCAGCCAGGCGGATTCCTTTAAACTCCGCCGCCACATGCCTGCCATCCCGCGTTCCGCCAAAATTTTTCTCGTTTCGGCGCTGCTGCTGCTGCTCAGCGTCGGCGGCCTGCTGTTCGCCGGCTATCTGCTCAAGCTCGATGAACAGATCCGCGGACGCTTTGCCGGTGCGCGCTGGGCTTTGCCGGCGCAGGTCTATGCGGCGCCGCAGGAGCTGTATGCGGGCCTGGGCCTGAGCGCCAAGGAGCTGGTACACGAACTGCAGCGGCTCGGCTATCGCGAGGATTCGCGACTCGGCGCCACCGGCACCTACACGGCGAGCGCGCAGCGCGTCGATCTGCAGGCGCGCGGTTTCACCTTCTGGGATGGGCCGCAGGCGCCGCAGCGGCTGGCGGTGAGCTTCAGCGGCGATCTGATCACCGCGGTCGCCGACGCCGACAGCGGCGAGCCGCGCGACATCGTCCGGCTTGATCCGATGCTGATCGGCAGCATCTATCCCAAACAGGGTGAGGATCGCGTGCTGGTCAAGCTCAGCGATCTGCCGCCGCTGCTGCCCAAGGGGCTGGTCGCGGTCGAGGACCATTCGTTCTATTCGCACTCCGGTGTGAGCCTGACGGCAATCCTGCGCGCCGGCATCGCCAACATGCGCGCCGGTCACGTCGTGCAGGGCGGCAGTACGATCACCCAGCAGCTGGTGAAGAACTTCTTCCTGACCAGCCGGCAGACCTGGAACCGCAAGGTCAACGAGGCCTTCATGGCCCTGCTGCTGGAAAGCCACTACAGCAAGGATGAGGTGCTGGAGGCCTACCTCAACGAGGTGCACGTCGGCCAGGACGGCAATCGCGCCGTGCACGGCTTCGGCCTGGGCGCGCAGTTCTATTTCAACAAGCCGCTGGGCGAGCTGCGTGCGCACGAGATCGCATTGCTGGTCGGCATCGTCAAGGGGCCGTCGTTCTACAACCCGCGGCGCAACCCCAAGCGGGCGCTGGAGCGCCGCAACCTCGTGCTTGGCGTGTTTCGCGACGAGGGCCTGATCGACGAGAACGAATACCAGCGCAGCGTTGACCTGCCGCTCGGCGTGGTTGGCGGGCGCGGTGGCGGCGTCGAGCGCTATCCGGCCTTCGTCGAGCTGGTCAAGCGCCAGCTGCAGCGCGACTACAAGGACGAGGACCTCACCAACGAAGGTCTGCGCATCTTCACCACGCTGGACCCCCGTGCCCAGGAAGCGCTGGAGGCGCGCATCATCGAGGTGCTGCCGCAGCTGGAGAAGGCGCGCAAGATCAAGGCTGGCGTGCTGCAGTCGGCGGGCGTCATCACCAGCGCCGATCGCGGCGAGGTGCTGGCCCTTGTCGGTGGCCGCGACGTGCGCTTCCCCGGCTTCAACCGCGCGCTGGATTCTCGGCGCTCGATCGGCTCGCTGGCCAAGCCCTTCGTCTATCTGACGGCCCTGCAGCAGCCCGATCGTTACAACCTGATGAGCCTGATCGAAGACGAACCGGTGTCGGTCAAGCTGCCCGGCGCTGCGCTGTGGGCGCCGAAAAACTATGACCGCCAGCTGCACGGCCCGCAGCGGCTGTACATGGCGCTGGCGCAGTCCTACAACCTGCCGACGGTGCGGATCGGCCTCAGTGTCGGCGCCGACGCCGTGCTGCGCACCATGCGCGCGGCGGGCTACGACGGCGAGGCCAAGGCGCTGCCGTCGATCTTCCTGGGCGCGCTGGACGCTTCGCCGCTGCAGGTGGCCACCATGTACGGCACGCTTGCCGCCGGCGGCTTCCAGGCGCCGCCGATGGCGATCCGCGAAGTCCAGACCAAGGACGGGCAGCCGCTGCAGCGCTTTCCGCTCGATGTGCGGCAGACGCTGGGCGAAGGACCGGTCTACCTGCTGAACTGGGCGCTGCAGAAGGTGATGACGCTGGGCACCGGCCGCGCCGCCTACGCGATGCTGCCGCCGAGCACCGTCGTCGCCGGCAAGAGCGGCACCACCGACGATTACCGCGACAGCTGGTTCGCCGGCTTCGGCGCCGAGCGTGTCACCGTGGTCTGGGTCGGCCGCGACGACAATCAGCCGACCGGACTGTCCGGCTCGGCCGGCGCGCTGCCGATCTGGTCGCGCGTGATGCGCGATCTGCACGTGCGCGGCATCGATCCGCTGCCGCCGGCCACCGTCGACGAGATCCTGATCGAGCCCGGCAGCGGCCTGCACGCCGACGAGCACTGCTACAACGCCGTCAGCGTTCCTTTCCTGCGCAACTCCGGTCCGCAGGACTGGGCGCCGTGTGCCCAGAGCGGCCCCGAACGGGGCCCCGTGGAGTGGCTGAAGAGCATCTTCGGACGCTGACCGGCGCCGCTACAATAGCGGCGAATTCCACCGGAAGGCCCTCGTGCGCAACAGGCTGATTCTCGTTTTGCTGGCGATCGGGCTGTCTGCCTGCCAGACCATGCAGGGGCAACGCGAAACCCACGAGCCCAAACCGCCGACGCAGACCCAGCCGCTGCCGACGCTGCCGCCGATCCCGGAGCCGCGGCCCTTGCCGGAGGCCGTCGCGCCGACACCGGCACCGCTGCCGAACTATCCCAAGACCGCCGAGCAGATCAGCGGAGTGCCGGTCACCTCGCTGATGAAGCAGGCGCGCGGCTATCTCAATGCCAGGCAGCCGGACAAGGCCGCCGGCGTGCTGGAGCGCGCGCTGCGCATCGAGCCGCGCAACTATTTCGTCTGGTCGATGCTCGGCCAGAGCTATCTGGCGCAGAAGAACTACGCCCAGGCCGAATCGATGGCGCTGCGCTCGAACTCGTTCGCGCGCGGCAACATCTATGTCGAGATCGAGAACTGGAAGACCATCGCCGAAGCGCGCCAGGCGCGCGGCGATGCCGATGGCGCCTTGCAGGCCTCGGCACAGATCGCGGTCATGCAGGAACAGCTTTCCGGCGCCCCTTGAGCGCGCCGACGCCGCCGGCCGCAGCGAGGCAGCCGTGACACCGCAGGAGATCGCCGCGCTGCTCGACGGCGACGGCCCGTTCTCGGCGCTGCCGGGCTTCGCGCCGCGGCTGGCGCAACAGCAGATGGCCGAGGCCACCGCGCAAGCCTTCGACGAGGGCGGCTCGCTGGTCGTCGAGGCCGGCACCGGCACCGGCAAGACCTACGCCTACCTGGTGCCGGCGCTGATGTCCGGCAAGCGCACGCTGGTCTCGACCGGCACCCGCACCCTGCAGGACCAGCTGTTCCACCGCGACCTGCCGCGGGTCCGTGACGCCCTCAAAGTGCCGGCGCGCGTGGCCCTGCTCAAGGGGCGCGCCAACTACCTGTGCCTGTACCGGATGAAGCGCGCGCGCGGCCAGCCGGCGCTGCGCTGGGCGTGGACACGGCTGCAGCAGATCGAGGCCTGGGCGCGCCGAACCGACTCCGGCGAGTTGTCCGAACTCGGCGAGTTCAACCAGGAGGACGGGCTGGCGCGACAGATCAGTTCGACCGCCGACAACTGCCTGGGCAGCCGCTGCGAGGACTTCGAGCATTGCTTCGTCGCCAAGGCGCGCCGCGCCGCGCAGGCCGCCGATCTGGTGGTGGTCAACCACCATCTGCTGTTCTCCGACTTCGTCCTCAAGGACCAGGGCTTCGGCCAGATCTTCGCCGGTGCCGACGCCATCATCGTCGACGAGGCCCACCAGCTCGCCGAGCTGGCCGCCGAGTTCTTCGGCCGCCGCGTGTCGACGCGGCAGCTGCAGGAGCTGGCGCGCGATGTGCAGGCCGAGGCGCAGTCCAGCGGCGATCTGGGCAG
>CBINNP010000190.1:0-7112 GCA_966252075.1 uncultured Solimonas sp.
TCACCACCACGACCTGTTCCTGCAGGATCACGCGATCGGCGGCACGCCGAGCCGCCTGCAGCGCCATCTGCTGCCGCTGACGGTGCTGCCGTTCACCTTCAGCATGGAAATGTTGGCCGAGGCCGCAGTGCGTTTCGATGGCGGCCAGCGCATCGTCACCGGCTTCGCCAATCTGCGCGGCAGCCGCTGGCTGGCGCTCGACGGCAAGACCCTGCGCGTGCGCGTGGTCGCCGAACGCGGCCGCGACGCCGATCATGTCGCCGCACGCATCTTCGCGCTCGACGGCGACAAGGCCGTGCTGGTGTTCGAGGGCGAAGTGCGGCTGGCGGCGCAGTATCCGGCCGCGCCGGCGGCGCGCGCCTGGGCCTCGCGTGACAGCCGCGCGCCGCAGATCAACGACAACGCGCGGCTCTACGCGCAGGGCATGTTCCACGGCCCGCGCCTGCAGGGCGTCAAGCGCATCGAGCGGGTTGGCGAACGCAGCATCGAGGCGACCATCGAAACACTGGCGACCGACGCCTACTTCGATTCCACCGCGACGCCGCGCTTCGAATGCGATGCGGCGCAGCTCGATGCGATCGGCAGCGTCGCCGCTTACTGGGTCACCGAGCACGAGGGCTGGAGCGCCAACTGCTTCCCGTTCCGCGTCGCAGGCGTCGATCTCTACAGCGCGCCGGCCGCCGCCGGTACGCGCGCGCTGTGCCGCGCCGACGTGCAGAACACCGGCGACGGCGTGATCCGTGCCGACTTCGATCTGCTCGACGCGCAAGGCCGCGTGCTGCTGCGCATCGACGGCTGGGAGGACCGCAAGTTCGCGGCACCGCCGCGTTTCGTCGACTTCCGTCTCGATCCGCCGCAGCAGTTTCTCAGCGACGACTGGCTCGCCGGCCGCCTGCCGGACGGCGTGATCGCCCGCCGTGTCGACGGCTTCCCCGCCGGTTTCCTCGATCAGGGTTTTTCGATCTGGAAGCGCGTGCTGGCGCACATGACCCTCAGCGAGCCGGAGCTGGCGGCCTACTACGCCTTGCCGGCCGCCGGCCCTCGCCGCGAGGAATGGCTGCTCGGCCGCGTCGCCGCCAAGGACGCGGTACGCGTCTGGGCCACGCAGCGCGGCTTCCTGCCGGCCTGCGCCGACGTCGCGATCGGTGCCGAACCCGCAGGCCGACCGCTCGCCGCGATCGCCGGCCTGGCCGAAGCGCCGTCAATCTCGATCAGCCACAGCCGCGGCATCGCCGTCGCTGTCAGCGCGCCCACCGATCGCCGCGTCGGCATCGACCTGCAGCGGCTCGACGGCGTCGACGCCGAGGCGGTGGCCAGCGGCGCGCTGAGCGGCGCGGAACAGCAGTTGCTGGCGGGCGCCTCCGGCGGCGAACGCGCACGCCGCATCGTCGCCTTCTGGGCCGCCAAGGAAGCACTCGCCAAGGCGCTCGGCAGCGGCCTGCAGGGCCGCCCGCTCGACTGGCATGTGACTGGCTACGAAAACATCGATCCGACACGCGCGCGTGCGATCGTGCAACATGCCGGCGCCGCGCAGACCGTCGACCTGCATTTCTCGGGCGACGCCGAAATCGTCGCGCTCTGCCTCATCTAAAACCTTCACGGAAAGTTTCAGGAACACATGGACGCTGCCGCCACGCCCCGCAAGACCAAGACGCTGTTCATCGGACTCGACGGCTGCACCTTCACCGTGCTCGACGAGATGACGCGCGATCTGCCCGGCGTCGGCGTGACGATGCCGTTCATGAAGAAGGTCATCGAGAACGGCGTGCGCGCCAAGCTGCGCTCGACGCCCAATCCGCTGACGCCGCCGGCCTGGACCTCGCTGATGACCGGCAAGGGTCCGGGCGAACACGGCGTGTTCGACTTCATCAACGCCGAGGACAAGGGCGGCGAGGTCTACTGGACGCTGTACGACTCGCGCGACATCGACGCCGAGACGATCTGGTCGATCGTCAGCCGCAAGAAGCTGACCTGCGCGGCGCTGAACTTCCCGGTCACCGCGCCGCCGCCGAAGAACATCAACGGCGCGGTGATGCCGGGCTTCACGCCGGCCAAGCATCTGCGCCGCAACACGCATCCGCGTGAGCTGTTCGAGCGCCTGAAGAACGAGGTCGAGGGCTTCGATCCCAAGGAGCTGGCCTGGGACTTCGAGAACGAGCAGCAGGCGATGGAATCGCTGTCCGCCGACGAGACGCACAAGTGGGTGCGCTATCACCTGCCGCGCGAGGAGCAGTGGTTCAACATCGCCAAGTTCGTGCTCGGCCAGGATCGTCCGGACCTGATGGCGGTGATGTTCGACGGCACCGACAAGATCCAGCACCAGGCCTGGCCGTGGCTGGACCCGGAACTGCTGAAGGCCGAGCCCAGCGAGCATGACCGCCTGATGCGCGAGGTGGTGCTCGAATACTTCCAGAACCTCGACCGCTACATCGAGACGCTGGTGACGATGGCCGGTGAGGACACGCAGGTGTTCTTCGCTTCCGATCACGGCTTCACGGCGTCGACCGAGGTGCTGCGCATCAACGCCTATCTGGCCGAACTCGGCTATCTGAAATGGGCCGTCAACGACGGCACCGAGATGGCGATGCGCCGCGAGGCCGCCAACTTCGCCAACCTCGACTGGAGCGGCACCCGCGCCTACTGCCGCACACCGTCGTCGAACGGCATCCACATCCGCATGGCCGAAAAGCCGGGCGATCACGGCGTGCAGCCGGAAGACTACGAAACCTTCCGCGAGCAACTGATCGCCGACCTGAAGAAGCTGCGCAACGAGTTCGGCGAGCCGGTGGTGGTCGACGTGCTCAAGCGCGAGGAATGGTTCCCCGGCAAGCACATGAACCGCGCCTGCGACCTGACGCTGGTGCTGCGCGACAACGGCTTCGTGTCGATCCGCGATCTAAAGCCCGTCGTCGTGCAGCGCCCGCACGCCGCCGGCACGCATCATCCGGACGGCATCTTCATCGCCTACGGCAAGGGCATCGCCAAGGCCGGCATGGTCGAGCGCCGCCAGATCGTCGACGTCACCTCCACCCTGCTCTACAGCCTCGGCGTGTCGATTCCTTCCGATCTCGAAGGCGAGGTGCCGGAGTCGTTCTTCACGCCGGAATTCTGGGCCACGCACCCGGTCAAGAAAGGCGCGCGCACGCGGCTGGAACGTGACACCGAAGGTCGCGAGCAGATGGACGCCGATGAGAAGGCCAAGATGATCGAGCAGCTGCAGATGCTCGGCTACATGGAGTGAAGGGCGTGTTCCGGTTCGACCGGCCCTCATCCGCCCCTGCGGGGCACCTTCTCCCGCAAGCGGGAGAAGGCAAGGAAAGGCCCCTCTCCCGCACCGCGGGAGAGGGGTTGGGGTGAGGGCATGAGCACCCCGCTGCAGACGCCGAAGGAACTGCACGACTACGGCCTGATGCTGAGCGCCCCGCTCGGCATCCAGGGCAGTCTGCGCTTCGAGCGGCCGGCGTGGATCTACGGCCACCGTCTCAAGGACTGCAAGGTCGGCGCGTTCACGTATTTCAACGCCGCCGGCAACACCAGCCTGTACCGCGTCACACTCGGCCGCTACTCGCAGATCGGCGAGTCGTCGATCATCGGCCCGCCGGAGCATCCGAACGACTGGTTCAGCTCGCACCCGTTCGCGTTCACGCGGCCGCGCTACATGCCGAACATCTACCAGTTCGAGGACTTCGCGCGGCTGGCGCCGGACGAGATTCCCGGCCCCTCGTTCGTCGACACGATGCCCAACGACACGATCATCGGCCACGAGGCCTACGTCGGCGCCGCCAGCTTCGTGAAGCGCGGCGTGACGATCGGCGACGGCGCGATCGTCGGCGCGCGCAGCGTGGTCACGCGCGACGTGCCGGCGTATGCGATCGCGGTCGGCTCGCCGGCGCGCGTGATCCGCATGCGCTTCGCCGATGCGATCGTCGAGCGCTTCCTCAAACTGCAGTGGTGGCGCTACGATCTCGCCCCGTTCAAGCGTGAGGTCGACTTCCAGCAGGTCGAGGCCACGCTCGATTTCTTCGAAAGCCGTCTGGCCGACGGCCAGCTGCAGCCGCTGGTCCCGGCCTCGTTCAGCCTGACGCGCAAGCCGGAAGGCCTGGCGATCGAGGCGCTTCCGCAACCGCTTTTCTCTTGGTAGACATTGCCCCGATGGCCAGCAGCGACGACATCCTCAAGAATCTCGGCACCCTGCTCGACGACTTCACGCAGGACTGGGACAAGGAGCTCGACGAGGGCTACAGCCGCGACACCAAGCTGCTCGCCGATCTCGGCTTCGAGTCGATCGACATCATCCAGTTCATCGTCGCGATCGAGGAAGACTTCGGTCTGCACAAGACGCCGTTCGACAAGCTGCTGATGAAGGACGGCCGCTACGTCGACGACCTGACGCTCGGCCAGCTCGCCGACTTCCTCAGCGCCTACGTGAAGTAATGCCGACGGCGACGCTGGGCGGACACGAGATCGCCTGGCAGCAGATGGGCGAAGGCCCGGATCTGGTGCTGGTCCACGGCCTGGCCACCAATCGCGCGTTCTGGTACGGCAGCGTGGCCAGCGGCCTGCGCGACCGTTTTCGCATCACGCTGTTCGACCTGCCCGGCCATGGCTACAGCGCGACGCCGCTGTCCGGCTACAGCGCCAGCACGCTCGGCCAGGGCATCCACGAGCTGCTCGATCAGGCCGGCGTCGACCGCGCGGCGCTGATCGGCCACAGCTACGGCGGCTCCTGCGCGCTGGAGGCGGCCGTCCTCGCGCCGCAGCGTTTCACGCATCTGGCGCTGCTCGACGCGCGTGTACACCGGCTGCAGCCGCAAATGCGCCTGCATGACGTCGAGGTGCTGACGCCATTCGAACAGGAAACCGCGGCGCGCAGCAGCGCCGCTTTCGGCTACGACTGGGAAACGGAGACCGAAGTCGGCCTGCGTTTTCTGGAAGCGGCGGCGCGGCTGCGCGTCGCCGGCACGCAGAACGAGGCGCGTGACGAGTTCACGCCGTTCGGCGAGGGCCGCGGTGCGCAGCGCGCCGCGCAGCAGTGGTTGCGCCTGATCGACAACACCACGGCGATGGCGGAGTTCCGCGAGCCGGGCGCGAGCATAGAAGCGATCGCCGCGCTGCGCCTGCCAACGCTGCTGCTGTACGCCGCCGGCGGCCGCAACGACATCTCCGGCCGTGCGCTCGCCGGCCTGCTGCCGCAGGCGCGCTACGAGCGCATCGCCGCCGGGCATTTCTTCCCGATCAGCCAGCCGCAGCGGACGATCGAGATCCTCACGGCGTTTCTGACATGAGCGATGCCACCGACCCGACGCCACCGCCACCGGCACCGGCAACGCCCCGCCGGCTCGGCCGCGGCGCGCTGCAGCGGCGCAAGCGCAGCGCAAAGGCCGAGGACCACTGGTTCGAGATTCCCGGCACGGTGCTGCATCACGACGGCGTGATCCGCCTGCGCGAGCCCGCCGGCACCGACCTCTGCGAGATCCTGCAGCAGCTGCGCAGCGGCGCCTACGCACGGCCGTTCGTGCTCGACGACGGCGTGACCCGCACCCTGCACTTCGACCTGCGCTCGGTGCAGAGCGAGATGGATCTGCGCGATCCGACGGCGCTCGGCTTCGCCTACACGCGCAAGATGATGGCCTTCCTGCTGTTCCACCCGCAGCCGCGCCACGTGGTGATCGTCGGTCTCGGCGGCGGCTCGCTGACGCGCTACTGCGCGCGCCAGCTGCCGCTGACGCGGGTGACGACGGTGGAGATCGACGCCGACGTCATCGGTCTGTCGGAGCTGTTCGAGCTGCCGCTCGACGACACGCGCGTGCGACTGGTTCACGCCGACGCCGCCGATTACTTCGCGAGCGCCGAGGAGCGCGCCGACGTGGTGCTGATCGACGGCTGCGACCGCTGGGGTACCGCCGCCGTGTTCGGCGAGCCGGCGTTCTACGAAACCCTCAAGACGCGGCTGCATCCGCACGGGCTGGCGGTGATCAACCTGATCGGCCTGGAAAACCGCATCGGCGCCGTCGTCGCCACCGTTGCCGAGGCCTTTGACGGCAACTGCCTGACGCTGCAGGTCCGCGGCGGCAACCGCCTGCTGTTCGCCTTCAACGCGCCGCAGCAGGCGATCGACTGGCCGCGCATCCATCAGCGCGCCAGCGCGCTGTTCGAGGTGCACGGGCTGGACTTTCCCGACTTCGCACAGCGCCTGCAGCGCAGCGACCGCCAGCGGCTACGGCGCAACGGCTGACGCAGCCGCGGGCGGTACCGACGGTCTAAGCTCAGACCGTCTTCTCAGCAAATCCAGCCGCAGGCGAGACGGCCGCTAAGCTGCAAGGCCCTTGTCACGGCCGCGCCATGTCCACGCTTCTGCCCCGCTCGCCGCGCCGCCATTCGTTGTCGGTGCTGCTGATCTGCCACAACGAGGCGGACCGCATCGAGGCCTGCCTGCAGTCGGTGGCCGGCTGGGCGGACGAGATCATCGTCTTCGACAGCGGCAGCCGCGACGGCACGGTCGAGATCGCGCAGCGCTACGCGGACAGCCTGCGCATCACTGACTGGCCCGGCTACGGCGCACAGCGGCAGCGCGCGCTGGATGCCGCACGCGGCGATTACGTGCTGGCGCTCGACGCCGACGAGCGGGTGACGCCGCAGCTGCGCGCGGAAATCGACCGCACGCTGTCGGCCGTCGCACCGGCGGCCGTGGCCTGGACGATCCGCTGGCAGCCGCTGCTGCTCGGCAAGGCACTGCGCTTCGGCGGCCGCTACGCCGCACCGCAGAAACGCCTGTTTCGCCGCGACGGCGCCTGGTATGCGCCGGCGCAGGTGCACGAGAATGTCAGCTTCCCGCCCGGCCCGGTCGGGCAGCTCGGCGCACGTATCGAGCACGACAGCTTCCGCGACTACCGCCACGCGGTCGACAAGCACGCGCAGTACGCCTGGCTGCTGGCGCAGGAAAAGCATGCCCGCGGCGACCGTTGCGCGGTGTGGTACGCGCCGCTGCGCGGCAGCTTCGAATTTCTGCTGCAGTACTTCGGCCGCGGGCTGGTGTTCGACGGCAGCCGCGGCCTGCTACTGGCGCTGCTGCTGGCGCAATACGCGCACCAGAAGTACGCAGCGCTGTGGGC
>CBINNP010000191.1:0-7067 GCA_966252075.1 uncultured Solimonas sp.
CACGCCTACCCCGGCATTCCCTGCTACCGGCTGCCGAAGGTGCATCGCATCCTTACCGAGAACGGCAGCTATGCGGCGCTGCAGCCGAGCATCAACCGCGGCTTCTTCGCGGCGTTCAAGCCGCTGGCCAGGCCGTACGTGGCGACTCGCGTGGCGCGCGACGAAGATCCCTTCCATCAGGCGGTCAGCGCCGATCGTACTGAAGGCCGTGCAGCCACCAGCGATCCAGCGCTGAAGGCCGCATAGGACATCCCGCCATGGACACGCTCCCCAGCCTGCTCGACTGCCTGGACCGCCACGCCGAATACGCCGGCAAAGGCCACCGCTATCTGAACGGTAGCGGTGACGGACTGTACCGCCGTTATGAAGAGCTGTTCGCCTGCGCCGGGGGCATTCAGCAGCACCTCGCCGCGCTCGGCCTGCGCCGCGGCGAGCGGCTGGCACTGATTGCCGCCGACGCTGCCGACTTCGTCGCGGTGTTCCTCGCCGGCGCCCTCGCCGGGCTGGTACTGGTGCCGCTGAGCCCGCCGCCGCCGACGCAGCGCGGCGGCAGCTATCTGGACAAGCTCCGCGGACTGCTCGAAACCTGCGGTGCGCGCGCGCTGGTGGCGCCGCAGGCCTTGCTGGCGTCGCTGGAGGCGCTCGCCGCACCGGTCGGCGTGCTGTCGTACGAGACCGTCATCGCCAACAGCAGACCGGTGGCGCCGACCGTATCGGCGACACTGGACGACACCTGCTTCCTGCAGTTCACCTCCGGCTCGACCGGCGATCCGAAGGGTGTCGTGGTCTCGCATCGCAACGTCGCCGCCAACAGCCGCGCGATCATGGTCGACGGCATCGGCATCGGCGCCGGTGATATCGGGGTCAGCTGGCTGCCGCTGTTCCACGACATGGGCCTGATCGGCAAGCTGATCGCGCCGCTGGTCTATCCGACCGAAATGGTCTACCTGTCGACCTACGCGTTCATCAAGAACCCCAACGTCTGGCTCGATACCATCAGCCGCTACCGCGGCACGATCAGCTTCGGTCCCAACTTCGCCTTCGCACTGGCGGTCCGCCACTTCCTCAAGCGGCCGCGGCCGCTGGATCTGCGCAGCCTGCGCGTACTTGGTTGCGGCGCCGAGCCGATCAATCCGGAGACGCTGGAGACCTTCTGCCGGACCTTCGCCGCGCACGGCCTGTCGCCGTCGGCGGTGATGCCGAGCTACGGCATGGCCGAGGCGACGCTGGCGGTGGCCTTCGATTCGCCGCTGCGGCCGTTCCGCACCGTGGCGATCGACCGCGCGGCCTACGAGAACACGCGCAGCGCGCGCCTTCCTCGCGACGGCGGCGCGGCGCGCACCCTGCGGCTGGTCGGCTGCGGCCGCAGCTTTCCCGGCCACGAGATCGCCATCATCGATAGCGCCGGCCGCCCGCTGCCGGAGCGCGCTGTCGGCGAGATCGCCGTGCGCGGGCCGTCGGTCGCCGCCGGCTACTACGAGCGGCCGCAGGCCAGCGCGCAGACTTTCGTCGATGGCTGGCTGCGCACCGGAGACCTGGGCTTTCTCGACGACGGCGAGCTGTTCGTATCCGGCCGCATCAAGGACCTGATCATCGTCAATGGCCGCAACCATTATCCGCAGGACCTCGAATGGAGCGCCGAACGCGTGGCCGGCATCCGCAGCGGCGCAGTCGCGGCTTTCTCGGTGCCCGGCGACAGCACCGAGCGCATCGTCATCGTTGCCGAGTTCAAGCGCAGCGCTGCCGAGGGCGCCAGCGCCGACGACATTGCCGAGCAGATCCGCCAGCGCATTCAGGCGGATTGCGGACTGAATGCCGACGATATCGTCCTCTGCGCGCCCGGCGGCGTGCCGAAGTCCACCAGCGGCAAGGTGCAGCGCCGTCTGACACGGCAGCGCTATCTGGACGGCCACTACCAGACCGCCGCGGCCGAAGCCGTCGACGCGCTGGTTGATTGAGCCATGTACGACGATCGCAGCCTCGCCCGTATCGCCAAGGCGCATCACCTGCGCCCGGGCGACATCGATGCCTGGGGCCACCTCAACCATGCCCGGGCGATCGAGCTGTTCGAGCTGGGCCGCTACGACTGGGCCTATGCGCGGCGCGGCGCCGACGGCAGCGCGGACGCCTACGGCTGCCTGCCGGTGGTGATCCGTATCGATGTGCAATACCGCCGCGAGGTGTTCCTGTCAGAAGTGCTGGTCAGCACCGAGCTGGCCGGCACCAAGCATTACAGCGCCGAGTTCGTGCAGACCATCGCCGCGCCGGCACAGCCCGAGCACGCCGCGATTGTCGGCCGCGTCTGGCTGAGCTTTCTCGACCCCGCCACGCGCCGGCCGATGCGCGTGCAGAACCTGGAGCTATTGCGCTCATGACCACACTGCCCGCCGCCGCGCCCCCCGCCAGCTGTGTCACCGCCATCCATTGCGGCGACGGTGTCGCGCTGCCAGCGACCGTCTATGGCGACGCCGACACCGCACGCGCGGCCATCGTCATCAACTCGGCGCTCGGTGTTCCGCGCGCCTTCTATCGAGGCTTCGCCAGCTTTCTCGCGCGGCAGGGCTACTGCGTGCTCTGCTACGACTACTACGGCAACGGCATCCAGGACGTTGCCGCCTTGCGCCGCAACGACGCACGGCTCAGCGACTGGGGCCGCCGCGACTTCGCCGCCGCGGCGCTGCACATGCGCGCACGCGTGCCCGAGCGGCCGCTGGTCTGTATCGGGCATTCGGTCGGCGGCCAGCTGCCCGGCTTGCTCAAGGGCCAGACGAACCTCGATGCGCTGATCACGATCTGCTCGCAGTCCGGCGACTGGCGGCTGTGGACCGGCGCGGCGCGGCGGCGCGCCTGGCTGCAGTTCCATCTGGCGATTCCGTTGCTGACGGCCGTGCTCGGCTACTTTCCCGGCCAGCGCTACGGCTTGTGCACCCTGCCGGCAGGCGTCGCCCGCGAATGGGCGCGCTGGTGTCGCCGCCGTGGCTACGCGGCACATCCGCGCAGCGGCCATGCCGACGGCTTTGCCCGGCTGCGCGCGCCGGCACTGTTCATCAGCACGCATGACGACACGGCACTGGCGCCGCGCGCCGCGGTCGACGCACTGGCCGCGCTGTACCGCAATGCCCGCGGTCAGCGCCTGCACCTCGAGGCCGCCGACGCGGGCGGCCGCGCCATCGGCCACTTCGGCTATTTCAACCCGGCGACCGGCAAGCGGCTGTGGCCGCAGCTGGCGCAATGGCTGGACGCCCAGCTCGCGACCACGACCCAGGAGACCCGGACATGGAGTCCCGCAGCCGCACGGCGCGCATAGAAGCCCCGAGCTTCCGCTCGCTGGCCGAGTTCTATCCGTTCTATCGCTCGCAGCATCGCTCGCGACGCAATCGCCGTCTGCATTTCATCGGCACCACGGGATTGCTGCTGGCGCTCGCCGTGGCGATCCTCAGCGCCGACTGGCGCTGGCTGATCGCCGTGCCGCTGAGCGGCTACGGCTTTGCCTGGTTCGGCCATTTCGTGTTCGAGAAGAACAGGCCAGCGACCTTCCGCTACCCTTTTTACAGCCTGATCTGCGATTTCCTGATGTATCGCGACATCCTGCTGCGGCGGATCAGCATCTGATGCCAGACCGGCAGTACCCGCCGCTGCGCAGCTTCTGGGCCAGCCTGCCGCCGCAAGCGGCTTGCAGCGACTGGGCGGATGCGCGCGCGCATCCGCTGGCCAGCGACGCGGCGCGCCGCCTGTGCCGCGGCTTCGCCGCCACGCGCCGCACCGACTTCATCAACGGCCGCGCCTGCGCACGGCAGGCGCTACAAGGTTTCGGCATCGATGTGCCGGCACTGCCGCGCGGCAATCATCGCGAGCCGCTGTGGCCGCCCGGGTTCTCCGGCAGCATCACGCATACCCAAGGCTACTGTGCAGCCGTTGCAGCGCCGCGGACCAGCGTCCAGGCCATCGGGATCGACGCCGAATGCCGCGGCGCGCTCAGCGAGCGGCTGATCCGTCGCAGCTGCAGCGCCGCCGAGCTGCAAGCCCTGCAGGAAATGCCGGCGGCGCAGCGTGCTGCGCATGCGATCGTGCTGCTCAGCGCCAAGGAAAGCCTGTTCAAGTGCCTGTTCCCGCTGCACGGGCCGATCGGCCTGCGCGACGCCGACATCGTCGCCGCCGCCGACGGCAGCCTGCACGTCGGCGCGCTGCGCGGCGGCATGCCGGCGACACTGCCGGCCCTGCTGCGCGGCCGGCATGCACGCGTCGGCGCACTGACGCTGAGCTACTTCACCATCACCGCGGCCGCCGTGTCGTCGGCCGGCCCCATCCTCAACCTGAAGCGAGCATCCCCATGAAGAAATGGCAATGCACCATCTGCGGCTGGACTTATGACGAGGCGCTGGGCCTGCCCGACGACGGCATCCCCGCCGGCACCGCCTGGGCCGATGTGCCCGACGACTGGAACTGCCCGGAGTGCGGTGTCGCCAAGGCCAATTTCGACATGGCAGAGCTGGCAGAGTATTGAGCCCTTCTTCTTCAAGCTGCGTTTTTCGCAGCAAGGATCAGCGATGGAAACCTCCCCGACCCGCCTGCCGCTGCAGACGCGCGACGGCCACTCGCTGGCAGCTTGTCACTACGCCACCGCCAATCCGCACACGGCGGTGCTGATCTGCGGCGCCACCGGCGTGCGTCAGCGCTTCTATGCCGCCTTCGCCGGCTGGCTGGCCGAGCAGGGGTATGCCGTGCTGACGTTCGACTATCGCGGCATCGGCGACTCGCTGCGCGGTGCGCATCCGCGCCACAGCCGCGCCCGCAAGCAGGACTGGGGCGAGCACGACATGCCGACGGCGCTCGACGCACTGGCGCAGCGGCATCCGGGCTTGCCGCTGTTCCTGGTCGGGCATAGCGTCGGCGGCCAGCTGATCGGGCTGATGCCCAATCATGGCCTGCTCTCCGGCGTGGTCCAGGTCGCCGCCTCGTCCGGCTATGTCGGCGGCATCCGCCGGCCGACCCGCTGGGCCGCGCGCCTGCTCCTGGCGCTGTACATCCCGCTGACCAGCCGGCTGTTCGGCTACGCGCCCGCCAAGCGCATCGGCTGGGGTGAGGATCTTCCTCCGGGCATTGCCCGGCAGTGGGCGCGCTGGTGCCTGCGGCCCGGCTACGTGCTCAACGGCTTCGAGCGTGAGATCCGCGAGCATTACTACGACGAGTTCCGCGCGCCGATCGTGTCGCTCACCGCCAGCGACGATCCGATCGCCACACGCGCCAACGTCGACGATCTGCTCCGACTCTTCACCCGCGCGCCGCAGCATCGGCGGCGGCTGGAACCGGCAGGCTATGGCCTCAAGCGCATCGGCCACATCGACCTGTTCCGTCCGGCGCTGTCGCGGCTGTGGCCGGAGGTGCTGGCCGGCTTGCGCCCCGGCAGCGCGACCGCTTGAACGCTCAGGCCGTTTCGTAGCGGCCGTACAGATGCAGGGTGCCGCCGTCCGGCGACTGCAGCGCGAAGCGACCCTGCGCGCCGTCGCGATCCCAGCTCAGCAAGGCGCGGCCCGGCAGGCTCAGCGGGCGGCGGAATCGCACGGAGATCTCGGTCAGCGGTCGCTGCGCGTCCCTTTCGATGACCGCAGCGGCGCGCGCCTGTGCATACATGCCCTGCACGATCGGCCGGCGGAAGCCGAACAGCCGCGCCATCCAGCCGGACAGGTGAATCGGGTTGTAGTCGCCGGACACGCCCGCGTAGCGCCAGCCGGCGCGTGCGTCGAACGTCCAGTCTTGCCGGCCGCCGTCGGGCCCCGGCAGCACCCCGCTCTCGCCTGCGGCCGCCGCTCGCCGCTGCGGCGGACGGCGCGCCAGATAGTCGCTATGGCAGCTGGCGACCAGCCGGCCGTTCTGCTCGAACGCCACCTCGAAGGCCGCCCATTCGCGCTGCTGCTCGTCGGTACGGAAATCGACGGCGACGCCGACCGAATAGGGCCGGTCCGCCTGCGGCGGCTGGTGCCGGCGCAGTGCGTTGCCGACATGGACCATGCCGGGCACCGCGTACGGGTAGCCGTCGGCGACCATCACCGCCAGTTGCGCCCGCTGCGCCAGCAGGTAGAAATAAGTCAGCGGCAGTCCGTCGCAGCCCTCTCCGACCAGCCGGCGATAACGGGCGACCGCCGCCGGCGCCACCCCGGCCAGCCGGAACGAGGCACGCAGCGGCTGCTGCGCGCCCGCCTCGGGCCTGCGCCGCAGGCTGGCCAGTGCGGCAGGCAGCATCGCCGCCATGCGAGGCAGTGCCCGCGGCTCCGGAACGCGGTTTTCCGGCGGCGGCACCCCGCTGTGATTCCCTGCATCCATGGGCTTCGCCCTCCTGCAACCGACGATGGCGCGGCGCGCAGATGCTACGGAAATAGAAGTCGACGTACAAGGCTTTTCCACCCGCCGGGCGGATGGCTGCAGGGCCATAGACCGGCGGCGGCGGTGGAAATACCCTACGGCGGCAAGGGGGCTACAATGCGGGCTTCAGCACCCGGCCACCACCGTGCCGTTAAAAACGAGACGCCATGCCGAAAGCACAGGACACCGAAACCGCCCGCGCGAAAGCTGCGATCAATGCAGCGATCGACATCTTTCACCGCCGCTGGGTGCTACGCATCATCTGGGAGCTGCGCGATCTCGCGCTGACCTTCCGCCAGCTCCAGGAAGCCTGCAGCGAGGTCTCGCCCAGCGTGCTCAACCAGCGCCTGGCCGAACTGCGCGAGGTCGGGCTGGTGCTGCATGTCAACGGCGAAGGCTACCAGCTGTCCGAGCATGGCAAGGCCCTGCTGGTGGCGATGCGGCCGATGCTGAAGTGGTCGGTGGCCTGGTACAGCGGCAACCGCAAGGTCAGGCAGGTGGCTGCGGGCAGCGTCAAGGCCGGTAGCGTCAAGGCCGGTAGCGTCAAGGCCGGTAGCGCCAAAAAGGCCGTCGCCAAGCCCGCCGCCCGCAAGACCGCCAAAGCCGCCCCAGCCCGCCGTCGCGCCGCCAGCCGCTAGGGCCTGTTAACGCGATGGCCACCGCTGTGACGGAGACCGTTTTGGCGCAGCGCAAGGAAGGACGAGCGC
>CBINNP010000192.1:0-7063 GCA_966252075.1 uncultured Solimonas sp.
CGTGAGCCCGAGGAAAAACACCAACCCGGCAACGGCCTGCGCCGCCGGACTGAAGGCGTAAAGATCCATCGCCAGCGCGCCGTCGGTGATCGCCGTGTATAGGCGTTCACTGTAGGGCGCCTCGCCGGCGGCGCCCAGGGCGACGTAGAGCGGCAGCAGGTGTTCGTCGGTCGGGTGCGCGCGCACGCCGTCGCGGCTGCGCTGGCGATAGTCGAAAAGCGCTGCGGTGTCGCCGCTGGCCAGCGCAGCCGCGATCCAGTCGCGGAAGCCGGCGACGTAGGCCGGCGCGCTCGCGGCGTCGTCGTCGCCGAGTCTGGCGTCGTGGAGGTTGTGCGTCAGGCTACCGGAGCCGATCACCAGCACGCCGTCCTCGTCGAGTCCACGCAGGCAGCGACCCAGCTCGAAGTGATGGCGCGGATCCCGCTGCGCTTGCACCGCCAGCGGCACCACCGGCACCTCGGCCTCGGGCCACAAATGCAGCATCGGCACCCAGACACCATGGTCGAGGCCGCGGTCCGGATCGATCGTCGCCGCAAAACCGCCCGCCTGCAGCCGCGCCGCCACCTGCCGGGCGAGCGCAGGCTCGCCGCGCGCCGGATAGCGCAGGCGGTAGAGTTCGGGCGGGAAGCCGAAGAAATCGTAGATCAGCTGCGGATCAGCCGCCGCACCGACCACCGGCTGTGGACTCAGCCAGTGCGCGCTGGCGACGATCACCGCGCGCGGCCTGGGTAACCGCCGGCCGACGGCGGCCCAGGCCGCGGAGGTCGGATGGCCGCCGAGCGCCCGCATCGGCGAACCATGCGAGACGAAGAGACTGGACACCGGGGAGCTGGAAGGCTGGGCACGCATCGAATATCCCCGTGTGGGCGGGCTGGCGGAAGTGGCAACGCAGGTCTTCTATAGTGGCGACTGCTCGCGGCAGATCCAAGATCATCGCCGTGTTGCCCGCCCCGCTCGGCCTCGCCGTCGAACCGTTTGATTCTGCGCCGTTTGCTCTTGAGATAGGCGGGCATCGCCCGTAGAATGCGCGCCCTTGTCCTCGCGACGGTCGGCCCGTGCCGGCACGCGAGATGCTCAGTCCGCCCGTGGCGGACGCTTGCGGAGACGTCCAATCGCTTTTGAACGTGAAGACCGGCGCAATTATCAGATCACGGCGCAGCGCGTCCGTGTAATTGCTGATGATGGTGCGCAGATTGGCATCATGCTGACGCGTGATGCGATCGCAAAGGCCGAAGAGGCGGAACTCGATCTCGTTGAGATTTCCCCCAACGCGGACCCGCCAGTCTGCAAGATCATGGATTACGGCAAGTACCTTTATGAAAAGGACAAGGCCGCCCATGCCGCAAAGAAGAAGCAGAAGCAGATCCAGGTCAAGGAAATCAAGTTCCGTCCGACGACGGAGGAAGGCGATTACCAGACCAAGTTCCGCTCCATCACCCGTTTCCTTGAAGAAGGCGACAAGGTGAAGATCGTGGTCCGCTTCCGCGGCCGCGAGATGGCGCACCAGGAACTGGGCATGGAAGTGATGACCCGCCTGAAGGCGGAGCTGGTCGAGCTGGCGCAGGTCGAGCAGCACCCGAAGATGGAAGGCCGCCAGTCCGTCATGGTGCTGTCGGCCAAGCGCAAGTAAGGCGCGCGGATTCCCCAGAGCCGCCGGCGACGGTGGCTCGAAGAAGAAAAGTCCTTCCCTGCGTCGGGGAAGGCCCGGTCAACTCCCGTGCATGGGATGTGAAGCCGGCAACGATGCAACAAGGAGTAGTACATGCCGAAGTTGAAAACCGTGAAGAGCGCAGCCAAGCGCTTTGCCAAGACTGGCAAAGGCGGCTTCAAGCGCGGTCACTCTTACAAGCGCCACATCCTGACCAAGAAGTCGGGCAAGCGTATCCGTCAGCTCCGTGGCGAGGCGCAGGTGCACGCGTCCGACGTCCGCGAAGTGGCTCACATGCTGCCCTACGCCTAAGGCAGGAGAAGACATATGGCACGCGTAAAACGTGGCGTCACCGCCCGCGCCAAGCACAAGAAAGTCCTGAAGAAGGCCAAGGGTTACTACGGCGCCAAATCGCGCCAGTTCCGCTCGGCCAAGGAACAGGTCATCAAGTCCGGCCAGTACGCCTACCGCGACCGCCGGGTGAAGAAGCGCGAGTTCCGCTCGCTGTGGATCATCCGCATCGGCGCAGCGACCAAGGAACTGGGCCTGTCGTACAACCGCTTCATCAACGGCCTGAACAAGGCTGGCGTGGCCCTCGACCGCAAGGTCCTCGCCGACCTGGCGTTCAACGACAAGGCCGCGTTCGCGGCGCTGGTCGCTCAGGCCAAAGCGCAGCTCGGCGCCGCCTGACAGCCGCCTCGGGCAGACCGGCCTGCAGCAGACGCCGCACGCGTTTCGCTGTTTGCTGATCGCGAAGTTTGTGGGAAAGGGAGCGGCGGGTGCCGCTCCCTTTTTTTTGCCGCCAGCCCTGTGGCTTCAGCAGGGCCGCCTCAACTGGGTCACCTCGAACGGATTCCCTACTGCGCCGATGAGCGACGAACTCGAACAACTGCAGACACGCGCACAGGCGGACATCGCCGCTTGCGCGGACGGTCGTGCGCTCGACGCTCTGCGCGTCGAGCTGCTCGGCAAGAAGGGCCGCGTCACCGAACTGCTCAAGCAGCTGGGCGGCATGGCGGCGGACGAGCGCAAGGCCTTCGGCGAGCGCGTCAACCGCGTCAAGGAAGCGCTGTCCGCCGCGCTGGAGGCGCGTGCCGCCACCCTGGCCGGCGCCGAGCTGGAGGCACGCCTGGCCTCGGAGCGGATCGACGTCACCCTCGGCGGGCGCGGTGAAATCTGCGGCGGCCTGCACCCGATCACGCGCACCATCAAGCGCATCGCCGAGCTGTTCGGCGAGCTGGGCTTCGAAACGGTCGAAGGCCCGGAGATCGAGGACGATTTCCACAACTTTGCGGCGCTCAACATCCCCGAGTCGCATCCGGCGCGGGCGATGCAGGACACCTTCTACACCCTCAATGGCGCGCGCCTGCTGCGTACGCACACGAGTCCGGTGCAGATCCGCACCATGCAGCAGCGCAAGCCGCCGATCCGCATCATCTGTCCCGGCCGCGTCTACCGCGTCGATTCGGATCGCACGCACAGCCCGATGTTCCACCAGATGGAAGGGCTTTATGTCGCCGACAAGGTCTCGCTGGCCGATCTGAAATACGACATCCAGAACTTCCTGACACGCTTCTTCGAGCGCGACATCGAGGCTCTGTTCAGGCCCAGCTATTTCCCCTTCGTCGAACCGGGCGCCGACGTGCACATCCGCTGGCATCTGCCCGACGGCAGCTCGCGCTGGCTGGAGGTGATGGGCTGCGGCATCGTCCATCCGAAGGTGCTGGAGGCGGTCGGCATCGATCCCGAGAAATATTCGGGCTATGCCTTCGGCATGGGCATCGAGCGCATGGCGATGCTGCGCTACGGCGTCGATGACCTGCGCCTGTTCTTCGACAACGATCTGCGCTTTCTCGAGCAGTTCAAATGAAACTCAGCGAAAACTGGCTGCGCGAATGGGTCAGCCCGCCGGCCTCGATCGAACAGATCGCCGAGCGTCTGGTGATGGGCGGCCTGGAACTGGAAGTCGAGCCGGCCGTCAGCGAAGCGGCGACCGGTGTCGTCGTCGGCCGCATCGTCAAGGCCGAGCGCCATCCGCAGGCCGACCGCCTGCAGATCTGCAGCGTCGATGTCGGCAGCGGCGAACCACTGCAGATCGTCTGCGGTGCCGCCAATGCGCGGCCGGGCATCAAGGTGCCCTGTGCCAAGGTCGGCGCGAAGCTGCCCGGCGGGCTCGACATCAAGCAGGCACAACTGCGTGGCGTCGACTCGGCCGGCATGCTGTGCTCGGCCAAGGAGCTGGCGCTGGCCGACAAGTCCGACGGCCTGCTCGAACTCGACGCCGACGCCAGGCCCGGCACGCCGATCGAGCAGTATCTGGCGCTGGCCGACAACATCCTCAATCTGGAAATCACTCCCAATCGCGGCGATTGCCTGTCCGTACTGGGGCTGGCGCGTGACGTGTCGGCGCTGTTCGCCGTCAACATGAAGCGCCCCAACCTGCCGCAGGCAGTGGTCGAAGGCCACCAGCAGCTCAAGGTCGAGATCGACGATCAGGACGATTGCCCCGGATACGCCGGCCGCCTGATCTCCAGGCTCAATGTCCGCGCCCGCACGCCGGACTGGATGCGCGAGCGGCTGCGCCGCAGCGGCCTGCGCGCGATCCACCCGCTGGTCGATATCACCAACTACGTGATGCTCGAGCTCGGCCAGCCGCTGCATGCCTTCGACGCCGAGAAGCTCAGCGGCAGCGTGCGCGTGCGCCGCGCCAAGCCCGGCGAGACGATCACCCTGCTCAACGAGCAGACGATCGAATGCCGCGACAAGGAGCTGCTGATCGCCGACGACAGCGGACCGATCGCGCTGGCCGGCGTGATGGGCGGCCTGCTCAGCTCGGTCCACAGCGGCACCGCGCGCGTGTTCCTGGAATCGGCCTGCTTCGCGCCGGCTGCCGTCGCCGGCACCGCGCGCCGTCACAAGATTTCATCCGACGCCTCGTATCGCTTCGAGCGCGGCGTCGACCCCGCCCTGCACCGCCAGGCGCTGGAGCGCGCGACGCAGCTGGTGCTGCAGATCTGCGGCGGCGAGGTGCATCCGGTCACCCAGGCCGGCCGCAACCAGCCGGACCCGGTCAGCGTGCGCCTGCGCAGCAGCCGGGTCACGCAGGTGCTGGGCGTGGAGATCGCGCCACGCGAGACCGAAGCCCTGCTCGGCCGCCTCGGCATCGGCTTGCGCGCCGAAGTCGGCGACAGCTGGCTGGCGAAGATTCCAAGCCATCGCTACGACCTGCGCATCGAGGCCGACCTGATCGAGGAAGTCGGCCGCCTGTACGGCTACGACCGCATTCCGGGCAAGCCCTACGCGGCGCAGCTGGCACCGTCGCAGCCGCGCGAAGCCGCGCGCACGCTGCAGCAGATCAAGGAAACCCTGGCCGCGCGCGGCTGGCAGGAAGTGGTCAACCTGGCCTTTGCCGACGCCAAGCTGCAGAACCGCCTGCTGCCGGAGGTCACGCCGGTACCGCTCGACAACCCGATCGCCGATAACCTCGGCCTGATGCGCACGACCCTGTGGTCGGGCCTGATCGGCAGCTGGCTCTACAATCGCGCGCGCCAGCAGGACCGCCTGCGCCTGTTCGAGGCCGGCGTCTGTTTCGAACTGCGCGAGGGGCACGTCGTCGAAACCCTGCGCGTCGGCGGCCTGCTCGCCGGCCGCGCCCTGCCCGAGCAATGGGCCAGCGCCGCGCGCGCCGTCGACTTCTACGATCTGAAGGCCGAAGTCCTTGCGCTGTTCGGTCGCGCGGCCGACGAGTACCGCTTTGCCGCGGTCTCGCACCCGGCGCTGCATCCCGGCCGCAGCGCCGAAATCCGCCGCGGCGAGCAGTTCGTCGGCTGGATCGGCGAACTGCATCCACAGCGTGTGCAGGAGCTCGACCTGCCCGAAGCGCCGCTGGTCTTCGAACTGGACTGGAATGCGATCCGCGAGGTCATCGTGCCGCGGCCTGCTGCGCTGTCGGAGTTTCCATCCTCGCGTCGCGATCTGGCGGTGGTGGTCGCCGAGTCGGTCAGCGCCGACGCCCTGCTCGACAGCGCCCGGCGCGCCGGCGGCAGCCTGCTGGTGCAGGCGCGGATTTTCGACATTTATCGCGGAAAAGGCCTCGAATCGGGCTACAAAAGTGTCGCAATGGGCTTGATTTTCAATGACAGCTCGCGCACCCTCAACCAGGAAGAGATCGACACCGCCAGCTCCAGGATTGCGCAGGCTCTGACGCAGGAACTGGGCGCGGCTACTCGGCAGTGATGATCAGGGGGTCCATCCAGTGGCTTTAACCAAAGCAGAATTGGCGGAAGCCTTGTTCGAAGACTTGGGTCTGAACAAGCGCGAGGCCAAGGAATTCGTCGATCTCTTCTTTGAAGAGATTCGCGGCCGGCTGGAATCCGGCAAAGAAGTCAAATTGTCGGGTTTCGGCAATTTTGAGCTGCGCTCCAAGAACCAGCGTCCCGGCCGCAATCCGAAGACCGGTGAAGAGATCCCCATTTCCGCCCGCCGCGTGGTGACGTTCCGCCCCGGCCAGAAGCTCCGTCTGCGAGTGGAGGCCGATGCGTCCCGCTGACAAGCCGCTGCCGGTCCTGCCCGAGATTCCTCGCAAGCGCTACTTCGCCATCGGCGAGGTCAGCGAACTGTGTGACGTCAAGCCGCATGTACTGCGCTACTGGGAACAGGAGTTCCCGCAACTGCGCCCGGTAAAGCGGCGCGGCAACCGCCGCTACTACCAGCAGGATGACGTGCAGATGGTGCGCCGCATCCGCAGCCTGCTCTACGAACAGGGCTTCACGATCGGTGGGGCACGGCAGCGTCTGAAAGAAGCCGCGCAGGTCCATCATGGCGTCGCGGTCGAATCGGCACGTGCCGCCGCTGCAGCGGCGCTGGCCAAGTCGCGCGCGCCCAAGCGCGAGACCGAGATCAAGGATCTGTGCAGCGAGCTGGAATCGCTGCTGCGGCTGTTCCCCGAGTAGTCGCGCTCGATCACCTTCAAAATGCGGGCGCCGTTCGAGTACACTGCGCGCCCCGCTTCATCCGTCGCATCGCATCAAGCTTCACGTGTCGGGGCGTAGCGCAGCCTGGTAGCGCACCTCCTTGGGGTGGAGGTGGTCGGAGGTTCAAATCCTCTCGCCCCGACCAGTTTCGTTTCTGGTGTCTTTCATCCGGGAGCCGGCCCCATGCACACACCACTCAAGGTGGTCGTCTTGCTCGGGGCGCTGGTGGCCTTTGCCGCATCGGCGAGACCCGAGAATCAGTCCGAGTGCGTGCTCGACAAGATGCCAGGCGTGAAGACCGACGGCGAGGCGGCCGCAATCTGGAAATCCTGCGTCGAGAAGTTCGGATCGCCCCGCGATGTCAAACAGGGCTCCGGGCGCGGCCTCTTCGGCTACGACAGCGGCGACGCCGTCAGCGCGGCCTACCGCGGCGAGGGCAGCT
>CBINNP010000193.1:0-7057 GCA_966252075.1 uncultured Solimonas sp.
TCAAGGCGGGCGACGTGGTGAAAGTCCGCGTGCTGGAGGTGGACCTCAAGCGTCAGCGCGTCGCGCTGTCGATGCGCACGCAGGACGAGCCGGGCGCGGTGACGGCAGGTGCCGGTGCGGGCCGTGGCGATCGCGGCGCGCCGCCGCCGCGCGGCAATGGCGGCCCGCGCCGGCCGCATGAGAAGGCCGCGCAGCCGGCACAGCCCGGCAACCTTGGCGCCGCACTGCTCGAGGCGATGCGGCGCGGCAAGTAGAGCTCCCTCACCCCAACCCCTCTCCCGCAAGCGGGCGAGGGGCTTGTGCGTTCCTTCTCCCGCTTGCGGGAGAAGGTGGCGCGAAGCGCCGGATGAGGGCTTTCAGTCGATGCTCAGCGACTCACGCATGCCGGCCGCGGTCAGCGTGTTCTCCATCAGCATCGCCACCGTCATCGGGCCGACGCCGCCGGGCACGGGCGTGATGAAGGCGGCGCGTTGCTTTGCCGCGTCGAAATCGACGTCGCCGCAGATCTTGCCGTCGGGCAGGCGGTTGATGCCGATGTCGATCACCGTCGCACCCGGCTTGATCCACTCGCCCTGCACGAAGCGCGGCTTGCCGACCGCGGCGACGACGATGTCGGCGCGCGCGACTTCACCGGCGACATCGGCGGTGAAGCGGTGGCAGCAGGTGGCAGTGGCGCCGGCCAGCATCAGCTCCAGCATCATCGGCCGGCCGACGTGGTTGCTGGCGCCGACGACCACGGCGCGCTTGCCCTTGAAGGTCTCGCCGGCGCTCTTGAGCAGCTCGATCACGCCGAACGGCGTGCACGGCCGCAGCGCCGGCATGCGCTGCGCGAGGCGGCCGATGTTGTAGGGGTGGAAGCCGTCGACGTCCTTGTCGGCGCGGATGCGCTCGGTGACGCGGGTGGCGTTGATGTGCTCCGGCAGCGGCAGCTGCACGAGGATGCCGTCGATGTCGTCGTCGGCGTTGAGGCGGTCGATCGCGCCGAGCAGCGCGGCCTCGCCGATGTCCGGCGCGAAGTGCATCGGCACCGAGCGCACGCCGACCTTGTCGCAGGTCAGGCGCTTGTTGCGGACGTAGATTTCCGAGGCCGGATCGGCGCCGACCAGCACCGTCGCCAGTGCGGGTGCGCGCAGGCCGGCGGCGATGCGTGCGGCGACGGCGGTACGGACACGTTCATGGACGGTGGCGGCGACGGCCTTGCCGTCGATCAGTTTGGCGCTCAAGCGGGTATCCGGCGGTGCGAGAAGAAGAGGCGCGTATTGTAAGAGTCGCCGCGCCCGCGCATCTATGCAAAGAACTTGTCGGCGTCCCGCTGGTGGCTGCCGGGCCCCGGAAGCGCATCGCTGCAGCGTTTCGCGGGCTGTGCGCCTTGATGGCGGACAGCCCGCGCCAATCGCGTCGCCCGCGGCCAGCACTTAGACTACGCGCCGCTTTTTCCATCTTTCCACGAGCTGTCCACCGATCTTCAGGCGCGCCGTGCCGCTGCTGACCGCCGAAAAACTGACCGTCCTGCGCGGCGACCGCGAGCTGCTGCGCGGCTTCGATCTCGTGCTGGGGGCGGGCGAGCTGGTGCATCTGCGCGGTGCCAACGGCGCCGGCAAGACCTCGCTGCTGGAGACGCTGGCCGGCCTGCGCCGGCCGGGCGAGGGCAAGATCAGGCTCAGCGACGACGAGGCGCGGCCGCACTGGCTGGGCCATCGCAACGGCCTCAACCTGCAGCTGTCGCCGCTCGACAACCTGCGCTTCTGGTGCGGCCTCAACGGCGTGGCGGCGGCCGGCATCGAGCCGGCGCTAACGCGGCTGGGCCTGCCGCCGCGGGCGCGGCACCGCGCCTGCCGGACGCTGTCGGCCGGGCAGAAGCGTCGCAGCGCCCTGGCGCGGCTGCTATTGCAGCCGCGTGCGCTGTGGCTGCTCGACGAGCCGCTCGACGGCCTCGACGCCGCCGGCCTGCAGCTGTTCGCCGAACTGATCGCCGGGCAGCTGCAGACGGGCGGGGCGGTGCTGATGACCAGCCACCAGCCGCTGCCCGGCAGCCTGGCGGCGCGCGAGCTGCAGCTGTGAGCCTGCTCGGCGCCAGTGCCGCGATCTTCATGCGCGAGCTGCGGCTGGCGGCGCGCGCCAAGACCGAGTGGCTGATGCCGCCGCTGTTCTTCGTCATCGTCGTCACGCTGTTCGCGTTCGGCGCCAAGCCCGGTGATCCGCGCCTGGCGGCGTTCGCGCCGGCCATCGTCTGGGTCGCGGCGCTGCTGGCGGCGCTGCTGAGCCTGGAGCGGCTGTACCGCGCCGATCAGGACGACGGCAGTCTGGAGCAACTGCTGGTCAGCGCCACGCCGCTGACGCTGGCGGTCGCCGTCAAGACCTTCGTGCACTGGCTGCTCAGCGGCCTGCCGATCGTGCTGCTGGCGGCGCCGCTGGCGCTGATGCTGAACCTGCCGGCGCCGCTGGTGCTGCCGCTGGTGCTGGGCCTGCTGCTGGGCACGCCGGTGCTGAGCCTGATCGGCAGTTTCGTCGCCGCGCTGACCGTCGGCCTGCCGCGTGGCGGCGCGCTGCTGCCGGTGCTGGTGCTGCCCCTGCTGATGCCCATCGTGATCTTCGGCGCCGGCGCCGTGCGTGCCGCCGAGCAAGGCCTGGACAGCAGCGGTCCGGTATACTTTCTCGCCGCGATGCTGGCGCTGACGGTCACGCTGCTTCCCCCACTTTCCGCCGCGGCCCTGCGCAATGCCTTCGAATAGCCCCGATTTCCTCGGAACCGCCACCCGAACTGTTTCGCGTCGATGAACTGGACCTGGTTCCATCGCCTGGGCTCGCCGCCGAGCTTCTATGCATTCGCTGCGCGTGTGGCGCCGTGGTGCGGCTTCGGCGCGCTGCTGCTGCTGGGCTACGCCTGGTATGCCGGCCTGTTCGTCGCGCCAGAGGATTACCAGCAGAAAGACGCGTTCCGGATCATCTACGTGCATGTGCCGGCGGCAGCGGTATCGCTGAGCCTGTACATGCTGATGGCGAGCGCCGGCGCCGTCGCGCTGATCTGGCGGATGAAACTGGCGGAGTGCGTGCTGGTGGCGACCGCGCCGGTCGGCGCCGGCTTCACCGCGCTGGCGCTGATCACCGGCATGCTGTGGGGCAAGCCCATGTGGGGCGCCTACTGGGTCTGGGATGCGCGGCTGACGTCCGAGCTGGTGCTGCTGTTTCTCTACATCGGCGTGATCGGCCTGCAGCAGGCCTTCGACGATCGCCGCTCGGCGGCGCGCGCCTGCAGCCTGCTGGCGCTGGTCGGCGTCGTCAACGTGCCGATCGTGCACTTCTCGGTGGAGTGGTGGAACAGCCTGCACCAGGGCTCGACGATCCTGAAGCTGGGCAGGCCCACCATCAATGCCGAGATGGCCCAGCCGCTGTACGCGGCGCTGCTCGGGACCTATCTGCTCAGTGCTTACGCGATCCTGCGCGGTGCGCAGAACGAACTGCTGCTGCGCGAGCGCAGCACGCGCTGGGTCAAGGCGCTGCTGGCGGAACTTGGCGGAGGCGCGCGTGTCCCTTGAAGCCTTGAGCATGGGCGGGTACGGGCTGTACGTCTGGGGCAGTTTCGGCGCTGCACTGCTGATCCACCTGTGGATTGCGCTGGCGCCGCGGCTGCGCCGCCGTGCCCTGCTCGACAGCCTGCGTGATGCGGCGGACGAAGAATGACCAAGCGACAGAAGCGGATGGTGGCGGTGCTGGCACTGCTGCTGGGCCTGGGCCTGGCGGCGACGCTCGGCTTCACGGCCTTCCGCAAGAACATGATGTATTTCTACACGCCGAGCGATCTGCTGGCGCAGCAAGACACCGGCGATGCGCGTCTGCGCCTTGGCGGCCTGGTCACCGCCGGCTCGCTGCGTCGTGGCGAGGGCCTGCGCGTCGACTTCACGCTGGCCGATTGCCAGAGCTCGTTGCCGGTACGCTACGACGGCATCCTGCCGGACCTGTTCCGCGAGGGGCAGGGCATCGTCGCCACCGGGCAGATGCGCGAGGGCGTGTTCGTGGCCGACGAAGTGCTGGCCAAGCATGACGAGAACTACATGCCGCCGGAACTGGCCAAGTCGTTGAAGGGCGAGGACGGCAAGCACTCCTGCGCGCCGTTCAAATCGATGGGCGGCGAACGCCCGTCATCGCCGCCGCAGGCCGCGGCCAATGCCCCTCTCCCGCAAGGCGGGAGAGGGGAGCACCGCTCATGATTCCCGAACTCGGCCAGTTCGCGCTGATCGCCGCGCTGCTGGTAGCGCTGATCCAGGTGTTGCTGCCGGCGCTCGGCGTCGTGCGTGGCGATGCCCGGCTGATGGCGGTGGCGAAGTCGGCGGCGCAGACGCAGTTCCTGCTGGTGCTGTTCGCCTACGGCGCGCTGACCTGGGCTTTCGTGTCGCGCGACTGGTCGCTGGCCTACGTGGTCGCCAACAGCCATTCCGAGCTGCCGCTGATGTACCGCATCAGCGCGGTCTGGGGTGCGCATGAAGGCTCGATCCTGCTGTGGATGCTGATCCTCAGCGGCTGGACCGCGGCGGTATCGGTGTTCAACCGCCGCCTGCCGCTCGATCTGGTGGCGACGGCGCTGGCGGTGCTCGGCGCGGTGGCGATCGGCTTCCTGCTGTTCATCCTGCTGACATCGAATCCGTTCGAGGTCAACTTCCCGGTGCCCGGCGAAGGCCGTGATCTCAATCCGCTGCTGCAGGACCCGGGCATGGCGATCCACCCGCCGATGACCTACATGGGCTACGTCGGCTTCTCGGTGGCGTTCGCGTTTGCGCTGGCGGCGCTGATCTCCGGCCGCCTCGACACCGCCTGGGCGCGCTGGACGCGGCCCTGGACGACGACTGCCTGGCTGTTCCTCACCGCCGGCATCACGCTCGGCTCCTGGTGGGCCTATCACGAACTCGGCTGGGGCGGCTGGTGGTTCTGGGATCCGGTCGAGAACGCCTCGTTCATGCCCTGGCTGGTCGGCACGGCGCTGATCCACTCGCTGGCGGTGACCGAGAAGCGCGGCCAGCTCAAGGCCTGGACCATCATGCTGGCAATCCTGGCGTTTGCGCTGTCGCTGCTCGGCACCTTCCTGGTCCGCTCCGGCGTGCTGGTGTCGGTGCATGCCTTTGCCACCGATCCGGCGCGCGGCGTGTTCATCCTGAGCTTCCTGGCGCTGGTGCTCGGCGTCGCTTTCACGCTGTATGCATGGCGCGCGCCGAAGTTCGTCGCCGAGAGCACCGGCGAGTTTTCGATGTTCTCGCGCGAAGGCCTGCTGCTGCTCAACAACGTGTTCCTGGTGGTCGCCGCCAGCGCGGTGCTGCTCGGCACGCTTTATCCGCTGCTGATGGAGGCGCTGAACCTGGGCAAGGTCTCGGTCGGGCCGCCGTATTTCAATGCAGTGTTCCTGCCGCTGACGGCGCCGCTGGCGGTGCTGATCGGCCTGGCCGCGGCGGTCGGCTGGAAGCGCGCGAACCTCAGGGACCTGATCAAGCGCTTGCGCCTGCCGGCCGGCGTGGCGCTGGCAGCCGGCCTCGCCGCGCCCTGGCTGCTCGGCCATCAGGCCCGGCTGCCGGCGATCGCCGGCGGGGTGCTGGCGGCCTGGGTATTTCTGACTACCGCCGAGGATATCGTCCGCCGCATCCGCGCCAAGCGCGACCGCCTGCAGGGCCTGCGGCAGATTCCACGCGCGGTCTGGGGCATGACGCTGGCGCACGTCGGCATCGGTGTCTGGGTGCTGGGCCTGAGCTATGTCAGCCTCTACAGCGTCGAGCGCGATGTCCGCCTCGGCCCTGGCCAGAGCACTGAACTGTCCGGCTACGAGTTCCGCTTTCTCGGCATCGAGGCGCGTCACGGCCCCAACTACGACGCCGACCACGGGGTTGTCGAGGTCAGTCATGCCGGTCGCCTGCTGGCAAGGCTGCAGCCGGAGAAGCGCCTGTATCGCGCCAGCGGCCAGCTGATGACCGAATCAGCCGTAGACCACACGCCGCTGCGCGATCTTTACGTCGCGCTCGGCGAACCGATCGACAAGAAAAATGCCAATGGCGACTGGGCGCTGCGCCTGTACTACAAGCCGATGATGCGGCTGGTCTGGTGGGGCGGGGTGCTGATGGCGCTGGGCGGCGCGCTGGCCGCCAGCGATCGCCGCTACCGGCTGGCCCGCATCAGCGCCGCGACCGCAGACGCCGGTTCGGCCGCGGCGGTGGCCTGATGCGCCTGCGCTATGTATTGCCGGTGCTGCTGCTGGTCGGCCTGCTGGTCGTGCTGGCGATCGGCCTGCGCCACGATCCGCGCGAGGTGCCCAGCCCGCTGATCGGCAAGCCGGTGCCGGCGTTCTCGCTGGCGGTGCTCGGCGCGGCGGAGACGCGGTACACGCAGGCCGAGCTGCAGGGGCGGCCGCTATTGGTCAATTTCTTCGCCAGCTGGTGTGCGGCCTGCGTCGATGAGCATCCGTTCCTGATGCAGCTGGCGGCGCAGGGCATCGAGATCGTCGGCGTCGACTACAAGGACACCGACGAGGCCGTGCAGCTCTGGCTGCAGCGCCGCGGCAATCCGTACCGTACGGTCATCACCGACCCGCAGGGCCAGGCCGGACTCGACTGGGGCGTCTATGGCGCGCCGGAAACCTATGTGATCGTCGACGGCCGCATCGCCTACAAGCAGATCGGCGCCCTCACCGAGCAGACCTGGCGCGAGCACATCGCGCCGCTGTTGCAGCCGGCCGCCGGCGAGGACGGCGCGTGAAGCCCTTGCTGATCTGCCTGGCGCTGCTGCTGGCGCCCCTCGCAGCACCGGCCGCCGAGCTCGACACCGAGCAGCAGGCGCGCTTCCAGGCCCTGTCCAACGAGCTGCGCTGCCTGGTTTGCCAGAACCAGTCGATCGCCGAGTCCGACGCGCCGCTCGCCAACGACCTGCGCGAGCAGGTTCGCGCACAGCTGGCGGCGGGCAAGAGCGATGCCCAGATCAAGCGCTACCTGACGGACCGCTACGGCGATTTCGTGCTGTACCGGCCGCCGCTGAAACCGGCCACCTGGCTGCTGTGGGCCGGCCCGTTCGCGCTGCTGCTGTT
>CBINNP010000194.1:0-7015 GCA_966252075.1 uncultured Solimonas sp.
AAGCCGGTGTGCCAGCTGAGCGCCTGCATCGTGAAGTGTTCGGCCCTGCGCTGCTCGAGCATCTGGTCTAAGCGTTGCAAAACGAAAAAGCCCGGCTTTGCCGGGCTTTTTTTATGTGCTTCAATGAAAGAATCTTGTCTATCGTGTCCGACTCCATTTATATCTCAACTACATTTCCGACAGCAAGTTGAAGGACCCAGATGCCTATCGTTGACTTTCTTTTCCGTGGCTTGCTTGGAGCTGGCTTGTTGCTGAGCCCTTTCTTTTCAGTCTGTGCTGCTGAAGAGCCTATCTATGGTCCCGAGCTGGAAGGATTTTCCTACCCATACTCAGTTCATCAGTTCCGCTTCACTTCGCAAGGCATTCCGTTGCACATGGCCTACATGGACGTCAAGCCGTCCGAGCCGAATGGGCGCACAGTGGTGCTGTTGCATGGTAAAAACTTTTGCGGTGCGACATGGGCCTCCAGCATTGAGATGTTGGCCAAAGGTGGATACCGTGTGGTGGCGCCGGATCAGATCGGTTTTTGTAAATCGAGCAAGCCAGCACACTATCAATACACCTTCCAGCAACTGGCCGCCAATACGCACGCGCTGCTCGATTCGATTGGCGTGAAGCAGGCCACTATCATGGGCCACTCCACTGGGGGCATGCTTGCCGTGCGCTATGGCTTGATGTATCCGCAGAAGACCGAGCAGCTGGTGCTGGTCAACCCTATCGGTCTTGAAGACTGGAAAGCATTGGGCGTGCCTTATCAAAGCGTGGATAAGTGGTACGAGCGGGAGTTGAATACCACGGCTGACAGAATTCGTGCCTATGAAAAATCGACTTATTATGTGAATCAGTGGAAGCCAGAGTATGAACCCTGGGTGCAAATGCTGGCCGGGATGTACCGTGGACCGGGCAAAGAAATTGTCGCTTGGAACTCGGCACTGCTTTACGACATGATCTACACCCAGCCCGTGATGTACGAATTTCCGCTGCTGAAGATGCCGGTGCTGCTTTTGATTGGCACAAAGGACACTACAGCCATTGGTAAGAATCTGGCACCTGCTGAGATTCGTCCGAAACTGGGCAATTACGCGGAACTGGGCAAACGCACGGCCAAGACAATCTCGGATGCGACGCTGGTTGAGTTCAATGATCTGGGACATGCACCACAGATGCAGAATCCTGCTGCGTTTCATGCAGCCTTACTCAAGGGTCTGACTAATAAATAAGGTAAAAAAGGGGACAGGCACGATTATTTGAAGAATTATTAATATCGTGTCTGATCCCATTTAGTCGTTTTTCGTGGGCCTCAGCGTCGGACGGAAGACGCTGTGCTTGATCGCGCCGCTGACTTCATTCAGTTCTCAGGCTTGTCGTTGCTCGATATTGCAGCGCAGCAACCTAGTGCAGCAATGAACGCTAAAACTTCGCACGGAGGGAATCGGACATGAAAACAGTGAGCATCGACTTGGAAAGCTGCTACGGCATCAAGAAGCTACAAGCAAAATTCGACTTTTCCAAAGCCAAGGCCTGTGCCGTCTATGCGCCGAACGGCTCGATGAAGTCGTCGCTCGCGCAGACCTTCCAGGATGTCGCGGACCATGCCGCCTCCAAGGATCGCATCTTCCCGGGGCGCCCGTGCAAGCGCGAAATCAAGGACGAGGCCGGCGTGGATCTTCCCAAGGAAAGCGTCCTCGTCGTCCGTCCGTATGACGAGGTTTTTGGGCACTCCGCGAAGACTTCAACACTGCTGGTCAACCCTGCTCTACGCAAAGAGTACGAAGCCCTCCATGCCGATATCGACGCGGCAAAGGAGATTTTTCTGAAAGCTCTCAAGGAGCAGTCTGGCTCCAAAAAGGACATCGAAAAGGAGCTGTCGTCCACCTTCACAGCGCGTGACGACCAGTTCTATGTTGCGCTGAATCGCGTCAAGGACGAAATTGCCGCGATGCTTGATGCCCCGCTCGCAACAGTCGCCTACGACGTTATTTTTGACGATAAGGTGCTTGCCCTGCTCGCCACGGATGAAGCGAAGACGGCCATTCAGGACTACATCAAGAAATACAACGAACTGCTGGCCGCATCAACCTACTTCAAGAAGGGCACATTCAACTACTACAACGCCGCGACGGTCGCAAAGCAGTTGGCGGACAACGGCTTCTTTGACGCGAAACACTCCGTCACCCTAAATGCCGACGCCAAGCTGGAGATTACCAGCCATAAAGAACTCGAAGAACTGATCGCCAAAGAGAAGGATGCGATATCCAATGATGAGGATCTGAAGAAGAAGTTCGTGAAACTCGACAAGCTTATCCAGAAGAACGCCACGGTCCGTGACTTCGAAGCCTACCTGCTGAACCATGAAGAGCTACTGGTACGACTAGGCAACGTGCCTGCCTTGAAGGAGGACGTTTGGAAATCGTACCTGAAAGTGCGCTTCGAGCCGTTTCAGGATTTGCTGAACAAGTATCAAGCAGCCCAGGCCAGACGCAAAGAGATCGAAGAGCAGGCAGCTAAGGAGCGCACGCAGTGGGAAGAAGTGATCGACATCTTCAACGATCGCTTTTTCGTACCGTTCAAGCTGGAGGCGATTAACCGGTTATCCGTAATCCTCGGTCAGGAACCGATGCTAAGCCTCGGCTTTACGTTCGAGGATGGAGAAGATAAGACCGCCGTTGACCGCAACGCACTTATGCAGGCCCTCAGTACGGGGGAAAAGAAGGCCTTCTACGTGCTGAACATCCTCTTCGAAATTGAAGTGCGGAAGAAGGCAAAGCAGGAAACGCTCATCATCGTCGATGACATTGCGGATTCGTTCGACTACAAAAACAAGTACGCCATTATTCAATACCTGATGGACATTGCCGAAGACCCCCACTTCAAGCAGATCATCCTCACCCACAACTTCGACTTCTACCGGACTATTCAGAGCCGGTTTGTCCGGTACCCGGACTGCTTCATGGCGTCGAAGACTGTGGCAGGCATAGTGCTTGAGCAAGCCGCTGGCATTCAGAACGTCTTCGTCAAAGACTGGAAGCCAAAATTCGCTGCTGAGCCGAAGAAAAAGATTGCCTGCATCCCCTTCATGCGCAATCTTATTGAATACACAAAGGATGCAGCTGACCCCGATTTCTCTAAGCTGACCTCCCTGCTGCACTGGAAGCCCGACTCTGATCAGATCACGATTTCTGACCTAGATATGATCTTCAACAGGCTGTTCGGCCAGACCGTTGCTTCGGCCGACAGCGCAAAAACTGTTGTGACTCTCATCGAGCATGAGGCCGGCGAATGCCTGAAGGCTGCAGAAGGGATCAACTTCGAGAACAAGATCGTGCTCGCCATATCCATCCGGCTCACCGCCGAGCGCTTCATGGTCAAGCGCATCAACGATCCGGCCTTCGTTGCGCGCATCGACGCGAACCAAACGCCTAAGTTACTGAAGAAATTTCGAGAACTGTTCGACACAGAGCTGAAGACGATCAAGGTTCTCCAACGTGTAGCTCTCATGACCCCGGAGAATATTCACCTGAACTCCTTCATGTACGAGCCGATCCTGGACATGTCCGATGGACATCTGCGGAAGCTGTATGGAGAAGTCAGCACGCTGACCTGATGTCGCACCTCACATTGTGTGCGAATGACATTTGAGCTTGCAAAGGACAAAGCAGGGTGAACACGTCTAGCTTTCCGTAGTACGAAAGAGGGTCAGAGGCGAGTTTTCCTGCCTTCGTGAAACTGCGCTAACCACTGTCCCAGCTTGATCGACGGCGGAACGACCGTTAATCATCCCACTCCGCTCGTCATGTACGGAAACATCCAATAATCGATTTTGCCGCGAAATGGACATTCGATAAGACTGCGCCCACTACTGCCAGTGACTGATTGAAGACATAAAAATGGCTCGGATAACCGAGCCATTTTTACAGTGCGCCGACAGACTTAATCAATATCAATTCTAATCGCCGCTCAATCCTCCACCCCCGGCGTACTAGGCGTCGCGTTGATCCTGTGAATGGCAAGGTCGGCGCCGTCATATTCGTCCTCAGGCGTCAGTCGAATGCCGACGGCGAGCTTGAGCAAACCGTAAACCACGAGTCCACCGGCGAGCGCGATGACAATACCAAGCACGGTGCCGATCAGCTGCGACATGAGGCTGACGCCGCCCATGCCGCCCAAGGCCTGCATGCCGAAGATGCCGGCAGCAACGCCGCCCCAGGCACCGCACAAACCGTGCAGCGGCCAGACGCCGAGCACGTCGTCGATCTTCCAGCGGTTCTGCGTCCAGGTGAACATGACGACGAAGATCGCCGCCGCGACGGCACCGACGACGAGCGCGCCCGCCGGGTGCATCACGTCGGAGCCGGCGCAGACCGCAACCAGCCCGGCGAGCGGCCCGTTGTAGGCGAAGCCCGGGTCGTTGCGGCCGAGCGCGACGGCGACGAGCGTGCCGCCCGCCATCGCCATCAGCGAGTTGACGGCGACGAGGCCGGAGATCTTGTCGATCGTCTGCGCGCTCATCACGTTGAAGCCGAACCAGCCGACGGTGAGCATCCACGCGCCGAGCGCGAGGAAGGGGATCGACGACGGCGGGTGCGCGCTCATCGCGCCGTCCTTGCGATAGCGGTTGCTGCGCGCGCCGAGCAGCAGCACCGCGGCGAGGCCGATCCAGCCGCCGACGGCATGCACCACGACGCTGCCGGCGAAGTCGTGGAACTCGGCGCCGGTGGCGGCCTTGAGCCAGGCCTGCAGGCCGAAGCGCTGACCCCAGGCCGCGCCCTCGAACAGCGGGTAGGCGAGGCCGACGAGCAGTGCCGTCGCCGCGAGCTGCGGGCCGAAGCGCGCGCGCTCGGCGATGCCGCCGGAGACGATCGCGGGAATCGCCGCGGCGAAGGTCAGCAGGAAGAAGAACTTGACCAGCTCGTAGCCGCCGCGCTGCGCGAGCGTCGCGGCGCCGTCGAAGAAGTGCACGCCGTAGGCGACGCCGTAGCCGACGAGGAAGTAGGCGACGGTCGAGACGGCGAAGTCGGTGAGGATCTTCACCAGCGCGTTGACCTGGTTCTTGGTCCGCACCGTGCCGAGCTCGAGGAAGGCGAAGCCGGCGTGCATCGCGAGCACCATGATCGCGCCGAGCAGGATGAACAGCACGTCGCTGCCCGTCTTGAGCTGTTCCATCCCCATACGCCGTCCCCGCTGCGGCGCCGCGGGTGCGGGATGCACCAGCCTGCGCATGAGCGCACCGGGTTAGCAAGCGTTGTGCCGCGATTGGTGCGCCTTCCGCACCGCGTTCGGCACCAGGATGAGTCGCCGCGGCGCGCGCCGCTCACCGCGCTGGTGCGCGGTGGCACCGAGCTTGTGCCTCGTCAGCGCGGGCGGAGTGCGTCGAAGCGCGCCGGGTCGAAGCCGACGCTGCAGCCGGCCGGCCACTCGATCACCGGCCGCTTGATCAGGGTCGGCTGCGCCAGCATCAGGCCGCGCGCGGCCGCGGCGTCGAGCGGGGCCTCGCGCAGCGCGGGATCGAGCGCGCGCCAGGTCGTGCCCTTGCGATTGAGCAGCGCCTCCCAGCCGAGGGCAGCGATCCAGGCGTCGAGCCGCGCCGGCGGGAGGCCGTCGCGCCGCAGGTCGTGGAAGGCGTGGGCGATGCCCTCGGCGTCGAGCCAGCGCCGCGCCTTCTTCACCGTGTCGCAGTTCGCGATGCCGTAGAGCGTGGTCACTGGCGGTCGCGCCCGTTGCCCGAGTCGCAGCGCGGGTCGATGCCGTAGCCGCTGTCGACGACGCGCTGCGCCTTGTCGAGCGAGACGGTGAACCACAGGCAGTCGTTGGTCGGGTAGCGCCAGGCCCAGAGGTCGCGCTCCTGCCAGCCGATGTGGTGCCGCTCGCCCGGCGTGCCCAGCCGCCGCAGCAGGTCCTCGCGCGAGATGCCCATCGGCACCGCATTGAGGTTGGCCTCGGTCAGCACCTGCGACCAGCCGGTGACGCGGCCGGCGGCGTCGACGTCGACCATGTAGGTCTCGCGCCCGAACGGGCCGCGGGCGTACTCGATGCGCTGGCCGCCGCCGGGCAGCGCGTAGAGCGCGCTCGGCGTGCCCATCGCCTGCGCCACCTCGTCGGCGGTCTGGCCGACGCGCAGCTGCCCCGGCCCGAAGGCGGCGCAGGCCGCCAGCGCCAGCGCGGCCAGCGCCGCGGCGCGGCGCAGCAGATCAGTCGTAGCGGGGTTCATGGCGTTCGAGCGTGGCGACGACGTCCGCGCCGACATCGAACCGCGGGCCGTGGCGTTGCGCCAGCTCCGCGGCGCGCGCGAGGAAGCGCCGCATGTCACTGTAGACGAAGCGCAGCGCCCCGCCCGTCCAGGCGGGAAAGCCGATGCCCTGGATGCTGCCGATGTTGGCGTCGTGCACCGCGGTCAGCACGCCCTCGTGCAGGCAGCGCGCGGTCTCGATCGCCTGGCGGTAGAGCAGCCGGTCCTTCAGCTCCTGCAGGTCCCAGCTGCCCGGCCGCTCGAACAGGGCTTTCAGCTCGGGCCAGAGCCGCTTGCGCCCGCCGGGCGGGTAGTCGTAGAAGCCGCCGCCCGCGGCGCGGCCCTTGCGGCCGAACTCGCTGACCATGCGCTCGACCAGCGCCTCGCCCGGCGCCGCCTCGTGCGCGCGGCCCTCGGCGGCGAGGTCGGCGCGCGTCTGCTCGAGCACCTGCACCGACAGCGCAAGCGAGGTCTCGTCGAGCACCGCCAGCGGGCCGACCGGCATGCCCGCCTGCAGCGCGGCGTTCTCGATCAGCGGCGCGGGCACGCCCTCGCCCAGCATCGCCGCGCCTTCCATCACGTAGCTGCCGAAGACGCGGCTGGTGAAGAAGCCGCGCGAGTCGTTGACGACGATCGGCGTCTTGCCGAGCGCGAGCACGTAGTCGAAGGCGCGCGCCACGGTCTCGTCGTCGGTCTCGCGGCCGCGGATGATCTCGACCAGCGCCATGCGGTCGACCGGCGAGAAGAAGTGCAGGCCGACGAACTTCGCCGGCCGCGCCGAAGCCTGCG
>CBINNP010000195.1:0-6982 GCA_966252075.1 uncultured Solimonas sp.
CGGCGGGGTGGCCGTGCAGCACGATGCGCCGGACATGCCCGCGTCCGAGCGCGGCGTATCTGCATCCGGCGGCCATGCGTCGGCCTCGACAGCCGCCGGCACCTCATCCGGCTTCGAGGGCATCAAGCGCTTCGAGCGCAGCATCGTCGACGAGTCCGATCAGATCGTGAATGGCCGGCGCGCGGGCAAGACCCACCAGTTCGAGGATGATCCGGCTTATGTATTCGAGCAGCGCAGCCGCAAATACGATCCGGTCGTCAACGGTCTGACGGCTGAGCGGCGCGGGCGCAATGCATCGCAAGCTACGAGTCGCATCGCCTCGTCCTCCGGCACTGGCGGTGCGCGTGCCGCCGGCGCAGCCCCGGTCACCGCCGCCGGCCTCGAAGATCCGCAGGACATTCCGCGCCGGCTCGATCCGGACATCGCCCGGCTGCTGGCGCAAGGCTCCGGCGGCACGCTGGTCCATACCGACTTCGCCCGCCAGAGCGCGCAGGTCTATACCGCGATGATCCGCTGGGGAGACGTGCGGCCGACGCTGGTGGTCGAGTCCGGCGATCCGTCGCGCGCGGCGATCCGCGTCGCCGGTGCCCGGCTCGTCGCACCGGTGCCGCCGACGCTGCTGCAGGCTTTCTATGCCGAGCCCACCGCGGACGGCGTGCGATTCGTCTACCGCGGCCGCGGTCGCCTGGAGCTGTCGATCCGCGAAGGCCGGCGCTCGGCGATCGTCACCCTCGTCGATCACGGGGCTTGATAAATCAAAGCCGCTTTCACCATGGCCAGCGTGATGCGCGACACCGATCTTTTTTACTTTGTCGCAATGTCGGTGTCGGCGAAGGCGACGCTGCTGCAAATGTAGCCGAGCGATTTCGTAAGCTTCTTCAAGTCAGGGCCGTTGCGCTGGCCGACGAAGCGCGCGCAGTACATGGTTACCATCCAGACCATGATGTCCGCGACGTCGTCGGTCGCTCCGCTCCTGCTGCGCCCTGCGCGTTTGACTGTTCTCAGCGAGGCTCTCGCTTGAAGGCACAGCGAATCGATCATCGTCTGGTACATCTCGGCAACGTTCTGATCGTGGGGCGCCATGTCATTGATGGCCGCGAGGATCGCCTGATGTTTCTTGTAGGCCTGCACCATTCCGACCAGGGCTTTCTCCATGTCGGCACGATGCGCTCGCTCGGCGTTGGCGAGCCATGTGCCGGTGCTCTCTGCCAGTTCAGTGGCAACTTGCTGCATGAGGCGCGAGACCAGCTCTCCGCGATCCCGAAAGTGCAGATAGAACGAAGAGCGGTTCATTCCCGCTTCTTCCATTAATTGCTCGACTGACACTGCAGCAAAACGGTTTCCCTTCTCCAATAACCGGTCCATCGCAGCAAGAAGTCGTGCTTCGATCGTCGGCCGTTCGCCGCGTGCGTACTTGGCGCGAGTGCGTCGTGTAGGTCTTCTGTCGAGGTCGGTCATGGCTCAGAAAGAAAAAAAGCGTGCGGCAATCATACCGTTGCGGCCGGAGAATTAGTGGATGGCCCGATCGGCGCGACGTCGTTCCGCAGGCGTTGCTCAGCAATTTGTAGATACTAAGTTGCAAAAAAAGTAGACATGCTGTCGAGTTTCTGCAATTCTCCGTGCCGCAATAAATCAGCTCTTGCGGGAGCTCTCCGGTGCCTCGATGCGCCGGTCATATAACGATGGGAGGAGATATGAAAACGCTAAGCGTCTTGGCGTATTCGTCGGTGTTTGGCCTGTCGTCGGCCGCGGTGTATGCGCAGGACGTAGCGGCGCCTCAGCTTATGTCCCTTGAGCGCGCGCAGGAGACTCCTGCGGCCGCAGATCCGGCTCCACCTGATGGCGCAATGGAACCGGCAGGCTCGTCTGCGTCTATGGAAACGCCCGAGGCTACGGAGACTAAACCGGAGATCCTCGACACCATTCCGGTCGCCGCTCGAGAAGATCCGCTGCCGCAGCCTGAACAAACACGCAGCTCAAGTCGTTTGATCGAGGAGGTTGTTGTCACGGCGCAAAAGCGCGAGCAGAACCTGCAGGACGTGCCGATCTCGGTCGCCGCGTTCAGCGCAGAGGTATTGGACGCCAAGGGCGTACTGACCTCACAGGATTTGCCGCTCGTCACGCCAGGGCTGACCCTGTCGACTTCGGTCAACTTTCTGACGGTCTTTGTACGCGGTGTCGGCTCGGACGCCTTCCTTGTCGCCGATCCCAGCGTCGCCAGTTACGTCGATGGTATCTACTTCCCATTTTCAAACGGGGCGGTTCAGGACTTCGGCGCGCTTGAACGGATTGAAGTGCTCAAAGGCCCGCAGGGCACGTTGTTCGGACGCAACGCTGTCGGTGGCGCGATCAATGTCATCACAAAGGCGCCGGCGCTGGACCGCACGGAAATTTCGGTCCAGAGCTCATACGCGGAATACAGCACTACCTCCAATCGTATTCATGTCAGCGTGCCGTTGATCGAAGATCAGCTGGCCCTGAGCGCTTCGCTGGTTTACAACCACGGCGACAATTACATCGACGGCACGGCCGATGGAAAGCCGCTGCAGAAGGATGAGACCAAGGGCGCGCGCATGAAACTGCGCTGGGCGCCTGCCGAATGGATGGATCTTACGCTGGCGGCCTTGCGTATCGAACAGGAGGGGGCGGGAAGCGACTACGCGCCCAATGCGCAACCGAGCGTGCTCGGCAAGTTGTTGTTGATCCAGCCTCAGGATCCCTACGCCGGTGCTTCCAATGAGCCCATCTTCTTCAGCCATGAGAACACCACGTTTTACGGGCAGCTCAATCTCTTTCCGGGTCCTTTCGATATCAGGCTGATCGGCGGCCATCAGGATTTGGAGTCGATGTCGAACTACGACTTCGACGGCTCACCGATGCCGCTGGTGTTTTTCCAGATCGAGCCCGGCGCAGCCAAGGTCAAGAGTCTGGAACTGCAGGTGCTGTCGAATGACGACACCTGGGCATCGGAGCATCTCAATTGGATCCTGGGCGCTTACTACTTCCAGTCCGAGGCGGGCTTCCCGCAAGGCTTCGCACAGCTGGCCGAGACGAACCTGGATCAGGGGCGCGTGTTGGGCATCCAGCTGCCGACCGACTTCCTCGATCAGATCAAGGGCATTGTGGGTGACCGTCGCCTGCCGACCGGAGCGGTGGATTTCGTGGGCTTGCTCGACACTGAATCCATCTCGTTCTTCGCGCAGGCCACTTACCATCTCACCGACTGGATGGCGCTCACTCTGGGTGGCCGTTATCAGGAGGATGAGCGCTTCATCATCGAGTCCAGCGCCGGGCTACGGAACTTCGACGGCTCGCAGACTCCGCTGTTCCACTTCAGCGCGGACAATAACGAGCGCTGGCGTGACAAGGAGAACAGCTTCAAGCCGAAAGTCTCGCTCGATTTCCGTCCTGGCAGCGGCTGGCTTGGCATGGAGCCCCTGCTATACCTGTCCTGGCAACAGGCGATCAAAGGCTCCTCGTACAACGTCGTCAACATCACCGATTCGCCGGACTACGTAAAGCCGGAAGAGATGGAGGCATACGAAGCCGGCATCAAGACGCGCCTGTTCGACGGCCTGGTCACCTTCAACTTCGCGGTGTTTGACTACGACATCAAGAATCCGCAGGTGCAGTTCGTCTCGTTCCTCAAGGGTGGGGTCGTCAGCTTCGAGAATGCGGGGCGCGCCAAGGTTCAGGGCGCCGAGTTCGACGTGGTCGCACAGCTGCTGCCCTCGTTGACCGACGGGCTGGTGCTGACCGCGTCGGCGGTTACGCTGGACCCCAAGTACACCTCATACGAGCGGGGCTCCGGCTATGACGAGGCCACCGGTCTGCTGCGGACCAATCTCGACTTCAGTGGCAACCAGATTGTCCGCTCGCCGAAATTCTCCGGAACGGTCGGCCTGTCGCAGACCATCCAGACGGGTATCGGTCCCTTCGAGCTGGGTGCTGATTATTTCCACACCAGCAAGATCTACTTCCTCGCGCAGAACAGCGATTTCAGCAAGCAGGGCGCTTACGGCGTGATTGGTGCGCGCATCAGCTATCTGTATGAGCCGTGGAATATACGGCTGACCGTGTTCGGCAAGAACATCGGCAACGAGCGCTATGTGAACTCGCTCGTGCTCACCGACTTCGGACGCAACGAGGCGCGGGCGCCGTTATCGATTTACGGCGTCCGGCTGAACTGGGACTTCTGAGTTCCAAACCCTTAATAGCCATCTACGGATCCTCATGTCATTTGAACGTCGGGTGCGACCGGAAATTCTTCCTGGCCTGGAGGTATGCCGCGCTATCGGCCTGGACGAGCAGGGCTTCGTAAGTGCCGACATCCCTCGAATCAGAGGCATTGCCAAGCAGGCATTCGAAGCCGCCTTGGCGGCGATGCCGAGTAACGATCGTGTCACTCAGGAAGATCGCCACATTCCGGGGCCATCGGGAGCGCCGGATGTATTGCTCAGGATCTATCGGCCGGCAGGTCAGTCGGGTGCACTGCCCTGCGTGTACTGGATTCACGGCGGCGGCATGGTGTTCGCGGAGATGGCATTCGATGATCCGGATTGTCAGGCGTACGCAGAAGCCGTTGGCTGTGTTGTCGTGTCGGTCGAATATCGCCTGGCGCCGGAATACCCGTATCCCGCTGGCGTCAACGATTGCTATGCCGGTCTGCGGTGGACGTTCGAGAATGCGGAGGCATTGGGAATCGATCCGCAACGGATAGCGATCGCCGGGCGCAGTGGCGGGGGTTGTCTGGCAGCCGCGGTCAGCTTGATGAGCCGGGATGCGGGTGGGCCGCCGCTGGCGTTTCAGCTGCTGATCTATCCGATGCTGGATGATCGCAATGAAACGCCGTCGTCGCTGGAGTTCGACAACATTCCAAGCTGGAGCCGTACGCACAATCTGGCCGCTTGGCGCGCGCTCCTGGGGTCATTGCAAGGCAGCGGCGACGTTCCTTCCTATGCGGCCCCGGCGCGCGCTCGTGATCTTCGCGGCCTGCCTCCGACTTTCATTCAGGTAGGCGAGCTCGAAGTTTTCCGGGACGAAAGCATCAACTATGCAGCCCGGCTTCTTGCGGCCGGTGTGCCGTGCGAACTGCATGTGTATCCGGGGCTTTATCACGGCAGCGACATGTTCAATCCGACGGCGGCGAGCAGCTGCAAGCTGGCGAATGAGCGCTTTGATGCCCTCAAGACGGCGTTCAACAGCGCTGCGGGAAATGCCATGTAGCAAGAATCTTTTCCCATCGCCATCGCTCTCCCGGCGGCGGATCTTTTTCATTCTTGGGACGTCGGGCCAGAGCTGATAGTGTCTAGCTCACCACCGCCGCCGCGCTCATCGAGGGCATCTGCAGCATCGACACCATCACCTTGCGCCGGCCGCGGTACGGGTTGCGGCCGTGCGCAACCGAATGGTTGTCCACCATCATCACGTCGCCACGCTGCCACGGCATCGCCACGATATGGGCGTCGCTGATCTGCTCGATCTGGCGGATCACATCATCCGGGATCGGTTCGCCGTCGCCGAAGTAGCTGTTCATCGGCAACCGGGTGGTATCGCGATACAGGCATCTGGCGATCGCGTAACCGAGCCGGCCATACGTTGGACGGCTGACATTCAGCGCCAGGATCTGGTTGAACCAGCAGGCTTCGCCGCTGCGCGGATGCGGCTTGGTGGCCGGCAGGATGTTGCGGACCTGCAGCCCGCCGTCGTCATGCCAGCAGAACTCCATTCCCAGGGCCGCGCAGCGCGCCTCCGCCTCGGCCCGCGTCTGTGCGCCGAGTGCCTGCTGCCAGGCCAGCTTGGGCGACGCCGCGCCGCGCCATCCGCCGGCGCGGCTCGCATCGCGGAAGTTGCGGACGTACAGCACCTGGCGGCGCTCGAACGCGTCGACGATCCTGCGGGGCAGCGCGCGGTAGATCTTGCGGGTATCGGCGACGATGGTTTCGCCGCCGCGGCGCGAGGGCAGGTGGCAGTAGAACAGCAGCCGGTCGGGGTAATGCTTCTGGTAGGCCAGCTCGTTGTGCAGACGGATGCGCAGCGCGCCGGACAATTCGGTGGAGTTGAACACCTGCTTGGCGATGCGGCCGCGCGGCACCGTGCCGCCGAAGTATTCCATCGACACGCCGCCAAGGCTGTCGCCCGCCGCGGAGAAGTCGGCGGCGTCGTTGACCGCGAAGCCGCGGAACAGAATGGCGCCGTGCGCGAGCAGCTGGCGTTCGATGGTGTCGGAGTGGGCGGTGATGAATTCAGCCAGAGGGCGCGTGCCCTTGCCGCCCCGTTCGGGTTCCATGATCAGCGGCAGTTGTGCGCCTGCCGTCCTTGCCTGATGCCGCGATTCCATCGTCCCTGACGCGCCCCCCGGCGCCTTGCCGCTATGCATGCTGCCCTCGCCAGCGGTCGGATGCTACTTGATCGGACCGCCGCAGGCCGTCAGCGGAAACTCATCGCAGCTGCTGGTTGTCCAGTGCTGCCTCGATCTTGTGTTCGACCAGCTTGTAGAGCTGCTTCCTGCCCAGACACCAGCCGAGCGCGGCGTAGAGGCCGGCGACGCCGCCGAGCCTGCGCTTGTAGTGGGCGAAGATCGCGTCGATGCGCTTTTCGACCCGCTTCTCGATGCTGTCGTAGGCGAAGGCGCCGACCGGATAGCGCGGCAGCGGCTCGTGCACGGCCACGTCGTCCATCAGCGGGATGATCGGGAAATCGCCGTTGCTGCGCTGATAGCGGGCGCGGATCTGCGGCGGCAGGTCGTCATAGCCGGCCTGGGCGATGGGATTGTTGCAGCCGATGGTCAGCCATTCCTTGAGAAAGGCTTTGCAGTTGAGCCGGCCGAGCTGGTAGTCATGCCTGCGGAAATCCTCGCAGAAGAAGCCCATGAAGCCGCTGATGCCGCCGCAGGCCAGCGGTGAGCGACCGGGCCTGGAAACATAGCCGGGCCGCATCGGTGCGATCATACTGGGAGAGTGGATCACCTTCCCGATGACGC
>CBINNP010000196.1:0-6927 GCA_966252075.1 uncultured Solimonas sp.
GAGATCGACGCCGATCTCATCCAGCGCCTGGTCCCACGATACCTGGGTGAAGCTGCCATCAGGCATGCGTTTCAAAGGGTGCAACAAGCGATCTGGATCGTCGCGGACGGCCGCGAAGGCCAGCCCCTTGGCGCAGGCGAAACCGCGTGTGTTGGGGTGCTCGGGATCGGCCCGCAGACTGATCACTTCGGTACCCTGGACCCTTGCTTCCAGACCGCAGGAGCCTTCGCAGACGCCGCAGAAAACCTTACGTACGACAATGCCCGGGTCTGTATCCGGCCGCGCAGCGGCGGAGCCTGCCTTGCTCATGTGGACTCTCCAACTCAACTCGCGGTGATCCCGAGGTAGTAGAAAAGCAGGATCAGACTCGCCACCAGCAACAGCCAGCCTTCCACAAGGACACGCCAGATCACTGGCGCGTGCCGCAGTTCCATGAAATCGAGGATGACCAGCCGGCCCTTGAAGCAGGCGATGGCGATGGTGCTGATGCCGATGCCCAGGCCGACCAGATCATCGCTGCGCATCCAGAACGTGGCCACGGTGGCGGCGAGCAAGATCAGCAGAGCGCGATGCAGCGGATTCTTGATGAGCGCAGTCATCGCGGGCTTACCTCAGCAGATACAGCAGCGGGAACAGGAAGATCCACAGCAGGTCGACCATGTGCCAGTACGAGGCACCCGTCTCGAGCCCTCTGGTGTTTTCGGCGTGGTAGAGCCCGGTGCGGGCGTTGTTCCAGCAGACGACGAGGATGATGGTGCCGACGACCACGTGGATCAGGTGGATCCCCGTCAGGCAGAAATAGAACATGTGGAAGTTGTCGGTCGTCAGGTCGATGCCGGACCTGATCTTGGCCGAGTACTCCAGGTACTTGACGACCATGAATGAGCAGCCCAGAACGATGGCGAAGCCCAGAAACGGCGCGATCCGCTCCTTGCGATCCTGACGCGCCGCATTGATCGCGGACACCACCGCCCATGAACTGACCACCAGGAAGATGGTGTTGATCAGGCCGAGCGTGCGGTCCAGTGAGAGCTGGGAGGCGCGGTAAAGCTCTCGCTCGCCCATCCAGTTGACGATGTAGGCGATGAAGAAGGCACCGAACATCAGCAGTTCGGCAAAGATGAAAACCCATACATCGGGATCGCCCGGCAGCCGGCGGACATCGGCGGCGGCCAGGCTCTTGCTGGTACTGGCAATTGAAGACATGGCATTCCTGCGGCGCAGGCCTGCGACTGCGCCTTGCCGCGCAGCGAGGGCGAGCGTGAATAGCGGAGCCGGGGGCGCAGCGCCAGCAACCCTGGTGCTGCACCCCGCGAAGATCCAGCTGCCGAGCTTAGGTCGCGCTCTGGGCAAGCCGGCGTGCCGGCGCGGCGCCGGACTCGGCTGCCACCATGCGGCGACGCACTTCCTTGATCACGTAGATGCTGGCTGTCGACCACCAGCACAGCCAGCAGAAGTACGGGATGTAGTAGCTCAGCGCGCCGCTCCAGGCGAATGGGCCGGTCTTGAGGACGCCCGTGAGGCTGGCCGGGAAAAAGCTGATGCCGCACCAGATGGTTAGGAAACAAACCCAGCGCGGAAACAGCGGCACCTTGCTCTTGTCGGCCAGGCCTACCAAGGCGGCGGCCACCATCTGCAAGGTGGTGCAGCAATAGCAGAGATCGATGATCAGCCAGCCGATATCGGTCATGTTCTGGAACTGCGCGGCCGGCGCTTCCGGGCGGAACGCGGCAACCACCCAGAACACGGCGCTGAACGACACCACCATCACGGTGAGCGCGCCGCCGATCAGCTGCAGGTACGACAGCACGGGCATTTCGCTGCCTTCTATGCGCCGCATCTGCGCCGCCAGCAGGCAGGTCCAGGGCATGTAGAAGCAAACGCAGATCAGCGACATGATGAAACCCAGGCGGATTTCACCCAGGTCAGCCAGATAGCGCTCCTTCAGGGCTTCGGCGGTCAGTGCCGGCGACGGATTCGGCAGGTTGTGGCCGAGGAACACCCAGAAGATGACAAAGGTGATCAGGAACGCCGGGCCACACCAGGCGCAGATCAGTTGGTAGCGCAGCCGGGTTTTCTCATCCATATCCGCATCTCCAGTTATTTCGTCGCTCGCCGACGAATATTTCAACAGCGATTAAAGTCCGTTAACGCATGCGCCCGAGGGCGCTCGGGTTGTCGATGTCGGCCTTCGGCGGGTTGCGCCTATCGCCATTGCGCATACGGGCAACGGCATCCAAGTTCCGGCGCCGGGGATTCCGGAGGCTCATCGCGAAGGGTGGCCAGGCGCGATCCACGAGTTGCGAATCGCCGCCTGCCATCAATGGCGTTGCAGCGAGTCTATGGAGCGACACGGGCCGTGCCGCCCCCAAACTTGTGGTGGCTGATTGGGGGGAATTTACGAAGTGAGGGGCGGGCCGCATCGGCCTCATCGATCGCCCTCATAATCGGGCCCCGCTACACCTTGTCCGAGCGGCATGAACAACCACACCCTAGTCTTCACGCCCGTGCTGCAGTCGCGACTGAAGCCGCCGCCTTGCGCGGAGATCGAATTGGAACGTGCCGCGATCCAGGAGCGCTTGTGCGCTGCTATGGAAGCCAATCGCGCCGTGCTGCTGGTGACCGCGCCAGCCGGATATGGCAAGACCGTGGTGCTGCGCCGCCTGCAGTCGATACTGCTGGCAGAGGGCCAGGCCACGCCTTGGCTGAGCCTCGATGCGCAGCTGAATACGCCTGCCTGCTTTCACTCGCATCTGACGGCAGCGCTGGCCGCCGCCGGACTGGAACTTCCCGACACCACCTCGCTGGCGGAACTGCAAATCGAGATCTGTAACCTGGCGGATCGCTCGACGCAGGCGGTCACCTTGTTTCTCGATCAGGTCGAGGCGCTGAACCATTGCCAGCTGATCGATTTCCTCGACGCGCTGCTTGGCAACGCGGCAGCGGCGCTGCGTGTCGTGATCGCGAGCCGCCGCGCCCTGCCGATTCGCACCGGCGGCCTGATGGCTGCGGGACGACTGACCCGGCTTGGCATCGATGAGCTGGCCTTCTCGTTCGCCGAGGCCGGAGAATTCCTGCTGCGGGCGGTGCCGGAGCCGCTCGGCGTCGCCCGCCTCAATTTGGCCTATGAGCTCAGCCAAGGGTGGCCGGGCGTGCTGACGATCCTGTCGCGTGACAAGGCGCTGCGCGGCGGATTCAGCGGCGGGCTGCCGACGGGTCAGGGCTCGCACGCCGAGATCGACGCCTACATCGAGCAAGAGATCCTCGCCGGGCTGGACGACAGGGATCGCGCCATCATGGACGTGCTGTCGCTCGCCGAAGACGCCGACGCTGCTCTGGTCGATGACATCCTTGGCAAGCCCGCCCGCCTGTCACGCGTGGCCGCACGCAATCCCTTGATCCAGCCCGGGCGCGAAGCCGGGCGCTATCGCCTGCATCCCCTGATCCGAACCTGCCTGCGAGGGCAGCTGTTCGAGTCTGATCGTGAGCGTTATGCGAGCTACTGCCGCGAATTTGGATCGCGGCTGAGGAAGGCCGGCGATGCGGCCGGCGCGATCGACTACCTGATCGACAGCGGAGACCTCGACAGCGCTGTCGACCTGCTGGAGAACGAGGGGCGCAGGATGGCGCTCAACGGCTTTCCCGATCGTTGTCTCAAGTGGCTGGCGCGCCTGCCCGGCGAGCGTTTCGTCAATCATCCCGGACTGATGCTGGCGGACGCCTGGGCGCGCATGGCGACGCATGATATCGACACTGCCCTGAAGCGCCTGGAACAGGCCGCTGCGTTCGTGTCGACGATCGATGAGCCCGCTTTCGCGCCCGAGATGGAGCTGGCGCGCGCCCTCGCAGTTGCCATCGCCGACCGGCCGCATGAGACCCAGGCGATCATTGATCGCCTGCTTCAGGAAGGCCCGGCCCTGAGTGCCGGGATTCTTGCCGGACGGGCCTGCGCAATGGCATGGCTGGCCTACTGCCGCGGTGATTTCGAGCGCGGGCTGCGTGAACTGTTCCAGGGTTCGGCACTGACGGAAGCGGATCACGGCCTGCTGTTCCAGGCGTATGCCAGCGTTGTCGCGGCCGAATGCTATGCCGGCCAGGGCCTGATCGACAGCGCCGAAGCGGAATGCCGGCGCAGTCTCAAGCTCGTCGAGCGGTTGCGCGGGCGCGGATCGGTGCTCACCGGCACGATACTCGGACCGCTGATCGACGTGCTTTACGAGACGGATCGCCTCGACGAGGCGCTCGCACTATGCGCCGGGCGTATGGATCATGTGCTCCATTATCCGACCCCCGGCGTCACCATTGCCGGCGCGGTGTGGTTGGCGCGGGCCTTGTTTCTCAGGGGCGCCGCGCGTGAGGCGGACGAGCTGATGGAACGCATGACGCGCATCGGCGAACATCGGGGCATCCCGCGCCTGACTGCACAGGCGCTGTCCACCCGCATCCGCTTCGCGCTGGACGAGCGGCGCACCGCGACAGTACCGACCCTGCTCGGACAGGTCGAGGCGATCTGCGATGGCAACCAGATGCCCGAGCGGCCCGGCTTCGTCGTCGACTATCTACCGCGATTGACGCGCCTGCATGTGCGCGTTGCCGCCGGTGAATTGCAGCCGCTGCTGGACGATGTGCAGTCGTTCAGGCAAGAGGTAGGCCTTAGTCCCTGGGTCCGTCTGCATGTGCAGATCAGCGCACTGCATGCGGCATTGCTATGGCGATGCAGCGAGCACGAAGCCGCCATTTCTACGCTCGCCGGCACCATCGCCCGGTCCGCCCCCTTGGGGCTGGCGCGCAGCCTCACCGATGAACTGCAGCTGGCGCCCGCGCTGCTGAGCAGTCCGGGACTGGCCGCGGCAGTGGCGCCGCAGCATCAGGAATACCTGCGACGGCTGATTGCGATCGTGCAGGGCGACATGCAGGCCGATACTGCGGACACCTTGCCCATGTCGACCGAAAAGGATGAGGAACTGTCTGCCGACGAGTCAGGATTTACTGCGCGTGAGCGGGAGATTCTGTACCTGATCGCTCGTGGCCTGGCCGCCAAGCACATTGCGCGAACCTTGGGCATATCGCCACAAACAGCACGTTGGCATCTGAAAAATATCTATCAGAAGCTGGGCGTTCACAGCAAAGCAGCGGCGATAGCAGCTATTCGTCGCTTGCACGCCAATGCTCGGTAAGCGCAGTCCTAACGGTTATTGCGACGACGACTGATGGTGCCGCTGACCGATGGCGCTCACGTTAAGAACTCGAAGGTGTTTTTGGCGCGGCTTCTTTAGGCTCCGGCTTCTGCCAGATGCCACCACAGGTGAACTGCGCCCAGCCCCATCGCAGCCAGTGCAGCAGCGCATTGGCCAGCCACAGCGCCCACAGCAGCATCAGCACGCGGTAGACCCACAGCGGCACCGAGATCGCCCAGGCCTGCGGCAGCGCGCCGCTCCAGCGGTCCTGGAACCACTGCAGCGTGTTGCCGTAGGAATCGTTGCCGGCGATCTGCATGTCCGGTGCGCCGAGCAGGCCCTGCGCCACGGCGCTGAACAGCAGGCCGAGCGCGAACAGCGTGAGCGCCACCAAGCCGATCTGCAGCGCGTTGAAACGGCGCCGTGAAGCGGTGGCGGATTCCGCGTAGCGGCCGCGCGCGCCCAGCGCGAGCAGCCAGACGGCGACCACCGCCGCCGCCCATACCGGCACCTGCGACAGGCCGATCATCAGCAGCGCCCAGTGCCAGACTTTCAACGGCGCCAGGCGCAGGCGCGACAGGCCGACGGCAACGATCAGCAGCACCGCCAGCACACCCCAGAACAGCACGGCCGGCCCGAGCAGCGGGCCGCCCAGCAGCAGTACCCAGCGATCCTCCGGCAGCGCGATGGCGATGCGCGCATTGACACCGGGCAGGCCGAGATCGAGCGCCGGCGTCTGTACGTGCGTCGTCAAGCCCTGTTCGGCACGCAGGCTGAGCTGGACGCTCTGCACGCCCGGATGCAGCGGCAACAGCAGCTTGCCGCCCTCCTGACGCGCCGGCTGCGGCTGGCCGTCGATCCTCAGCTGCCGCAGGCTCAGGCCTTCCGGCAGCGTCAGTGCATGCTGGCCGCCCTGGCTGGCGCGCAGGCGCAGGCTCAGCTCGTAGTCGCTGGCGCGCTGCGCCGGCTGCGCGCGCCGCTCGGCGGCGTCCAGCGTCAGCGTCTGGCCCTGCACGCCGGCCGGGCGGGTGACTTGCAGCGACAGCGATTCCCCCGGCCACGGCTGGTAGCGCGGCAGCCAGCTGTCGTTCTGCTGCCGGCTGACCGGCGGCAGGCCGTCGAACTCGACGTGCCACAGCGGGCTGATGTCGAACTGCCAGATCTCCACTGCATCGTCGCGTTGCGGCGCCTGCAAGCGTAGCGCGGTGCTGACCGGCAGCCGTGAGGTCCAGCGCGCCTCGGTCTGGCCGGGTGCCAGGCTCAGCTGCACCTGTCCGGCCTCGACACGCACACCTTCGCCGGTGATCTGCTCGCCTTTGAGTAGCGCCACCGCCGTCAGCACCGGCGTATGCGTGACGCCCTCGCGGCGCACCACGGTGTCGACATCCCAGTCCAGGCCCAGGTGCAGGGTGCGGGTGACGATCAGCAGCGGCGGCAGCGCCTGCTCGCTGGCGGGCCCGGCACTTTCGGCGCTGGCGCGGCTGCGCAGCAGCTGCAGCGCATCGGCGGCCTGACCTTGCGAATCCACACCGCTGAGCAGCCAGCCGCGCAGGCTGTGCGTGACCAGCCGCGGTTTCAGCGGCAGCGGCAACTGCAGCTGATCGAAGCCGGCGAGGCTGCCGCGGACGATCGCCTCGTGGTGGCCGGCGCCGATGGCCAGCTGCAGCGAGCCGTCGGCATGGCGCAGCAGCGGCGCCGGCTGGCCGTCGACCAGCACCTGCGCCGCCTGCCAGACGCGGCCCTGTGCACC
>CBINNP010000197.1:0-6908 GCA_966252075.1 uncultured Solimonas sp.
CGTCATCCTCTCCGGCGGCCCAGCCTCCGTGCACGAAGTCGGCACGCCGCGCGCACCGCAGATCGCCAATGCGCAGGCACAGCCCGCGCAAAGCAGCTTTGCGACGATGCTCAAGAGCGCCGTAGATGAAGTGTCGAAGGCGCAGGGCGATGCCGCCCAGCTGCAGCAGGCATTCGCGCTCGGCGACCGCAATACCGAACTGTCCAGCGTGATGCTCGCCGGTGCCAAGGCGCAGGTGCAGTTCAAGGCGATGACCGAGGTGCGCAACCGCCTGGTGGCGGCGTACCAGGACATCATGAACATGCCGCTGTGATGCGCCAGAGGAACTGACCAGACATGGCCATCATGCATCTCCCCGATACCCGCGCCCTCAAGGACGTGCCGGCGCTGCGCCAGTTCGCCGTGCTGATCGGCATCGCCGTCGCGGTGGCGGCTGGCATCGGCATCTGGTCGTGGTCGCAGCGGCCCGGCTACGTGCCGGTGTTCGCCAACCTGTCCGATCGCGACGCCGGCGAGCTGGCCGAGGCGCTGCGCAGCGCCGGTATCCCTTACCGCCTGGATTCCGCCAGCGGTGCCGTCACCGTGCCGCAGGAACAGCTCTACGACGCGCGCCTCAAGCTGGCTGCGCAGGGCCTGCCGCACGAAGGCGGGCAGGGCTTCGAGCTGATTCAGCAGGAGCAGGGTTTCGGCACCAGCCAGTTCATCGAGAACGCGCGCTACCAGCATGCGATGGAGACCGAGCTGGCGCGGACCATCGGCAATCTGCGGCCGGTGCGCGCCGCGCGCGTGCACCTGGCCGTGCCCAAGCCGAGTGCCTTCGCACGCAAGAGCGATGCGCCGAGCGCTTCGGTGTTCGTCGAGCTGCACAACGGCCGCACGCTGGAGCAGGACCAGGTCGCCTCCATCGTGCATCTGGTGGCTTCGAGCGTCGCCGGCCTGCAGCCGCAGGCGGTGACGGTGATCGACCAGTACGGCCATCTGCTGTCGAACGCCAACCCCGACAGCGCGATGGCGCGCACCGCCGAGCAGTTCGACTACACGCGACGCGTCGAGTCCGAATACCAGCGCCGCATCGAGCAGCTGCTGCTGCCGATGGTCGGCGCTGGCCGCGTTTCGGCGCAGGTGTCGGCCGACATCGATTTCGCCGAGATCGAGGAAGCCCGCGAGCAGTACACGCCGGACGCCGGCAAGCTGCGCAGCGAGCAGATCGCCGAGGACGTGACGCGCGGCGGCGCCAGGCCGCCGGCCGGCATCCCGGGCGCAACCAGCAACCAGCCCGCCGCGGCCAACGCCAGTCCGCCGCTGAACAATCCGGCGGCGCTGGCCGCGGCGGGTGTCGATCCGGCGACGGCTGCGGCCGATGGCGCCGACAGCCCGATCCAGACGCAGAGCAAGCAGGCCACGCGCACCTACGAGCTGGATCGCACCGTCAGTCACACCCGGCAGTCGGTCGGTCGGCTCAAGCGACTGTCGATCGCCGTGCTGGTCGACCATCTGCCGAAGACCGAAGGCGAGGGCGAGCAGCAGAAGACGGTGATCAAGGCGCTGAGCAGCGAGGAGCTGGCCAAGGTCGAATCGCTGGTCAAGGAAGCTGTCGGCTTCGATGCCGCGCGCGGCGACAGCGTCGCGGTGCAGAACTCCGCCTTCGTCGGCACCGAGCTGCCGCAGCTTGACCCCCTGCCGCTGTGGAAGCAGCCGCAGACGATGCGCATCGCCCAGCAGGCTGGCGGCGTGCTGGTCGTCCTGGCGCTGATCCTCTTCATCCTGCGGCCGGCGCTGCGCCAGTTGCTGGCGACGCCGGTGGCGGCGCAGGCGCCGGTGCCGATGGCGCAGGCCGATCTGTCCGGCAACGAACGTGTCGACATGACGACGCTGGCGGAGGATCAGGTGACCTTGATCGGCAAGGCGCCGGAGTCCGCCTACGAGCAGAAGCTGCAGCTGGCGCGGACCGCGGTGACACAGGATCCCAAGCGCGTCGCGCAGGTGGTCAAGACCTGGATCGGCCAAGAGGCAACATGAACGATGCAGCGCCCAGCGGCGTCGAGCGCGCCGCCATCCTGCTGATGTCGCTCGGCGAGACCGAGGCGGCGGAAGTGCTCAAGCACATGAGCGCCAAGGATGTGCAGAAAGTCGGCGCGGCGATGGCGACGCTGAGCAACGTCAGCCGCGACCGCGCCACCGAGGTGATGGACCGCTTCGTCCTGGAACTGGACGACCAGACCTCGCTCGGCGTCGGCGCCGACGACTACGTGCGCCGCGTGCTGGTCAACGCCCTGGGCGCCGACAAGGCCGGCAGCGTGATCGACCGCATCCTGCTCGGCCGCAACAGCAAGGGTCTGGAAGCGCTGAAGTGGATGGAGACGCGCGCGGTGGCCGACATCGTCCGCAACGAACATCCGCAGATCGTCGCCATCGTGCTCGCCTATCTGGATCCGGATCAGGCCGCCGATGTCGTCACGCAGCTGCCGGAGCGCATGCGCGGCGACGTGCTGATGCGCATCGCCCGGCTCGACGGCATCCAGCCGCAGGCGCTGCGCGAACTCGACGAGATCATGGAGAAGCAGTTCTCCGGCGGCAACAATCTCAAGGCCTCGAGTGTCGGCGGCGTCAAGGTCGCCGCGACCATCCTCAACCTGATGGATTCGACGCAGGAGCAGGCGATCGTCAGCAAGATCGGCGAGGCCGACCAGGATCTGGCGCAGAAGATCCAGGATCTGATGTTCGTGTTCGACGATCTGGCCAGCGTCGACGACCGTGGCGTGCAGGCGCTGCTGCGCGACATCGCCGGCGAGACGCTGGGCATGGCGCTCAAGGGCGCCGATCCGCGCGTCAAGGACAAGATCCTCAAGAACATGTCCAAGCGCGCGGCCGAGATGCTGGTGGAGGACATGGAGGCCAAGGGGCCGGCGCGGCTCGCCGATGTCGAGGCGGCGCAGAAGGAGATTCTGGTCGTCGCGCGGCGGCTGGCCGAGAACGGCACCATCGTGCTCGGCGGCAAGGGCGAGGCCTTCGTCTGATGGACAAGCATCCGAGCAGCGGCGACGACGAAGCGCTGGCCAGCGTCATCACTGATGCCACACAGCGCTACACGCGCTGGCATCTGCCCAGCTTCGACAGCGGCGTTGACGTCGCGTCTGCCGAGCCGCTGACGGCGCAGCAGCTCGAGGAGATCGAGGCGGCGGCCTACCAGGAGGGTCGCGCCCGCGGCTACGAGGACGGCCTTTGCGCCGGCCGCGAGGAAATGCAGAAGCAGGCCGCGCGGCTGCGCGCACTGATCGAGCAGATCGCACGGCCGCTGGCGCAGCTCGATGACGAAGTCGAGCGCGCGCTGGTCGACCTCTCCTGCGCGGTGGCACGGCGTCTGCTCGGCGACGAGCTGCGCGCGGCGCCGGAGCGCGTGCTGGCGCTGGCGCAGCAGGCGCTGGCGGCGCTGCCAGCCGATCTGCGCGAGCTGCGCCTGTTCCTGCATCCCGAGGACGCGGCGCTGGTGCGCGGCCAGCTGCTGCCGCCGCCGGAAGTCGCCGAGTTCCGCGTGCTCGACGATCCGGCGCTGGCGCGGGGCGATTGCCGCGTGCACAGCGAATCCGCCTATCTGGATGCCCGCCTCGACACGCGGCTGGCGCTGCTGGCCGGCGTGCTGGGTGAGCACGAAGGATGAACACCGCCAACGAATGGAAGCGCGCCAGCAGCCAGCGCCTGACCGGCCGCCTGCTGCGGCAGAGCGCGCTGGCCAGCGTGGCCACCAGCCTGCGTCCGGAGGGCCGCCTGCAGCGTGTCGTCGGCCTGACCCTGGAGGCGATCGGTTGCCGCCTGCCGATCGGCGCCCGCGCCAGCGTCGAGACCGGCGAGGGCAGCTGCGAGGCCGAAGTCGTCGGCTTCTCCGGCGAACGCACCTATCTGATGCCGACCGGCGAAATGCGCGGCCTGATGCCGCAGGCGCGGGTGCGGCCGATCGTCGACGGCAGCGGCATCGCCGTCGGCGATGCCCTGCTCGGGCGCGTGCTCGATGCCGAAGGCCTGCCGATCGACGGCGCCGGCCGCCTGCAGACCGATGCTCACGCAACGCTGGCCGGCGTGCCGATCAATCCGATGCTGCGTGCGCCGGTGGAGATGCCGCTCGACGTCGGCGTGCGCGCGATCAACTCGCTGCTCACCGTCGGCCGCGGCCAGCGCCTGGGCCTGTTCGCCGGCACCGGCGTCGGCAAGTCGACGCTGCTGGGCATGATGACGCGCTATACCCGCGCCGACGTCGTCGTCGTCGGCCTGATCGGCGAACGCTCGCGCGAAGTCCGCGAGTTTCTCGACAAGAGCCTGGGCGCCGAAGGCCGCCGCCGCGCGGTGGTCGTCGCCACGCCGGCCGACCGCTCGCCGCTGCTGCGCATGCGCGCCGCCTATACCGCCACCGCGATCGCCGAGCATTTCCGCGATCGCGGCAAGCACGTGCTGCTGCTGATGGATTCGCTGACGCGCTTCGCGCAGGCCTGCCGCGAGATCGGCCTGGCGATCGGCGAGCCGCCGACCACACGCGGCTATCCGCCGTCGGTGTTCGCCAAGCTGCCGGGGCTGGTCGAGCGTGCCGGCAACGGTCGCGAGGGGCAGGGCTCGATCACCGCTTTCTACACCGTGCTGACCGAGGGCGACGATCTGCAGGAGCCGATCGCCGACGCCGCGCGCGGCATCCTCGACGGCCATATCGTGCTGTCGCGCGCGATCGCCGATGCCGGCCTGTATCCGGCAGTCGACATCGAAGGCTCGATCTCGCGCGTGATGCACGACATCGTCGACGAGCGCCATCTCAAGCAGGCGCGGGAGCTGAAATCGCTGTTTTCCGCCTACCAGCGCAATCGCGACCTGATCGCGATCGGCGCCTACCAGCGCGGCGCCGACCCCAAGGTCGACGCGGCGCTGCAGCGCTGGCCGCAGATCGAGGACTTTCTGCGCCAGCGCGTCGACCAGGCTTCGCCGCTGGCCGACAGCCGCCAGGCGCTCGATGAGCTGCTGCGCTGATGAGCACCACGTTGACGGATCTGGAGTATTGAAATGGGGGAGCATTGAAATGGGCATGCAGATGAGTTCGCGCCGCATGGAGCCGCTGCAGCAGATTGCCGACCTGCGCGAGGACGAGGCGGCGCGCGCGCTGCTCGACGCGCAGCGCCTGCTCGCGGACCGCGAGCAACGGCTGCTGGAGCTGCAGAACTACCGCGCCGAGTACGAGCGTGCGCCGGTACTGCCGCTGCCGCCGCTGCTGCGCAATCGCCATCAGTTTCTCGAACGCCTGCGCGAGGCCGAGCGCTTCCAGTGCGCGCTGGTCGAGCAGGCGCAGCGCGGCGTCGACCAGCAGCGCGCCAGCTGGCTGCTGCAGAAGCGCGAGTGCAAGACCATCGCGCAGCTGACCGAGTCCTATGTGCGCCGCGAGCGCCGCGAGGAGGAGCGTCGCGACCAGAAGCAGCTCGACGAGCTGGTGACGCAGCGTCATTTCCGCATGCGCAACGCCGACTGAGGCGGCCCGGGAGTCATGGCCGCCATTGCCAGTCCATCGCCGCTTGCGGCCGGCCAGATGCCGGCCGCCGCGACAGCCGCACCGCGTGCCGCTGCGGCTGCGGCTGCAGCCGATGGCGGCGAGGCCGTGGATTTCGCGGCGCTGCTCGGCGGCGGCGCGGCGCCCGATCTGCCCGGTGCGCCAGCTGCGGGCGCTGAAGCGGCCGCCCCGGCGTCCGCCGACGACGGCAAGGCCGCCACGCCCACGCACGACGATCCGCCGCCGTTCGACTGGCTTGCCGCGATTCGTCAGGCCGCGCAGCTGGCGACTGCGGATACGACTGCCGGCGATGTGTCGCCCGCGGTCATCGACACCCCGTCAGGCGAGCGGCGCGACGGCCAGTCCGGCGACTCATCCGGGGGGCCATCCGGTGACGATCCGGCCGCGGCTGCGACTGCGGCCGCGGCCGCGGCTGCGGCTGCAACCATTGATGACGCCGTGCTCGTCGCCGCGATGCCGGCACCAGCGCAGGCACCGGCGGTAGCCACGGTCGCTCCGGCCGCGCCGCCTGCGTTGGCCGCATCGCCGGCCGCGCCGCAGGGCAAGGTCGCCACGCGACCGGCGGCGGACGCGAGTCCTGCCGCACCGGCACCGGCACTGACGCGGACCGAGGCGGCGCTCGCCGAGGCGGTGGCTGGCGATCGGCACTTCGCCGCCGCGCTCGCCGATGCCGCCGCGTCCTCCGATCCGGGCGCGCTGCCGGCCGTCGCCGTCACGGCCGATCCGGCGGTCGCGGCGATCGCCCCGGATGCCGCGGCTCCGCGCGCCGACACGCTGGCCGCACTCCCGGTCTTGCCGCTCGCTGAGCCCTCTTCATCGCGCATGCCGACGCCGGCGCCGAGCGCGCTGCCGATGAATGTGCCGCCGGAACATCCGGAGTTCGCCGAGGCGCTCGGCGAGCGCATCGTCTGGGCGGCCGATGCCGGTCTGGACAGTGCGCGGATCGAGCTGGCACCGGCCGAGCTGGGCGCGATGAGCGTGCAGGTGCAGATGCGCGGCAGCGAGGCGCAGGTGGCGTTCACGGCCGACAATCCGGCGACGCGCCTGATGCTGCAGCAGGCCATGCCGCAGTTGCGCGAGCTGTTCGCAGGGCAGGGGCTGCAGCTGTTGCGGACACAGATCGAGCAGCGCGCCGCGGGTGGCGGCGGTGACGGTGCTCGCGGCGAGTCCGGGGCGTCGGGTGGCCTGGGTGAGCGCCGTGCTGCGGGCGTGGTGCGGCGGGTCAGCAGGCTGCGGCTGGTGGATGCTTACGTCTGAAAACTGACGCCGGGTTTGTGGTGAGGTGGTGTCGGTTTTTTGTCGTGCCGGCCGGGTGGGTTCCAACTTGCCGTTGTTACCTGTTTTGTGTCGCTTGCCTTTCGCCCTGTGA
>CBINNP010000198.1:0-6857 GCA_966252075.1 uncultured Solimonas sp.
GTCGGCCGCAGCCGATGGCGATGCTGCGTCACCCAGATCGAGCTGCGGCCGGCGCGTGCGCGGAGCCTGCGGCAGGCCGCGGCGCAGGCGGCTGATGGCGATGCTGGCCTGCTCGGCGTCGACCGCGCGCATGTCGGCCTCGCTGGGTACGCGCAGCATCGAACCCTTCATCAGGCCGTTGAAGCGGCCCTCGAAGGCGCGCGGATTGCTGTTGTAGATGGCCAGCAGGGCCTGATCCATGCTGACGGCGCGATCGCCGCGCATGCGCTCGGCGATGCTCCACAGGGTTTCACCCGGCTTGACCGGCCCGTAGAAGTCGACAGCCGGCGCGCCGCGCTGGCTTTGCACCGGCGGCGTGGCGGCACCGGCGGGCGCCGGTGCAGCGGGGGTGGGTGCAGCAGGGGCCGGGGCAGCGGGAGCCGGGGCAGCAGGAACGGCGGCGGGCGCAGCGACAGCCGGCGGCGCCTCGGCAGCGGCCGGCGCCGGGCTGGCGGCGAACGCGGCGGCCGGCGGCGCCGGTTTGGCGGCCTCGTCTTCGGTCTGGTAGTAGCGCGGTGCCGGCGTGGCCTGCGCACGCGCCACCGTGGCAGCGCGGCGCGCGGCGACTTCCGGCGGATCGAGCAGTGCGCTGTACTGGCGCAGCACACGGTTACCACCCCCGCTGACCTCGACCAGCATCTGCACGTAGGGCTCATGCAGCGGCTGGGTGCTGCTGACTTCGATGCGCGGCGCGCCATCGGTGCGGACCGCGAAGCGGAGCAGCGAGGCCTCGGCGCCGCGCGGCAGGCCGGCGCGGGCGTAGTCGTCGGCGTCGGCCAGCCGGACACGCAGGCTGGCGGCTTCCTCGGCCGTCACCGAGGTCAGCGGAATGCTGGCGTCGAAGCGCTGGTTGAGATGCGAGCGCACGTCGATCTCGGCCAGCCCCAGCGCCCCGGCCGAAGCCGTCCATACCGCGATGCAGAGCAAGGCCGCCAGCGCCGGCACACCCCTTTTCATGACAGATACCTCGTCGGCGCACGCAGCGGCCGCGCGCGCTCGCAGCCCGGATCGGGAACCAGCTCAGGCGGCGCGACGGCGGCGGCAGATTTCATGGGTTGTCGGCAAATCCGGCATCCGTCGACACCGCGACGGGCGGCGCACCAGACAAGCCTTGCAGCTCATGCTGGCGCTTGAGATTGATTCTATAAGTGCCTTTACAGCGTTCGGTTTATACCGGATGACCTATAAATAGTCACGGCTCAGGATCTCGGCGTTCAGCACTGCATTGAGGGCGCTGCAGCGACGATTGTTGTCTGCCGTCAGCCACAGCGACAGGCCGGTCTCGCCGCTGCGCCGCAGTCGGCCGATCGACACCACTTCGGTCATCGCCGCGTCGGTCACCGGCGTCGGCGCCGCTTCGGCCTCGCCCGCCGCGACCAGTTCGACAGCGTTGAGCGCAGCCAGCTTTTCGCTCACCGCGTGCAGTTCGGGCGCTTCCGCCAGATCCAGTTCCAGGGCCGCGCCGAATCCGTAGAACACCGGCACGCGCAAGAGATTCACATGTGTGGCGACCGGCGCGCCCAGATGGCTCTGCAGCTCGTCGGCGATACGGCGCTCGCGCTCGGTACGGCCGTCGACGCCGGCATCGGCGTCCTGCGGCAGCACATTGAAGGCGATCTGCCGCGGGTAGAAGCGGCGCTCGTAGAAGCGCGCGTTGAGCAGCGCGGTGGTCTCGCGCGCCAGATCCTCCAGCGCCGCGCGTCCGCCGTCGGAGGCCGGCAGCAGGCCGGTGAGCGAGAGGCGACGCACGCCGAAGGCACCGTCGAGACAGGCGACGATCGGCGCCAGGGCGACGACGAGCGGATCCGGCATGCCGACGATGTTGCGCTCGTTGAAGCGTGCCAGCGCGCGCGGATTGACGTCGGCGACCACCAGCGGAATGGCCGAATCGCGCCAGTCGCAGCCGACCGCGTCGATCACCACAGCGCCGGCGTCGGCGGCGCGTTCGGCCTGGGCGATCAGCTCCGGATCGGCCTCGGCGAGAAACACCAGTTGCACCTGCCCGAAGTCGAAGCTGCGCGCGTCGTCGAGCAGCAACGGGCGGCCGGCGAAGCTGACGGTGCGCTCGTCGTCCGGTTCCAGCACCAGGGCTGACACCTCGCCGAGCGGAAAGCGGCGCTCGACCAGCAATTCGAACAGGGCTTCGGCGACGGGGCTGTCGCCGCCGAGGATGGCGGTCTCAAAACGCTTGCTCATGCAGATCTCTCAGAAACAAAGAACCCGCCCGCAGGACTGCGGGCGGGTCTGGTACGGCTAGTTTACGCGGCGCTTCAGCGATCGAGCAGGATGCGCAGCATGCGGCGCAGCGGCTCAGCAGCGCCCCACAACAACTGATCACCGATCACGAACGCCGACAGGTACTGCGGGCCGAGGTTGAGCTTGAGCACGCGGCCGACGAAAACCTGCAGGCCGCCGGTGATCGACGCCGGGGTCAGCTCCTTGACCGTCACCGGCTTGTCGTTGGGCACCCACTTCACCCAGTCGTTGCCGCTCTTGATGATGCTTTCGATCTCCGCCAGCGGCAGCTCGCGCTTGAGCTTGATCGTCAGCGCCAGCGAGTGGCAGCGCATCGCGCCGATGCGCACGCACAGGCCGTCGACCGGAATGACGGCGTCCGGCGCGTTGCCGAGGATCTTGTTGACCTCGGCCTGGCCCTTCCACTCTTCCTTTGACTGGCCGTTGTCGAGCTGCGCATCGATCCACGGAATCAGGCCGCCGGCCAGCGGCGCACCGAAGAACTCCGTCGGCACGTCCTCACGGATCGCGGCCGCCACCTTGCGGTCGATGTCGAGGATCGCCGAAGCCGGCGTCGCCAGTTCGTCGGCCACCGCGGCGTGCACCACGCCCATGCCCTTGAGCAGCTCGCGCATGTGGTTGGCACCGCCGCCCGACGCAGCCTGGTAGGTCATCGAGCTGACCCACTCGACCAGGCCTTCTCGGAACAGGCCGCCGACGCCCATCAGCAGGATCGAGTTGGTGCAATTGCCGCCGATGTAGTTCCTGACGCCCTTGGCCAGCGCCGCGTCGATCACGCCGCGGTTGACCGGGTCGAGGATGATCACCGCGTCATCCTTCATGCGCAGGCTCGACGCCGCGTCGATCCAGTAGCCGGTCCAGCCGGCGGCCCGCAGCTTCGGGTAGATCTCGCCGGTGTAGTCGCCGCCCTGGCAGGTGATGATCACGTCCATCGCCTTGAGCGCGTCGATGCTGTTGGCATCCTTGAGCGCCGGCGTGGCCTTGCCGCCGATCACCGGACCGGCGCCGCCAGCCGCCGAGGTGCTGAAGAAGTGCGCATCGATCAGCGCGAAATCGTTCTCTTCCTGCATGCGCTGCATCAGCACCGAGCCGACCATGCCGCGCCACCCGACCAGACCTACCTGCTTCATGACGTGAACCTCTCTTGCCTGACTGTTTCCCCCTCTCCCCACCTGTGGGGAGAGGGTTGGGGTGAGGGGCCGCTTGCGACCCCCCCCACCCTCGCCCTCTCCCCGCACGCGGGAAGAGGGAACCTGTTGCCTTGCTTTTGCTTCAGCGCTTCAGCGCCGCCACCACCGCGTCGCCCATCTCGCGCGTGCCGATGATCTTGTCGCCCGGCATCGCGATGTCGCCGGTGCGGTGACCGTCGCGCAGCACCTGCCTGACCGCCGCGTCGATGCGCTCGGCGATGTCGCTGCGACCGAACGTGTACTTGAACATCATGCCGACCGACAAAATCGTCGCCAGCGGATTGGCCTTGTTCTGACCGGCGATGTCCGGCGCGCTGCCGTGGATCGGCTCGTACATGCCCTTGTTGTTGGCATCCAGCGAGGCCGAGGGCAGCATGCCGATCGAGCCGGCCAGCATCGAGGCCTCATCCGAGAGAATGTCGCCGAAGATGTTGCCGGTGACGATCACGTCGAACTGCTTGGGCCGCTTGAGCAGCTGCATCGCCGCGTTGTCGACGTACATGTGCGTCAGCTCGACATCCGGATAATCCTTGGCGACGCGGATCATCACCTCGCGCCACAGCCGCGAGGTCTCCAGCACGTTCTCCTTGTCGACCGAGCAGACCTTCTTGTTGCGCTTGCGCGCCGCCTCGAAGGCGACGCGGCCGATGCGCTCCACTTCCGGCTCGCTGTAAGGCATGGTGTCGTAGCCTTCCAGATGCCCTTGGGCATTGGTGCGACGACCACGCGGCTGGCCGAAGTAGATGTCGCCGGTCAGCTCGCGCAGGATCAGGATGTCCAGGCCGGCGATCACTTCCTTCTTCAGCGACGAGGCTTCCGCCAGCGCCTCGAAAGCCAGCGCCGGGCGCAGGTTGGCGAACAGCTGGAGATCCTTGCGGATCGCCAGCAGGCCGCGCTCCGGGCGCACCTCGCGCGGCAGTTCGTCGTACTTGGGGCCGCCGACGGCGCCGAGCAGGATCGCATCGGCTGCGCGCACGGCATCGCGCGTCGAGTCCGGATACGGCGAGCCTTCCGCGTCATAGGCGGCGCCGCCGAGCCTGGCGAACGACCATTCGATCGCCTCGCCCTCGCGCTTGAGCAGATCGAGCACCTTGACCGCCTCGACCATGATTTCCTGGCCGATGTAGTCGCCGGGGAGGATGACAATCTTCTTCATAGGATTCGTCGCTTTGATCGTGTGTCGCTGTTTTTTTCAGTTCAGACGTTGAACAGCCACGGCGCCTCTTTGCTGCGACGCGACTCATAGTCGCGGATCGCATCGCCGTGCGCCAGAGTCAGGCCGATCTCGTCCAGACCCTCGACCATGTTGTGCTTGCGGCCGGCCGCGATCGCAAACGAGAAGCTGCGGCCGTCAGCCAGCTTCACCTGCTGCGCCGGCAGATCGATCGTGACGTGCGCGTCGGCATCGGCGCCGACGACTTCGAAGATCGCCTGCACTTCCTCGGGCTTCAGGATCACCGGCAGCACGCCGTTCTTGAAGCAGTTGGAGAAGAAGATGTCGGCAAAGCTCGGCGCGATCACCGCGCGCAAGCCGTAGTCGTCGAGCGCCCACACCGCATGCTCGCGCGAGGAGCCGCAGCCGAAGTTGTCGCGCGCGATCAGGATCTGCGCGCCGGCATGGCGGGCATCGTTGAGCACGAAGTCGGGATTGACGCGGCGCGTCGCCGGATCGACGTCCAGCGTGCCCGGATCCAGGTAGCGCCAGTCGTCGAACAGGAACGGGCCGAAGCCGGTACGGCGGATCGACTTCAGGTACTGCTTGGGAATGATCGCGTCGGTATCGACGTTGGGCCGATCCAGCGGCAGAACCTTGGCGGTGACGGTGGTGAAGGCTTTCATGACGACGGTCTCTCAGACTTCGAGTTGAAATTGAACAGTGGCGGCCACCACCGGCTTGGCCGGATCGGCCTGCCAGGCCACGGCACGCACGCCGGCGATGCGTCTGCCGATGCGGATCAGGCTGGCACTGGCGACGGTGTCGCGATCATGCGCAGCACGCAGGTAATCGACACTGATGCTCAGCCGCGCCGGCACTGGCTGCACGCGCGGCTGCCGCAGCAGTTCGGCCAGCGCGGCGAACTCCAGCAGGCCCGCCAGCGCACCGCCGTGCAGGGCCTTGAAGCGCGCATTGCCGTAGCGCATCTCGGCGAAGGCCATGCGGCTGAGCAGGCCGCCGTCGGCGGCCGCCTCGACCGAAAAACCGAGCAGACGCGCGTACGGAATCGCCGCGATCAGCTGCTGCACCTCGTCGATGCTGCGCAGCGGGCGAGTCTCAGGCGACATAAGGCCCCTTCCAGGTCGACGGATCGCCGGCACGCGGATGATCCTGGTTGTCGGCATCGAAAACGATGAAGGTCCCCACCGCCGAGGCCACCGGATCGTCCGGATCGCCGTCGTGGGCGATGGCACGCGCCGACGCCACCGTGCCGTGCAGCGCATAGCACTCGGCCAGCGCATGCACGGTCTGCCCGCGCCGCGACGGCCGCAGGTAGTCGACGCGCAGGTCCAGCGTGACGATGCGGCGCGGCTCCGGCGTGCGCGTCAGCACCGCGCCACCGCAGACGGCGTCGAACATCGTCGTCAGCGCATTGCCGTGCAGGGCACCGCTGGCGACATCGCCGACCAGATCCTCGCGCCACGGCAGGTCGAAAGCCAGATGGCCGACGCGGTTGCCGACGAAGCGCAGGCCGATCGCGGTGCTGAACGGCACCACGTCGATGAAGTAACGCTGCCCGGTCTCGACAGCCAGAGGTTCCTTCAGCGGGTTCATCATGCGCTCGCTTTTTCGCAGTGTCGCGGCGGCTTACAGCTGCCGCACGTCGACGAAATGACCGGCCACGCCGGCCGCTGCCGCCATCGCCGGCGACACCAGATGCGTGCGGCCGCCGGCACCCTGGCGGCCTTCGAAATTACGGTTGCTGGTCGAGGCGCAGCGCTCGCCCGGCTCCAGGCGGTCGGCATTCATCGCCAGGCACATCGAGCAGCCCGGCTCGCGCCATTCGAAGCCGGCGTCCAGGAAGATCTTGTCCAGACCTTCGGCTTCAGCCTGCTCCTTCACCAGGCCCGAGCCCGGCACCACCATCGCCAGCTTGACGCTGGCGGCCTTCTTGCGGCCCTTGACCACGGCCGCAGCGGCGCGGATGTCCTCGATGCGCGAGTTGGTGCAGGAGCCGATGAACACCTTGTCGATGGCGATCTCGGTGATCGGCGTATTGGCCTGCAGGCCCATGTAGGCCAGCGCCTTCTCGATGCCGCCGCGCTTGACCGCGTCGGCTTCCTGCGCAGGGTCCGGCACGCGCGCCGAGACGCCGCCGACCATTTCCGGCGAAGTGCCCCAGCTGACCTGCGGCTCGATGCTGGCGGCGTCGATCT
>CBINNP010000199.1:0-6852 GCA_966252075.1 uncultured Solimonas sp.
GGGGAGTTTTGCTTTCCCTTCTCCCGCTTGCGGAAGAAGCTGCGCGCAGGGCGGATGAGGGGCGGGCTCGGAATCTGAGCCGCGCCGCGCGCACAATGCGTGCATCCGCATTCCCGAGTCCGCTGCCATGGGCGTCACCCTCGACAACAAGCTGGTCGTCGCGCTGTCCTCGCGCGCGCTGTTCGATTTCGAAGCCGAGAATCAGGTCTTCGACCGCGAAGGCGACAAGGCCTACGAGGCGATGCAGCTGCAGAAGATCGAGCAGCCGGCCAAGCCCGGCGTCGCCTTTCCGCTGGTCAAGAAGCTGCTGGCGTTCAACGAAGACGGCCAGCACCGCGTCGAGGTGGTGATCCTGTCGCGCAACGATCCGGCCTCGGGCCTGCGCGTGTTCAATTCAGCCAAGGCCGAGGGCCTGGCGCCGGAGCGCGGCGTCTTCACCAAGGGCGCGCCGCCATTCCGCTATCTCCAGCCGCTCGGTGCGCAGCTGTTCCTGTCCGCCAATGCCGACGACGTGCACGGCGCGCTGGCCGCCGGCTTCCCGGCGGCGCGCGTGTTCTCGCAATCGCTGATCGACGCGGTGCGCCACCCCAGCGAGCTGCGCATCGCCTTCGACGGTGACGCGGTGCTGTTCTCCGACGAGGCCGAGCAGGTGTTCCAGAGCGCCGGCCTGGATGCCTTCCAGCTGCACGAGCGCACACACGCGGCGCGACCGCTGCCGGCCGGCCCGTTCAAGCCCCTGCTGGATGCGCTGCACCGCCTGCAGCGGGCGGCGGGCGAGAAAGTCAGGATCAAACTGCGCACCGCGCTGGTCACCGCGCGCAGCGCGCCGGCGCACGAGCGTGCGATCCGCACGCTGATGGACTGGGGCATCGAGGTGGACGAGGCGATGTTTCTCGGCGGCCTCGCCAAGGGGCCGTTCCTGCGCGAGTTCGAGCCGGACTTCTTCTTCGACGACCAGCTCACCCACTGCGAATCCGCCGTGCTCGCCGGCCCCACCGGCCACGTTGCGGCCGGCGTCGTCAATCTGCGTCGCGCTTAAGGCCTGTTAACAGGCCTTAAGCTTTCAGCCGCTCGACGGCCTGCGTGCGCTGCAGCGCGAGGAACTCGCGGCTGCCGAGCAGCACCATGCTGCCGACGATGACCGGACGGGAGTGCAGCAGCTTGCGGACGATGCGGGCCATGGCGGTTTTCCTAGTGTGGTCGCCGATTGCGGGCGAACGCAAAACCTAGCAAGCCCATGTGACGCGACGATGGCGCGACGGTGACAGCGCTGCCGGCGGTGCCTGATGTCAAGGCGATGACATATCGGCGCGGCAGACTGCGCGGCCATCTTCGCCGCATCATCACTGCCTGGGCCTGCAATCGCGTGACACCACCGCTCGCCGCATCGCTGCCGGAACTGCTGGAACTCGAAAGCCTGATCGAGGAGGGGCGCAGCTACTGGGACGTGCGCTCGCTGGGCCAGGTCGAAGTGCGCGGGCGCGCGTTCCCGCTGCACGCCCTGTGCATCGGCAATCCGGACCCGGCGGTGCCGGCGGTGGGATTCTTCGGCGGCGTGCATGGCCTGGAGCGGATCGGCGCCGAGGTGGTGCTGGCCTATATCCGCAGCCTGGTCATGCGCCTGCCGTGGGACACGATGCTGCATCGCCAGCTGGAGAGCGTGCGCCTGGTGTTCATGCCGCTGGTCAATCCGGGCGGCGTCTGGTTGTCCACGCGCGCCAATCCCAACGGCGTCGACCTGATGCGCAATGCGCCGGTCGATGCCATCGAGCCGGCGCCGTTCATGGTCGCCGGCCAGCGCTTCAGCCGCGGCCTGCCGTGGTATCGCGGCGAGGCCGGCGCGCCGATGGAGATCGAGAGCGCGGCGCTATGCCGTTTCGTCGAGCAGGAACTGCTGGGCCGCCGCTTCAGTCTCGCCGTCGACTGTCACTCCGGCTTCGGTACGCACGACCGCATCTGGTTCCCGTACGCGCATACGGTCAAGCCGATCGTGCATCTGCCGGAGGTGCACGCGCTGCAGGCGATCTTCGCGCAGACCTACGCGCATCATCGCTACGTCTTCGAGCCGCAGAGCCTGCAGTACCTTACGCATGGCGATCTCTGGGATCATCTGTACCTGCGCTCGCTCGAACATGAGGACCGCGTGTTCCTGCCGCTGACCCTGGAGATGGGTTCCTGGCTGTGGATCAAGAAGAATCCGCGGCAGCTGTTCATGCGCCACGGCATCTTCAATCCGCTGATCAAGCACCGCCAGCAGCGCGTGATGCGGCGCCACCTGTCATTGCTGGACTTCTTCACGCGCGCCGCCAGCAGCAACGAGCGCTGGCTGCCGACCGGGGTGGTGCGCGAGCAGCATCATGCGCAGGCGATCGCGCGCTGGTATCCGCAGGCGCTGTCGTGAGCGCGGCGCCAACCTGGGTGCTGCTGCGCGGCTTGACCCGGGACAGCCGGCATTGGGGCGCCTTTGCGGAGGTACTCCGCGCAGCGCTCGGCGGCGCGCCGCTGCTGATGCTCGACCTGCCGGGCAATGGCCTGCGCAATGCCGAGCGCAGCCCGGCCCGCGTCGAGGCGATGGCGGACGATGTCCGCGTGCAGCTGCAGCAGCGCGGCATCGCGCCGCCGTACCGGCTGCTGGCGATGTCGCTCGGCGCGATGGTGGCGACGGCCTGGCTGACGCGCCGGCCGCAGGACATCGACGCTGCGGTGCTGATCAACACCAGCATGCGGCCGTTCAGCCGCTTCCATCAGCGGCTGCGCCCGCAGGTCTACGCGCCGCTGCTGAAGCTGGCGCTGCGCTATGACGACGCACGCGCCGCCGAGCAGCTGATCCTGCGCTGGACCAGCCGCCAGCGCCTGCGCACGGCGATCGTGCTGGACGACTGGACGCGCTGGCGCCGCACGCATCCGGTGTCGCGCGGCAACGCGCTGCGCCAGCTCGCCGCCGCCGCGCGCTTTCGTGCGCCGCTGTTGCCGCCGCCAGCGCGTGTCCTGCTGCTGGCGAGCACGCAGGACGAACTGGTCGACGTGCAGTGCTCGCGGCGGCTGGCTGCCGCCTGGCAACTGCCGCTGATCGAGCATGCGCTGGCCGGCCACGATCTGCCGCTCGACGATCCGCAGTGGCTCGCCGCGCGCGTGCGCGAGTGGATCGCCGACTGAGTATCCTGCGCGGATGGCCGCTTCCACTCCGCGCACCGAATCCCCCGACTACGGCGTCGACACGCCGGACGTGATCCGCCGCCTGCTGATGTGGGGCAGCGTTGCCCTGGTCATCCATTTCGCGACGCCGACCATCGCGCGCCTGGTGCCGCCGCAGCTGCTGCTGGCGCTGCATGACATGCGCTGGTCGCTGGCCGGCATGGGCTACTTCTTCGTCGCTACCGCATGCTGGCTGCTATGGGCCAGCCGCAGCGGCAAGCTCAGGCTGCGCGATCGCGTGCTCGACGCGCTGCCCTGGCGCGGCGACGAGGAGATGCTCGACGTCGGCTGCGCGCGTGGCCTGTTCGCGATCGGCGCCGCCAGGCGCCTGCCGCGCGGCCGCGCCGTCGGTGTCGACGGCTGGCAGCCCAACGATCCGCTGCGCAGCGGCCCCGAGCCGGCGCGTCGCAATGCGCGGCTCGAAGGCGTGGCGGCGCGCGTCGACATCCAGGCGGGCGAGCCGCGGCGCTTGCCGTTCGACGCCGGCCGCTTCGATGTCGTGCTGTCGGCATGGACGCTGCACCGGCTGCCGACGCGGACCGAACGGCGACGTGCGCTCGAGGAGATGGTGCGCGTGCTCAAGCCGGACGGCCGCCTCGTGCTCATCGATTTCCGCCATGCGCGCGAGTACGCCGAGACGCTGCGCGAACTGGGCTTCGCCGTGCAGCTCGGCGCGCCGAGCTGGCTGTTCATCGCGCCGAGCACGCTGCTGCGCGCGCAGCGCGCCGGCTCCGGAACGCGGGAGGACCGATGAGCGGCAAAGCTGCCGGCAGTGCCCCGGTCAAGACGCTCGGCGTGCTGACCAGCGGCGGCGACTGCGCCGGCCTCAACGCGGTGCTGCGTGCGGTCGCGCATCGCGCCATCGCCGGTTACGGCTGGCGCGTCATCGGTATCCAGGACGGCACGCTGGGGCTGATCGAGCGGCCGCTGCGCTGGTGCGAGTTCCAGCTCGATCAGCTCGATGACCGCTGGCTGCGCGAAGGCGGCACCTTGCTCGGCACCACCAACCGCGGCAATCCGCTGCGCTATCCGCAGCCGGACGGGGGCTTCGCCGATCGCACGCCGGAGTTCGCCGCCGGCATTCGCGAACTGGGGCTCGATGCGCTGATCGTCGTCGGCGGCGACGGCTCGATGCGCATTCTCACGCAGCTTTGCGCGCAGGCCGGCATCGGCATGGTCGGCGTGCCCAAGACCATCGACAACGACGTGCCGGGCACCGAGTACGCGGTCGGTTTCGCCACGGCGATCACTGTCGTCACCGAGGCGCTCGACCGCCTGCAGCCGACGGCGGCCAGCCATCACCGCGTGATGATCCTCGAAGTGATGGGCCGCGATGCCGGCCACCTCGCGCTGGCCGGTGGCATCGCCGGCGGTGCCGACGCGATCCTGATTCCCGAGCTGCCGTATACGCTCGACGCCTGCACGGCTCACCTGCGCCAGGTGCTGGCACGACGCCGCTCGCACGCGCTGCTGGTGGTGGCCGAAGGCGCGCGCACGCCGGCCGGCGAGCTGGTCACCAGCGGCGGCCGTCACGGCGGCATCGGCCACTATCTGGTCGACGAGATCGAGCGGCGCACGGGGGTCGAAAGCCGCGTCACCGTGCTCGGCTACCTGCAGCGCGGCGGCGCGCCGTCGCCGCGCGACCGCCTGCTGGCCTCCTCGTTCGGCGTGCGTGCGGTCGATCTGGTGGCGCAGGGCAGGTTCGATCGCATGGTCGCGTGGCGTGATCGCGGCATCGTCGATGTGCCGCTGTCGGAAGTGATTGGCGGCCCGCGTTGCGTCGCCGCCGACGATCAGCTGCTGGCGACGGCGCGCGGTCTCGGCATCTACGTCGGCGACGGCGAGGCGCAGGGCCCGGCTTAGGCCCGGCAGGCCCCGGCGCCGGCAAGCAAGCGGCGATTCATCGCCCGGCCGGCCGTGGCGCGATCGGCTAGCCTCGGCGGACATCGGAACAAGGAGGAGGCCCATGGTGATCGTGCCGTTCTACGCCGGCCTGCTGGCGTTGTGGTACCTGGTGCTGAGCGTGCGCGTGGCGCTGGGACGGCGCGCCCATCAGGTCAGATTGGGCGAGGGCGCCGACGCGGTGCTGCGCCCGCGCATTCGCGGCCACGGCAACTTCGCCGAATATGTACCGCTGATTCTGTTGCTGCTGGCGATGCTGGAGCTGAGCCACACCTCGATCTATGTGCTGCACGCGCTCGGTATCACCCTGCTGCTGGCGCGCCTGCTGCACGGCTACGCGCTGTCATTCGCCGGCGACTGGCTGCCGGGCCGCGCGCTCGGCGCCTTGCTGAGCTTCATCGTGCTCGGGCTTGCCGGCCTGCTGTGCCTGATCCAGGGTCTGCGCGGCATGTGGCTGCTGGCGGCATGAACAAGCCCTACGCGGAGAGTTGCGCGCGCAACCAGGGGCCGATCCTGCAACTGTTGCGCGACTGGTTCGCCGGCTGCCGCCGCGTGCTTGAAGTCGGCAGCGGCACCGGCCAGCACGCGGTGCACTTCGCCGCGGCGCTGCCGCAGCTGCTGTGGCAGGCCAGCGACCGCGCCGAGAACCTGCCGGGCATCCGCGCCTGGCTCGATGAGGCGGCGTTGCCGAACACGCCAGCGCCCTTGCCGTTCGACGTCGACGGTGACTGGCCGCAGACAAGCTTCGATGCGCTGTTCAGCGCCAACACCCTGCACATCATGAGCTGGGCGCAGGTGCAGCGCCTGTTCGCCGGCCTGCCGGCGGTGCTCGAGGACGGCGCCAGGATGGCGGTGTACGGGCCATTCCATTACGGCGGCCAGCCGAGCGCCCCGAGCAATGCCGCATTCGACGCGATGCTGCGCCAGCGCGATCCGCAGATGGGTGTGCGCGATGCCGGGGCGGTCGACGCGCTGGCGGCCGCCCATGGTCTGTATCTGCTCGAAGACGTCGCCATGCCCGCCAACAACCGCTGCCGGCTCTGGCAGTACCGGAAACCCTGATGCAGACGCAGCTTCAGGCGCAGATCGCCGCGGTGCTGCAGTTCTGGTTTGGCGCGGCGCCGGACGATCCGCAGGCGATCGCCGCGATCGCGCCGCGCTGGTGGACGCGTGACGAGGCTTTCGATGCCGAGATCCGCACGCGTTTCGCCGCGCTGCGCGAGGCGGCGATCGCAGGCCAGCTCGATGCCTGGCTGCAGACGCCGCGCGGCCGGCTGGCGCTGATCGTCCTGGTCGACCAGTTCTCGCGCAATCTGTTTCGCGGATCGCCCGCCGCGTTCGCGCACGACGCGCTGGCGCGGCGCTGGTGTCTTGAGGGCGTGGCGCGCGGTGACGACCGCGCCCTGCTGCCGATCGAGCGGCAGTTCTTCTATCTGCCGCTGGAGCATTCGGAGTCAGGGGCCGATCAGGATCTCAGCCTCAAGCTCTACGCCGCGCTGCACGACGAAGCGCCGTCGCCGTGGCGCACAGCGATGGCCTCGGCCCTGGACTTCGCGGTCCGGCATCAGCGCATCATCGAACGCTTCGGCCGCTTTCCGCATCGCAATGCCCTGCTGGGCCGCGATTCCAGCGCTGCGGAGCGCGAGTTCCTCCGTCAACCCGGATCGTCCTTCTAGGGCCTGTTAACGCTATGGCCACCACTGTGATGCCACCCGCTTTGCGGCCAGGCAAGGCGCGACGAAGGCCCATTGAACT
>CBINNP010000200.1:0-6824 GCA_966252075.1 uncultured Solimonas sp.
TCGATGGCTTCGATTGGCTTCTCATCCCCCAAGCGTAGAGGATGAATGTCGATTCAGCCTAGTCCGCCGCGATCCTCGGCACGCCGCGACGGATGGCCTGGGAAAAATCCGCTGCGTATCCGGCTGCCAGTGCACGCTGGGTGATACGACCGCGCTCGCGCAGCTCGGTGAGCGGCTGGCCGGGTGCGAGGCCGCCGAGCTTGTGCACGTATTCCGGCAGCCGCCCGGAGAAGATCAGCCGGTAGTCCATCGGCAGGCCGTCGATGATGCGCGCGACCATCTTGTAGACCAGCGTCGTGCAGTTGGCGGTGATGGTGTTGTAGTGGCGCGGCCGGCGCGCCAGGCGGTTGGCTTCCTCCACGTACGCAAGCAATAGCGAGCGCCGCGCCGCGTCCGGCATCCGGATGCGATAAAGGTAGTCGTCTTCGCCGCGGACATTGGTGCGCAGGTAGACGATGTCGCGTTCGTCGGCGGCGATCACGCTGGCCTCGAACTGTTTGAAAAAGCCGCCGAGTTCGGAGAACTGCTCGTGGCGCTCGCGGCGGATCTCCACCGAGAACACCAGCTGCTCGCCACCCTCGAAGCCGAACGAGACCATCACGTGGGCGATCGCCGGCCGGCCCCAGTACGACAGGATCATGTCGACCGACTGCAGGCGCTCCAGATCGTATTCGCGCGCCTCCCAGCGGACGTCGTAATCGTCGGGCCTGCGCCAGCGGAAGTTGCGCACATGGTCGAGCCGCACACGGGAGCCGTCGACGCTGCCGGTCGCCTGCAGTGCCACATCGTCGGCCCAGTCGCGGTGGTTCGACGGCGCCAGCTGCAGCCACCAGGCCAGCAGCGCGGCGCAGGCGAGGGCGTAGATCAGCAGCGCGCGCAGCGGCAGCCACCAGAGCCCCAGCGCCGCGGCAGCGCTGAGCAGCAGCCAGCCGCCGAGCAGCGCGAGCCGCGCCGGAGCGGGTGCCTGGAAGTGCAGCGCCAGCGCGCCCCAGGCACCGAACAGCAGGCATAGCAGGCACGCGGCGATCTTGAGCAGCATCATCTTCACGCGGTCATCGACTTGAAGGCGCAAGCATGCGGGCGACTGGCCGCTGGCGTCGAGGCCGCACGACGCCGCCGGCACGACGGCAGCGGCTGTCCAGCGTGCGCCGCGATGGGCGCCTACGCCGCGTTCTATGACCTGGCCGCCGGCTGCAGCGGCCCGCTGCTGGGTCTGGCGGCCGGCGCTTTCGGTTTTGCCGCGGTGTTCCTGCTATCGACGCTGTCGGTGGCGGCGTCCGCGCTGGTGGCCGTGCACTTGCTGCGCACGGCGCGATGCGCGGTGGCATCAAAGCGGTGGCCCTCGCGTTGACAGGCCCTAGCGCTGCTGCGAACGCCGTAGCGCTGCCGGCGTGGTGCCGAGCAGCCGGCGCATGCAGCGTGCCATGTGACTCTGGTGTGCGAAGCCGGCTTCGAGCGCGATCTGGCTGAGCGGCAGTTCGCCGCGTTCCAGCAGCAGGCGCGCGCGTTCGACGCGGCGGCGCAGCACGTACTGATGAACCGGCAGGCCGGTCGAGCGGCGGAACAGGGTCTTGAGGTGCGAGACGCTGACGCCGGCCACGTCGGCGAGAGCCGGCAGCGACAGCTCGCGATCCAGATGCGTGTCGATGTAGCTTTCCAGCCGCCGCAGCCGCGCCGGCGGCAGCCCGGCATCGCCCGTCAGCGGTCGCGCGTGGCGGCGCAGCAGGTGCACGGCGAGCGCGTAGCCCAGGCTTTCCGCGTACAGGCGATCGTGATCGCCGCTCCGCGCACCGCCGTCGTGCTGCTCGGCCTCCAGTGCCCAGGCGATGTGTTCGATGTGCGGATCACGGAACTGGTATTTCAGATCCGGGTGCGCTCGGGCCGGGTCCAGATCAAGATCCTCGGCGGCGCGCTGCAGCAGCCGCGCCGACAGGCTCAGCCATAGCGAGCGGCTGTCGTCGTACTCCTGCCAGCCTTCGGCATGGCCGGCCGGCAGCAGGTCGAGATCGCCGGCGGTATAGGTGAAGGCCACGGCGCTGCAGGCGCCGCGCACCGGCGCGCCGCTGTGCAGGCGGATGCGGTGCAGCGCCGAAGGCCGCAGCTCGATCGGGCCGGCGCGGGTCTGCTGCCAGCGCAGTTCTACGAGCGGCCCGCCAGCCGTTGCCGCACGCGTCGAACGCGGACCATCGAAACCATCTGCAAAATCGCCCATGCCGCCACTCCACTGCGCCGGCCGGTTGCACCCGGCCTTCTGTGTCCGTTTGTGCTGCGTGCCGGCCGATCATGCGCGACGTATGCGCCGGTGCCGTCGATGATCGCCCCCCGTTTGGCGCTGAATCTACCGTGGAGGCAACAATGGCGCGAACAGGCCGTGCGCAGCTCAGTCAACGCCGGGCCGGCTTCCCGGGCACGGCAGGCGAGCTCGCGGCGCAGCTGGTCCAGGCATACGGTCCGCTGCCCATGCGCGCGGCCCGGTCGCCCGGGTTGACCAACTGGCAGCGCTTCAGCGACAGGCAGCCGCAACCGATGCAGTCGGCGAGGCCATCGCGCAGCCGCTGCAGTTCGGCGATCTGCGCGTCGATGCAGCGGCTCCAGCCGCTCGACAGGCGCGCCCAGTCGCGGCCGTTGGGCACCTCGTCCTGGGGCAGCCGCGCCAGTTCGTTGCCGATGTCGTCGAGCGACAGGCCGATGCGCTGCGCGAAGACGATGAAGGCGAGCCGGCGCAGCACGTGGCGCGGATAACGGCGATGGCCGCTGCCGGCGCGCTCGGAGCGGATCAGCCCGCGCTGTTCGTAGAAGCGCAGCGCCGAAGCGGCGACGCCGCTGCGCTTGGCGACGGTGGTGATGGTCAGCAATTCGGACATGCACGCAGGCTAGACGAGAGGCGGCTTGACTTCAAGTTTGCTTTAACTTCTAGCCTGCGCGCCGGCTGCCAGTGGTACCTGCGCGCCGTGCAGGGCTTTGCAAGGACATCGAGATGAATGGGAGTGCTTCATGACGCGGAAATCCTGGCGCCGTTCGGCGCTGTTGCTGGTGCTGCTGGTGGTGGTGGCGGCGACGCTGGCGCTGTGGAAGCGCGCCGGCCTGCGTGCCGAGGCGGCCGCCGCCGCCAGCCAGCCGGAGCCGGCGGAAGTGATCACCACGGTGCGCGCGCAGAGCCGCGAGCATCGGCCGACGATGAGCGCGATCGGCACCGTGGTCGCGCTGCGCTCGATCAGCCTGCGCAACGAGCTGGCCGGTACCGTGCGCCGCGTGGCGCTGACGCCGGGCGCAGTGGTGCAGGCCGGCACCGTGCTGGTCGCCCTCGACACCCGCGTCGAGGAAGCCGAGCTGGCCGAGCTCAGGGCGCAGGCCGCGCTGGCCGAGACGGTGGCCCGGCGCTACGCGCTGCTGCACGAGAGCGGCGCCACCTCACGTGAGGCACTCGACCGCGCCGAGGCCGAGCGGGCGGTGACGGTGGCGCGCATCGGCCGCGTGCAGGCGGTGATCGCGCGCAAGACGCTGCGTGCGCCGTTCACCGCGCGCGTCGGCATCGCCGACGTGCATGAGGGCCAGTTCCTCGAAGAAGGCACGCTGCTGACGACGCTGCAAGGCATCGATACCGCGAGCTACGTCGATTTCCAGGTACCGCAGCAGGTCGCCGCGCAACTGCGGACAGACGAGACCGTGCAGCTCGCAGCGGCGACTTCGCTGGATGCGCGGATCGTCGCCATCGACGCGCGCGTCGACAGCGGTACGCGCAATGCGATGGTCCGCGTGCGGGTCGACGGTGCCGCGCTGCAGCCCGGCGCCTCGGTACGCGTCAGTTTGCCGACCGCAGCCGCCAGCCCGGCGGTGGCGCTGCCGGCCAGCGCGCTGCGCCGCGATGCGCAGGGCGATCACGTGTTCGTGATCGCCGACGCCGGTGGCCAGCCGCGCGCCACGCTGCGCCGGGTGCGCACGCGGGCGATGCTGGGCGACGAGGTGCTGCTCGACGACGGTGTGAAAGCCGGCGAGGAGATCGCCGCCGGCGGCTCGTTCAAGCTGCGCGAAGGCGCGCTGGTCGCCGTCAGCAACGGCGCCGCGGCGGCCAGCGCCGCGGCGGCACCGTAAGGAGCGCGCGCATGGCCTCGACCCGCGCGTTCACCGATGTCTTCATCCGCCATCCGGTGCTGGCGGTGGTGGTCAATCTGGTGCTGCTGCTGGCCGGCTGGCGCGCGCTGTCGGCGCTGCCGATCCAGCAGTACCCCAAGCTGGAAAGTTCGTCGGTGGTGATCACCACGGCTTACGTCGGCGCCAGTGCCGAGACCGTGCGCGGCTTCGTCACCACGCCGATCGAGCGGGTGGTTTCGGCAATCTCCGGAGTCGACACCGTCGAGTCGACCAGCCGTGCCGGCACCAGCATCGTCACCGTGCGCCTGCAGCTCGACCATAGCGCCACCGCGGCGCTGTCGGAGGTCAACGCGCGGCTGCAGCAGGTGCGATCCGAGCTGCCGGCGGAAGCCGAGCCGCCGTCGGTGGAGGTGCAGCGCGCCGACCGGCCGTACGCCAGCTTCTACATCGCCTTCGCCTCCAGGCAGCGCAGCGCGCCGGCGATCACCGACTGGCTGCAGCGCGATCTGCAGCCGCAGCTGGCGACGGTGCCCGGCGTGCAGCGTGTCAGCTTCGAAGGCGCGCAGCCGCTGGCGATGCGCATCTGGATGGACCCGGACCGGCTCGCCGCCTATGGCCTGTCGCCCGGCGACGTGCAGCGCGCGCTGCTGCGCAACAACTACCTGGCGGCGCTGGGCCAGACCAAGAGCGAGCTGGTGCAGGTCAACCTGCTGACCGACACCGATCTGCGCTCGACCGAGGAGTTCGCGCAGCTGGTGGTCTCCGAGCGCGATGGCGCCGTGGTGCGGCTGGCCGATGTGGCGAAGGTCGAACTCGGCGCCGAGGAGCCGGAGTACATCGGCACCTACAACGACAGCGAGGTCGTCTATCTCGGCGTCTGGCCGGCGATCGGCTCCAACGAGATCGATGTCGGCCATGCGCTGAAGGCGAAGATGGCGCAGCTCACGCAGACCATGCCGCCGGATATCGAGATGCACATGGCCTACGACGGCACCATGTTCATGGAGGCGGCGCTCAAGGACATCGGCGGCACGCTGGTGGAGACGGTGGCGATCGTCGCGCTGGTGGTGTTCCTGTTCATGGGCTCGGCGCGCACGGCGCTGGTGCCGCTGGTAGCGATGCCGGTGTCGCTGGTCGGTGCCGGGCTGATCATGTACGCGTTCGGCTTCAGCCTGAACCTGCTGACGATTCTCGCCATCGTGCTGGCGGTCGGCCTGGTGGTCGACGACGCCATCGTCGTGGTCGAGAACGTCGAGCGCCATCTGCGCGCCGGCAAGTCGCGGCTCGACGCCGCGCTGGCCGGCGCGCGCGAGCTGCGCGGGCCGATCATCGCGATGACCATCACCCTGGCCGCGGTCTACACGCCGATCGCCTTCCAGGGCGGACTGACCGGCTCGCTGTTCCTCGAATTCGCGATCACGCTGGCCGGCGCGGTGGTGGTGTCCGGCCTCGTCGCGCTGACGCTGTCGCCGGTGATGAGCGCGCACTTCATCAGCACGCAGGCGCAGGAGAGCCGGCTGTCGCGCGTCGTCCATGGGGCGTTTGCGCGGGTCAGCGGTACTTACGCACGCGCGCTCGACGCGGCGCTGCAGATGCGCGGCGCGGTGGTCGTCGCCGCGCTGCTGGTGGCGCTGGCGGCGGTGCCGCTGTATCTGTACTCGCGGCAGGAGCTGGCGCCGGTCGAGGACCAGAGCCACATCAGCCTGTATTTCGAGGCGGCGCCGGATTCGACGATCGCGGCGACGCATCGCGAACTCAACAGTGTCGTGCAGTCGCTGATGGCGTTTCCGGAAGCCAAGTCGATGTGGTCGCTGACCGCCAACTGGGGCGGCTTCGGCGGCCTCGACGCCAAGCACTGGCACGAGCGCGAGCGCAGCACCGAGGCGATCTACGGCGAGGTCTATGGCGCGGTGTCGCAGATCCCCGGCCTGCGCGTGTTTCCACGGCTGGATCCGCCGCTGCCGACGCCGGGCCAGTACGACGTCGAGCTGGTGATGCAGAGCGAGGCGCCGCCGGAGCAGCTGCTGCAGGCGGTCGGCGCAGTGCTCGGCGCCGGCTGGCAGAGCGGCAAGTTCCTCTACGTCGACACGGATCTGAAGATCGACATGCCGGAGGCACGCATCGTCCTCGACCGCGAGCGCGTCGCCGATCTGGGCCTGGATCTGGCCGGCGTCGGTGCCGAGCTGGGCACGCTGCTCGGCGGCAACTACGTCAACCGCTTCAACTGGCAGGACCGCAGCTACAAGGTGATTCCGCAGATCGGCCGCGAGGGCCGCCGCACGCTGGAGCCGCTGCTGGACCTGAAGATCCGCACGCCGTCCGGCGATCTGGTGCCGGTGTCGGCATTCACGAGTGTCGAGACGCGCAGCGCGCCGCGCGCGCTGATGCGCGTCCAGCAGCGCAACGCAGTGCGCGTGTTCGGCGGCGTGCTGCCGGGCGTGACCAAGGAGGAAGGCCTGCGCGTGCTCGAAGCCGCCGCCGCCACGCAGCCGGGCCTGAGCATCGACTACGCCGGTGAATCGCGGCTGCTGCGCCACGAGGCCTCGGCACTGACGGTGACGCTGGGCTTCGCGGTGGTGCTGATCTATCTGGTGCTGGCCGCGCAGTTCCGCAGCTTCCGCGATCCGCTGATCGTGCTGCTCGGCTCGGTGCCGCTGGCGATTTCGGCGGCACTGCTGTTCAGCTTCCTCGGCCTGACCACCATCAACATCTACTCGCAGGTCGGTCTGATC
>CBINNP010000201.1:0-6823 GCA_966252075.1 uncultured Solimonas sp.
ATCAATCGTCACGCCGCTGCCCTGAGAGCCATGGTCGACGATCTGCTCGATGCTTCCACCGCGATCACCGGCCGCCTGCGCCTGCATACCCAGCGCGTCGATCTGGCCGAGATTCTCGGCAGCTGCGTCGCCGCCGCCCGGCCGGCGGCCGAGGCGCGCGAGCAGCAGCTGCAGCTGGAGCTCGAAGCGGCGCCGCTATGGCTGATCGGCGATGCCGACCGGCTGCGGCAGATTTTCGGCAACCTGCTCGGCAATGCACTGAAGTTCACCCCGCCCGCGGGCCGCATCGACATCAGCGCCGCGCGCGTCGACACGCGGCTGCAGGTACGGGTGCGCGACAGCGGTATCGGCATCGACGCGCAGACCATGCCGATGATCTTCGAACGTTACTTCCAGAGCAGCGCCTCGACCACGCGTCATCACCGCGGCCTCGGGCTGGGCCTGGCGACGGTCAAACATCTGGTGGAGATGCACGGCGGCCAGATCGAGGCACACAGCCAGGGCCGCAACCGCGGCGCCGAATTCGTCGTCAGCCTGCCGATCCAGGCGCTGGCGCTGAGTCAGCCGCAGCCCATCGCCACCACCGGCGAGCAAGTCCGCCCGTTCTCCGCAGCCGGCGAGCAGGCGCCGCGCCTGTCGCAGCTGCGCCTGCTGGTCGTCGACGATGATCCCGACGTGCGAACGGTGCTGGAACTGCTGCTGACCGAAGAAGGCGCCAGCGTGGCAACCGCGGCCACGGCCGGCGAGGCCTTGGAGGCGCTGCAGCAGACGCGATTCGATATCGTGCTGTCGGACATCGCGATGCCCGAGATGGATGGCTACGCGCTCGCGCATCGCGTGCGCGGGCTGGGCAGCCAGGACAGTGCGACGCCGTCGACGGTGCCGATGCTGGCGCTCACCGCATTCTCGCGCGGCGAAGACGCGCGCCGCGCGCTGGCCAGCGGCTTCGACGCTCACCTCGGCAAGCCCATCGATGTCGAGGATCTGATCGCCGCGTTGCGCGAACACGCCGAGGCCTAGACCGCTACCGGCGCGGCAGGCGCAGCACCACGCTCTGCGGCGATTCGACCTCCAAGCCGATTCGCTCGGTGTCGAGCAGCAAGGCCAGTTGCGCCGCCTCGTCCGGCGCCAGCAGCAGCCCGAGCGGCGCTTCAACGCCGAGCCGGACGTGGCTGCGCTCATCGTGTGCCCGCACCCGCACCTCGTGGGCGGCGGCCTCGGCCGACCGGCAAGCGCCGTCGTGCGCCGACAGCAGCAGCGCGATCACAGCCAGCCGCAAGGCCGCGCTGCTGCGCAGCGGTGCCGCCGCGTCGAGCAGTTCGAGCGCCTCGCCGCGCAGCCGGATTTCGCTGAGCACGAACAGGCCACGCAGCAGGCGCAAGATTTCGTCGACCAGCCCGGTCAACGCGATCGGCGACTCGTCGACGGCATCGGCGGCGGCCAGCCAGAGCTGTACCGCATGGTTCTGGCGAGTGCCCAGATCGTTGAGGCGATCGCGAATCGCCTTGAGACTGGTGGCCGCCCGCTCCGGCGCCGCCGCGCCCGGCTGCAGCAAGCGGCCGAGCAGATCGCTGTGCAGCGACAAGGCATTCATCGGATTGCGCAGCTCGTGCAGCACCTGCGCGACCAGGCGAGCCGACGCGAGGTTGCGCAAGGCCAGGAAGCTAGCTCGCCGACTATCGCTCAGCGCCTGCACCCGCCACAGCGCGGCCGCCTGGCTGAGGCGCTGCAGACGCCAGACGGCGCCGTCGCTTGCCTGCGCCAAGACGATGTCGCCCGCCGTCGCCGCGCGCAGTGCTGCGCCCAGCGTAGCTTCCGGAACGATGCGCAGCGACGTATCGATGCCGCGCAGACCGGCGGCGTCGAGTTCATAAAGCGGCGCCTGCGGCAATGGCGCGAAACGCCAGTGCTCAGGAGCCGTCGCGGCAATCGTCGCTGCGGCGTGCAGTTCCATCGTCAGACCGGAGAAAGGCTGCGGCGGCGCTGGCTCAGCGCGTGCCGTCGAGTTCAAAGCGTTTGAGTTTGTTGTACAGCGTCCGCACGCTGATGCCAAGCTCGGCGGCGGCACGCGTGCGATTGCCGCCGTGCAGTTCGAGCACGCGCAGGATGGTGGCGCGCTCGGCGTCCCGCAGCCGCACGCCGGTGGCTGGAGCCGCAGCCGCGAGCGGGGTCACGGCGGGCGGCGACGATGAGGCCGGCGGCGGCGCGGCGGCCTCCGGCAGCAGCAGATGCTCGGGCGCGATCACGCCATTGCTGAGCAGGCAGGCGCGCTCGATGACATTGCGCAGCTCGCGCACATTGCCGGGCCATGGGTGATCGAGCAGCCGGGTCATGGCTTCGCCGGACAAGGTGCGCGGTGTCCCGCTGACGCTGCCGTGCTGGGCAAGGAAGTGCTCCGCCAGCAACAGCAGATCGGTGCCGCGTTCACGCAGCGGTGGCAGCGCCACCGGAAACACTTGCAGCCGGTAGTACAGGTCGAGCCGGAAACGGCCTTCCTCGACGTAGCGCAACGGATCGCGATTGGTGGCCGCGACCATGCGCACGTTGACCGGAATCTCGCGATCGCCGCCGACGCGCACGATGCGTCCGGTCTCCAGCGCGCGCAGCAGCGTCGCCTGCAGGTCGATCGGCATCTCGGTGATCTCATCGAGAAACAGCGTGCCGCCCTCGGCGCGCTCGAAGATGCCGGTGTGCCTGCGGTGCGCGCCGGTGAAGCTGCCCTTCTCGTGGCCGAACAGTTCGCTGGCGATCAGCGATGGCGAAACCGTGGCGCAGTTGAGCGCGACGAAGGGCCCTCTGGCGCGTGCCGAGCGCTCGTGCAGATACTGCGCGGCGACTTCCTTGCCGGTACCGCTCTCGCCCTGGACCAGTACGGTGATCTCGCTGGCCGCCGCACGCTCCAGCAAGGCTTGCGCACGTTGCATCGGTAGTGATTTGCCGATCATCTCGATGCCGCCCGTGCGCGCTGCGGTCGGCGAGGCCAGCAAGATCGACGCCGATGCATCGCCCGCAGCCGGCGCGCTGTTGTCGCGCGCCTTGCGCACGCGCATCAGCGTGTTGCGCAGTTCGCTGAGTTCCAGCGGCTTGAGCAAGTAATCGAAAACCTGATGCCGCAGCGCCTGCAACACCGTGCGCACGTCGCGCTGTCCGGTGAGGATCACGAATTCTCGCGCCTGGTCGCGTGGCGTATCGCGGATCAGCGACAGGCCGCTGCCGTCGGGCAGCACCAGATCGACCAGCGCCAGGTCATAGCACCGCGTCTGCAGGCACCCGCGTGCCGCGGCCAGATCCGGCACGCATTCGACGGCGTAGCCCTCGTCACGCAGATAGTCGGTAAGCCCTTCCGTGAGCTCATGGTCGTCGTCGACCCAGAGCACGCTCAAGGCCTCGCTGCCGCCCTCGTTCATCTCGCTCCCTGATATGCCGGTAAATAGTGCCGGAAGCTCCGGCAACTGTTGCCGGCAATTTCTACCGGCGCCACTGGGACCGCTGCAAGGCCCTCTTCACTTAACATTGATTTTAAAGGATTTTATACAACGCCTGTGAATCGACAGAGGCTGGCACATGCGCTGCTGCTCTTAACGCACAAACCAACAAACCCCGGCATTCCGGCCAAGCCGCAAGGCCGCCGCAACCCGGGCAGGAGATCAGCGATGTTCTATTGGGCCGCAGTCTTTCTTGTGATCGCCATCGTCGCCGCGGTTTTCGGTCTAGGCGGCGTCGCCGGTCTGTCGCAGCAAATCGCGTGGATCCTGTTCGTGGTCGGCCTGATCCTCGCCGTCGTCTCCCTGGTTCTGGGCCGTCGCCGGCTCTGAAGGTGCCCCGTCGGCGACCCGCTTACTCACCCCCGGCTTTCGAAACGCTCAACGGAAAGGATTCCGCCATGTTCTATGCCATCGATGCATATCCCATGTATGAGCACGCCATCCATCAGGCAGCTCCTGCTGGCTGGAACAAGGCCATGGACGCGGCCTCCTCGAACCATCCGGGCGCTGTGATCAAGCGGGTCGCCGATGCCGGCCCTCATTGCGTGGTCCGCACGCAAGGTGACAAGGGCATCGCCGTTTGTGACAACGCCACGATCGTTTCCTTCGGCATGCCCAAGGGACGCGTACGTAAAGCCTCCCTGCAGAGCGACAGCGACGCACCGCTGCCACGCCTGAGCTATACGGCGGATGCGCCCGTCGAGAGCGCCGCCGTTGCGGCGCCCCTGGAAATCGACAATGGCGTTAGCCGTCGCTGGCTGGCGAATCTGTTGATGACTTTTGGCAGCGGCTTTCTGCTGGTCAGCCTGTTTCTTTTTGTCACGGCACGTGAGCCAACGCCGCTGCGGCGTTGATGCGTAGCCATCCATCACCCCCGACCAAGGAGCAAGCACTCATGAATGTCGATCAGTTCACGCACTGCACACAGCTCATTGCCGATAACCTTGCGCGCATCATCGAGCAGCGCGAATCGCTCGTCGGTATGGGGCCGGGCGTGCTGGCCAATCCGCTCTTCCGTCAGGTTGTCACTGCCCAGGAACGCCTGCTCAACGCCACCGAAGAACTGCTCGGCGCATCGGCCCGGCACTAACCCAGCTCAGACTCCACACTCACATGACGCTCATGACCCTGGAGCCGGCGGCCACTTCCGCCGGCATTCGTTTGTCCGCACCCAAGACCTTCCCGCTCTGCGCTCCGATCGATCTGCGCGAAGATCGCGCCTGCGTGCAGATGCTGCTCGACGCCTTCCTCCGCGAGCTCGACACGCACCGCCGTGCCGATCTGCTGCGTCTGGCTATCGATCTGTTCGATACGCAGACACGCATCGCCGAATTCGCTGGACTGCCGGTAGGCTGCGCTGCGACGGCGGGCCTGTTCGACCTGATCGAAATCGTCGAGATGACGCATCCCGGCGGTCGTCTGTACATGGTCCGCGGTCGCGAGCTGGCGCGGCTGATGCAGCTTGAGCTGGCACGACAGGACCGCAGCCTGTCCACGCTCGATCCCAACGGATTGTGCATTGATCCCGAACTGCTGCATTTTCGAAAGCTTTTTCTCGGCCGTGCGCGCAGCCTGCTTGGCCAGGACATCACGCCGCCTCCCGCCGAGAGCGTGCGCGTCGAACTGGCGGCCTGATCGCCCGCCTTCGGCTCGCGGACAGCGCCGTCAGCCGCTGCAGATGCAAAAAAAGCCGCCTGCTCACGCAGGCGGCTTGTTCATTTTCACGGCCTTGGCTGGCCATCAGTTGTTGCGAATCTCCTGGCGGCGCTCCCGGGCATCCTGGCGCGCATCCTGACGCTCCGATGCAGCATCCTTGGCGGCGCCCTTGCGGGCGTTGGCGGCGTCCTTGGTGGCGTCTGCCACGCCCTGCGATGAATCCGCACTCTTGAGTTCGTTGCGGTAGTCGCTACGAATTTCCTGGCGTTCTTCGCGCGCATCCTGGCGATTGTCCTGGCGCCGCTCGCGCGCATCCTGGCGAGCCTCACGTCTGGCATCGGTGTTATCAGCCGCCTTGTCGAGCGCCGGCGTACTGCTCTGCGCCGCGGCGGTCCCGCCGACCACCATCAAGCTGCCTGCCATCAGCGCTGCGGTAATGAAGCGTTTCATTGCACCCTCCTTATCTTGATTACTGGGACCGAGATCGGAACTTTTCCTCCGATATGCTGCAGTTTGACTGCGCTTCCCTGAACACTTGCGGACCGCCACGACGGCTCGATTTGCAATTCACGGACCGCAACTGAACGCCTCCGCAGGAGGACGGCGGCGGCTCGCGGCGGCACGGCGAAGCCTGTCCAAGCCCAATTGACCGTGTCTTGTGCACGGTGTATAACGCCCCACTTTGCATTGATCGTGTTTCGTGCTTGTTCCGGATATGGAACGATGAAAGCTAAGAAAACTTCGGCAAAAATCGATAAGCAATCGCAATCGGCGCTGAAGAAGAAATCAGCGACCAAGGCGCCTGTCGCCGCACGCACCACGCCCGCCAAGAAGGCGGCCAAGCCCGCAGCGGATTCTCGCAACAAAACCGCCGCTGCCCCGGTCAAAAGAACCAAATCCGTCGTTGAAAAAGTAAACGTGCAAGAAAAATCCCAGCCGGCCACCAAACCGGGCAGTGCCAAGAACAGCTCCAAAGGTCCGGCCACCAAGGCCGTGCGCACCCCTTCCAAGGGGGCGGTGCGCGCCGCAGGCGCGCCGCTGACCGAAGACGACATCCGCGAGATGTCCGAAGACGATTACATGAACGAGGTGCAGCTGGATTTTTTCCGGACGCGCCTGTTGCAGATGCGCGAGGAAGTGCTGCAGCGTGAAATGGACGTCAAGGAGCGCCTGCACGAGCGCGAGGTGTTCGCCGACCCGGCCGACCGCGCGACCGCCGAGGAAGAGCACTGGCTCGACCTGCGCCTGCGCGAACGCGAGTCACTGCTGCTCAAGAAGATCGACGACGCGCTGCGTCGCATCGAGGGCAAGGAATACGGCTACTGCGAGAAGACCGGCGACCCGATCGGCATTCCGCGCCTGCTCGCCCGCCCCACTGCCACCGTCTGCGTCGACGTCAAGGGCCAGGACGAGCGCGTCGAGGCGCAGTTCCGCGACCGCTGAGTCGCGCGCGGCGATGCCCAGCAAAAAACCCGCGCATGCGCGGGTTTTTTTGTTTTCAGCTCCGACAACTCCGTGGTGCCCGTGGCCGGACTCGAACCGGCACGACTGCGAAGTCGAGGGATTTTAAGTCCCTTGCGTCTACCGATTTCGCCACACGGGCTTGCAGGAGATGGAGGCTAGGGTCGGAATTGAACCGGCGTACGCGGATTTGCAGTCCGCTGCATGACCACTCTGCCACC
>CBINNP010000202.1:0-6798 GCA_966252075.1 uncultured Solimonas sp.
CCCTCGATGATGTCGATCCGCCGCGCCGCATCGCACCACGCGTCGCCGTCGGCGTTCACGAGGAGCATGAATTCGCCGGAGGCACCGAGTAGGTCATGCGTGGAGCAGCGACGCGTCCCGACCTCGATCCAGGCGTGTGGCAGCCGGTGGCCCGGTCGCGTCGTCGGGCGGTACTCGCTGCCCCACGGGTCGCGTTCCGGCACGGGCGTTTCGTCGGGGACGATCGCGCCGCGCTCGTAGACGAAGCCGAGCTCCACGTCGTGATCGAACATCTCCACGCGATGGGTGTTGAAGACCTCGCGCATGCGTGCGCGACGCATACGCCCGTCCGGCGTGTCCGCGAAGAGACCCGCGATCTCGTTGTCCTCGTCGGGCTGCCCCACCGCCTCGTACACGTTCGCCGGATGGATCGCGAAGATCGACGCGGCGCTGAGCAGGTGGTTCCAGTAGCTCGACAGCGCCCAGGCGACGTTGAACGAACCGATCGGCCGGCGCTCCTGCTCATAGCTGTCGAGCAATGCCGGTGTCGCCGTGCCGCGTGTCACCAGCGCCAGTTTCCACGCCAGGTTGTGGGCGTCCTGGATGCCGGTATTGAGACCCAGGCCCGAGGCCGGCGGATGGCGATGCACGGCGTCGCCGGCCAGCAGCACGCGGTCGAAGCGATAGCGCTCGGCCAGCACCGCCTCGATCATCCAGTGGCTGATCTTGTGCACCTGCATCTGCAAGTCCGGCAGCTTCAGCAGCTCGCGGATCTGCTGCGTGACCATCGCCTCGTCGAAGCGCGAGGGATCGTCCGGCGCCACCATGAAATGGAAGATCCACTCGGCGCTGTGGCGGCCCCAGCGCGCATCGTCGCCGCCGGCCGGCACCAGCGCACCACTGGCCAGCGGGCCACGGCGCGTCGGATGGATGAAGAAGTGCAGCATCACGCGGTCGTCGAGCAAGACTTTCGACAGATCGGCGCTGAAGTGCACGGTGACGTTCTTGGCCAGTCCCGAAGGACCGACCATCTTGTTGCCCAGCTTCTTGCCGATGCTGCGGCCGCCGTCGGCGCCGACCAGATACCGAGCGCGCCATTGCTGTTCCTCGCCGCTGGCGAGATCGCGGACGATGGCGCTGACGCCGTCGGCATCCTGCTCGAAACCCACGAGCTCGTGGCCGAAGCGGATGCGGCCCGGCGCGCGTGCGTCGGCGTGGCGTCTGAAGATCGGCTCCGAGCGGATCAGCGGCAGATTGGCGCTGAGGCAAGCGCTGTCGCGCTCGTAGATCACGCGCTGCGAGTCGCCGCTGCCGCCGATGCCGTCCATCTCATGGATGACCTGGCGATCGTGCGGGCCGTCGCCGCCCAGCGTCGTCAGCCACATCGCCCGCGACATGTTGCGCGGCGGCGTGCCGAGCGCGTAGATGTCGTCAGCCACGCCGTGCTGGCGCAGGATCTCCATCGTCCGCTGGTTGAGGTAATGCGCCTTGGGCAGCTGCGCCAGCGTCGTGTTGCGCTCGACGGTGACGAAGTCGACGCCAAGGTCGGCGAGGAAGATCGACAGATTGAGTCCGCAGCCGCCGGCGCCGACGATGAGAACATCCGTACGGTAGGTATTGCGCATCGGTTCAGACCACCGGCAGCACGGGCGAGCGGCTGGACAGGTTGCCGTGGCGCAGCGAGCGCAGGGCGGGGTGATCCGGCGCCGGCGTGGCCTGCCTGTCGACCAGCCGCGCCAGCAGCTTGCGCGCGCGCTGCGCGGCGGCGTCCGATGCAAACATCACTGGATCGGCCTCTTCCAGGCTGCGTTCGCCGAGCATGCGCTGCTGCGCTTCGATGATGACCTGGTCCTGCCCCTCGAACGCGCCCTTGATGAACTGGCGCCAGAGCTCGCCGGCAGCCGGATCCTCGGTCTTGTAGCCGCGCGTGATCGCCCAGAAGTAGTAGGTCGTCGTCGCGTTCTTCGGCGTCAGGATGTCGGTGCCGTAGATCCACGCGCCTTCGCTGCGCGGCGCGCCGACATGGGTCACACCGACGTCGAGCAGCATGTGTGCCGGTGCGTCCCAGCGCATGTACGCCCACTGGTCGACCGGCGTGCCGGCCTGGTGGCCGTCGAAGATCATGTGGAAGGCCGGCATCGCCTCGCCGTTGGGCATCCAGCGGTTGGAGTAGATCGTCGTGCCGGACTCGATCGTCTCCAGTTTGCTATGGGTGATCGCCGGGCTGCCGAGCAGGCCCTCGTGGACGAACTCGCCATGGGCGAGATCGAGCAGGTTGTCGGTGACCAGCTGGTAGTTGGCCTTCATCTCGATCATGCCACCGACGAATGCCAGTTCCGCATCCTGGTGGCAGCTGAAGTCGGGGATCGTCGCCGGATTGGCGGCATGTGCTTCGCCGAACCACAGCCAGATCAGGCCGTGGCGCTCGACCAGCGTGTAGGCCGGCACGCGCATCCGCGGCGGGATCATGCCGCCGGCGTGCGGATTGAGCACGCAGGCGCCACTGCTGTCGTAGCGCAGGCCGTGATACGGACACTGCACGGTGTCGCCGACGAGCTTGCCCATCGACAGCGGCGCGAGCCGATGCGGGCAGGCATTGCCGATGGCGACTGCTTCGCCGTTCTCGCGACGGTAGAGCACGATCGGTTCTTCGAGGATGGTGCGTTCAAGCAATTCGCGCCCGACCTCCGACGACCACGCGGCCACATACCAGGCGTTACGCAGGTAGCTGCGCGTGCCGGACTTCTGCTGCGACTTCTGCTGGGTATCTCCTTGCATCGGTCTTCTCCTCCTCGTGCTCATCCGCCGCTCCGGTGCTCAACGGCACCTTGGAATCGGAGCGGCGGGCTGTGGATCTCAGCGCTCGGCGACGACGCGGTTCTCGATATGGCCGATGCGCTCGATCTCGATGCGCACCACATCGCCTTCTTTCAAATAGCGCGGCGGCTTGGAAACGGCGCCGACGCCGGCCGGCGTGCCGGTGAGCACCAGATCGCCCGGTTCGAGCGTCATCGCCTGCGAGATGTGCTCGATCATCGCGTAGACGTCGAAGACCATCTCACGGGTGTTGGAGTCCTGCCGCGTCTCGCCGTTGACGGTGGCGCGGATGGCCAGCGCCTGCGGATCGCCGACCTCGTCCGGCGTGACGATCCAGGGGCCGAAGGGGCAGTGCGTGTCGAAGGACTTGCCGACGATGAACTGGCTGGTGCGCAGCTGCCAGTCGCGGACGCTGACGTCGTTGGCGACGCAGTAGCCGCCGATCACCGACGGGGCCTGCTCGCGCGTGATGTGGCGGCCGCGCTTGCCGATCACGAAGGCGAGTTCGGCTTCGTAGTCCAGCTTGGCGGAGACGCGTGGCAGCTCGATGCCGTCGTAGGGGCCGTTGACCGTGGTCGGCATCTTGGCGAACCAGGTCTGGATTTCCGGCAGCGCCATGTTGGCTTCGAGGGCATGGTCGCGGTAGTTGAGGCCCAGGGCGATGATCTTGCCGGGCCGCGGAATCGGTGCGTGCAGCTTGACCTCGGCCAGCGCGTGGTCGGCAGGCTGCTTCGTCAAGGCTTCCAGGCCGGCGCGCAGCGCGTCGAACTGCGCCAGGATCTCGGCGATCGTCGACGGTGCCGACGGCAGATGCTTGCCAATGTCATGAACGCGATCCGCGGCAACGACGGCGATGCGCGGCGCGGCGCCGTCACGTGAGTACAGGGCAAGACGCATGGGTTTTCTCTCCGTGGTTTTTGTTGCGCTGCATCAGCGAAAGCGCTTGCGCGGCTGGAGCTGAAGCGGCAGTATCGACGCTGACCATATGGTAAGGTTTTGCGGAAAGCAAGACCGCGCGACACCAGACTAACGAGAGGAGAGTGCCATGACCGCAGCCCATCCCGCCGCGGCGCCGTCGCCGGCGTCGACCGCCGCTACTGCAGCGCCGGTGGTTCCGAAAAAGCTCGCGCATTACGTGATCCGTGCCAAGCACTGGGAGGCGATGCTCGGCTGGTACCGCCAGGTGTTCCATCTGAAGACGGCGTTCGAGGCACCGGTCATCGCCTTCCTCAGCTACGACGAAGAGCATCACCGCATCGCCTTTCTCAACACCGGCCATCTGCCCTCGCCGCCGCACAAGTACACCGGCATCGATCACGTCGCCTTCACCTACGCCAGCCTGGCGGATCTGCTGCATACCTACCAGCGTCTGAAGGGCGAGGGGATTCTGCCGTTCTGGTGCATCAACCACGGCCCGACCACCTCGATGTACTACCGCGATCCGGACGGCAACGAGATCGAGCTGCAGGTCGACAACTACGAGACGGCCGAGGAGGCCAACGGCTTCTTCAGCTCGCCGGCGTTCGCGGCCAATCCGCTCGGTGTCGACTTCGATCCGGAAGTGCTGACCGAGAAGCTCAAGGCTGGCGTGCCGGAATCCGCCTTGCTGCGCCAGGATGCCGCGCCGCTGCCGCCCGAGAAGTCATACGTCTACACCACCCTGCCGCCTCCGCCGCCGGCGGCGTGAGAGAAGCGGCCAGGAGAAAAATGCCATGACCGACGCTGCAAATAACACAGCTATTGCCCAGGAAGCTTGCGAGGCGCTGTCGCACGACTACGGCCGACTTGCCGACGCCTGGGACGCCGAAGGCCTTGCGGCACTGTTCACCGAAGACGGTGTCTTCGACCGTCTGGGCACACGCTACGAGGGCCGTGAGGCGATCCGTCATTTCATTGCCAACCGCCCGCGCGAATTCTGGGCTCGTCATGAGGGCCGCAACTTCCGCCTGCAGCTTGCTGCGGATGGCCGCAGCGCCGAAGGCTGGCTGGACCTGCGGCTGGAACGCGGCCGGGCCGGCGAGACGACACCCTTTGAGGTCATCAACGCGCGCTATCACGATCGCTTCCTGCTGACCCCGGCTGGCTGGCGCTTCGCCGAGCGCAAGGTCGTGATGGTCTGACGGGGCACACGATGAAAGCCGAAGCCCTGCGCATGCGCGAGCTCAATGCCGTCGTCGACGACGATCCGCTCGAAACGCGCGAATGGCTGTCCGCGTTCGACGCCGTGCTCGCCGCCGGCGGCAGCGAGCGCGCGCAGTTCCTGCTGCAGCAGCTCGAAGAACGCCTGCGCGATACCGCCAAGCGCGCCTTGGTGCAGCCGTACTCGGCCTACCGCAACTCGATTCCGCTGCACGAGCAGGGCGCTTATCCGGGCGACCTGCAGCTGGAGGAACGGATCACTGCGATCCTGCGCTGGAACGCGCTGGCGATGGTGATGCGCGCCAATGCGGCTTACGGCGATCTCGGTGGCCACATCGCCAGCTACGCCTCGGCGGCGGAGATCTTCGAAGTCGGTTTCCAGCATTTCTTCCATGCGCGCAATGCCACGCACGGCGGCGATCTGGTCTACTTCCAGCCGCATTCGGCGCCCGGCGTCTACGCGCGTGCCTTTCTGGAAGGGCGGCTCAGCGAGGAGCACCTCGGCCACTATCGCCAGGAGCTGGCCGGCGGCGGGCTGTGCTCGTATCCGCATCCCTGGCTGATGCCGGAGTTCTGGCAGTTCCCCACCGGCTCGATGGGCATCGGCCCGCTCAACGCCGTCTATCAGGCGCGCTTCCTGCGCTACCTGCGTGATCGCGGACTGGCCGAAACGGACGGTCGCCATGTCTGGGGCGTGTTCGGCGACGGCGAGATGGACGAGCCGGAATCGATCGCCGGCCTGACGCTGGCGGCGCGCGAGCGGCTCGACAATCTCACCTTCATCATCAACTGCAACCTGCAGCGTCTCGACGGGCCGGTGCGCGGCAACGGCCAGATCATCCAGGAGCTGGAGGCGCTGTTCACCGGCGCTGGCTGGAACGTCATCAAGGTGCTGTGGGGCTCGGACTGGGATGCATTGTTCCAGCGCGACACCGAGCACACCCTGCTGAAGATCTTCGCCAACACGCCGGACGGCGAGTACCAGACGCTCGGTGCCAAGGACGGCGCCTACAACCTCGCCAACTTCTTCCAGCAGGACCCCAGGCTGGCCAAGCTGGTCGCGCACATGAGCGACGCCGAGATCGACGCCCTCAAGCGCGGCGGTCATGACCTGCGCAAGCTGCATGCAGCATTCGCCGCCGCCAGGGCGCACAAGGGCCGGCCGACCGTCATTCTTGCCAAGACCAAGAAGGGTTACGGCATGGGCGCCGCCGGCGAGTCGCGGATGACCGCGCACCAGTCCAAGAAACTCGACGTCGAGGCGCTCAAGGCCTTCCGCGATCGCTTCCATCTGCCGCTGAGCGACCAGGATCTGGCCGAGCTGCGCTTCTACAAACCGGCCGAGGACAGCCGCGAGATGCAGTACCTGCGCGCGCGCCGCGAGGCGCTGGGCGGCTATCTGCCGGCGCGGCGCAGCGAGGCGGCGCCGGTCGAGGTGCCGGCGCTGGATCGTTACGCCAGCTTCGCGCTGCAGTCGGACGGCAAGGAGATGTCGACGACGATGGCCTTCGTGCGCATGCTTGGCACGCTGCTCAAGGACAAGCAGCTGGGCCCGCGCATCGTGCCGATCGTCGCCGACGAGGCGCGCACCTTCGGCATGGCCAACCTGTTCCGCCAGGTCGGCATCTACTCGCCGCTGGGCCAGGCCTACGAGCCCGAGGACGCCGGCTCGATCCTCTCGTATCGCGAGGCGGTCGACGGCCAGCTGCTCGAAGAGGGCATCAACGAGGCCGGCGCGCTGTCGAGCTGGGTCGCCGCGGCGACCTCATACAGCGTCAACGGCGTGACCATGCTGCCGTTCTACATCTACTACTCGATGTTCGGCTTCCAGCGCGTCGGCGACCTGATCTGGGCGGCCGCCGA
>CBINNP010000203.1:0-6741 GCA_966252075.1 uncultured Solimonas sp.
CGAGTGCAGGCTCGACGACAAGCGCGGCGGCAAGTCGCATTACAAGCGCCAGCTGCCGGCGCCGGTGCCCGCCGCGGTGCTGGTGCTGTCGGACAGCGTTGCCGCCGGGCGCAAGCCGGATACGGCCGGCCGTGCGATCGAGGCCGAGCTGGCCGCTGCCGGCTTCTCGCCGATCCATTACGAAGTGCTTGCCGACGATGCCGACAAGCTGCTGGCGGCGATCGATGCGCTGCGCCCGCGCTGCGGTCTGATCACCACCGTTGGCGGCACCGGCATCGGCAAGCGCGATATCACCGTCGATGCAGTCAAGCCGCTGATCGAACGCGAGCTGCCCGGCCTGATGGAAGCGGCGCGTGCCTTCGGCCAGCGCCGCACGCCGTACGCAGCGATGTCGCGCGGTGTCGCCGGCTTCATCGGCAACTGTCTGCTGCTGACGCTGCCGGGCAGCCGCGGCGGCGCCACCGAATCGTTAACGGCGATCCTGCCGTCGCTGATCCACATCTACGAGGTGCGGCGCGATCTGCCTCACCCTGGCGGGTATCAGTAATGGCGCACGATTGTGGCGATGGCGCACTGCTGAGTCTGGATACTGCGCTGGCATTGTATGGAGCGAATCTGCATGCGCTGCCGGCGGTCGAGCGGCCGCTGGCCGAGGCCTTGGGCCATGTGCTCGCCGCACCGGTCAGCTCGGCGGTCGATCTGCCGCTGTTCACGCAGAGCGCGGTCGACGGCTACGCGCTGCACGCTGCCGACATCGCTGCCGCATCGGCGGCAACGCCGGTGCGCCTGCCGGTGATTGGTGAAGTCCGCGCCGGCGTCGCGCCGGACGCGCCGCTGCCGCGCGGTGCGGCGATGCGTATCTTCACCGGCGGCCGCCTGCCGACGGGCGCCGACGTGATCGCGCGGCAGGAGATCGTCACGCGTGAAGGTGCGGCGATGCTGCTGCACGAGCCCTTGCCCGCGGGCTGCGACGTGCGCGAGCGCGGCGAGGAGCTGCGCGTTGGTGCGCCGCTGGCGGCAGCCGGCCAGCGCCTGCATTCGGGTCTGGTCGCGGCACTGGCGATGGCGGGCGTGTCGTCGCTGCGCGTGATCGCCCAGCCGCACGTCAGTGTGCTGGTCACCGGTGATGAGGTGTCGGCGTCGCCGCAGAACGAGGCCGGTGTCTACGACGCCAATGGCCCCCTGGTGCGCAGCTGGTTCGTCGAGCGCGGCCACGCCGTACCACGCGTGCGCAATGTCGTCGACGACCGCGAGCAGCTGACGGCGGCGCTGCGCGAAGCGCTGGACAGCAGCGATCTGGTCCTCACCACCGGCGGCGTCTCGGTCGGCGATCACGATCTGGTGCGGCCGGTGGCCAGCAGCCTGGGTGTGCGCGAGGTGTTCTGGCAGGTGGCGCAGAAACCGGGCAAGCCGCTGTACTTCGGTCTGCGCGAGACTGCGGGCCGCCAGCAGGTGCTGATCGGCCTGCCCGGCAATCCCGGCGCGGTGCTGATCGGCCTGCACGTTCATGTCGCCGCCGTGCTCGCACATCTGCAGCATCTGCCGGCACCGGTGTGGTTGAACGGACGGCTGTCGTCGGCGGTGCGCGAGGACAGCCGCGAGCAGCTGCTGCGGATGACGCAGCGCGTCGACGAGGAAGGGCAGGTTCATCTCGACCGCCTCGACCGACAGGCTTCGCACATGCTCAGCAATCTGTCGCAGGCCGACGCGCTGGTACGCATTCCGGCCGGCAAGGCGCTGGGCGCTGGCGCGCGCGTGCGCTGGATCGCGCTGAGCCGCTGAGCACGCCGCGCGGGTTTCGCCGATGAGCATCCTGCAGATTCCGCACGCGCACCCGGACGTGATCCTGTTCGATTGGCACGCGACCCTGGTCGACACCATGGACGCGATGTACTACGCGCTGGAAGACGTGCTGCCGCGGCTCGGGCCGCTGGGGCTGATCGAGCGCCTGGTACCCAAAGGCCGGTCGAAGACCCTCGAAGACGAAAAGCTGGTGCGCTATGTGCGCGAGCACGCGCAACTGCACCCGAAGATCAAGGCCGAACGCAAGGTCTCGCGCACCGACATCTTCGAGGTGCTGTTCGGTGACGATCAGGACGCCAAGGCGGCGGCGCACCGCGCCTTTGACGAGAGCTATGCGCGTCACTTCGGTCCGGTGCGGCCGCTGGAAGCCGATGCGCGGGACCGGCTGGCAGCACTGCGAGCGCTGGGCATCCGTATCGGCGTGCTGTCGAACCGCGCGCGGCGTTTCATGGCGCACGAGATCTACACGGTCGACGAACACGGCTGGCACGAGTTGTTCGACACCATGGTCTGCGGCGACGACGTCGAGCGGCGCAAGCCGCATCCGGATCTGGTGCTCAAGGCGCTGGACAATCTGGGCGCGGCCGCCGATGAGCGCTGCTGGTACGTAGGTGACAGCACCACCGACGTCATCGCCGCCAAGCGCGCCGGCGTGACGGCCGTGTTCTACAACGGCGTGGGCTGGGATCAGCACTGGATCGACAAGATCTTTCCCGGCACCACGCGCCATCCGCATGTTCCGGATACGGTTGTCCGCAATCTCGATGAGCTGCTGGCGCTGGCGCGTCGTCTGCTCGCGGCGACCAAGCGCAACGACCGGCGCAAAGGCTGATTCCGAACGGCCACTCGATCGCACGAGCCGCAGTCTTCGATATATATTTCCATGCATAACGAACTGCGGCAGGACATGGCGATGAAGATGCGCGCGGCGGCTGGAATCGGAATGGGACTCGGCGTGGTCGTCGCCGTGGCGGCCCTGCTGGTGCAAGCCGCGTCGGCGCAGGACGCCTGCACGGGCTTCAAATGGGATGTTGCGCGTGAGCACGCCTTGTTCTCCGGTGCCGCCAGTACTGCCGATGCCGGCGCTACGCCCGCGGAAGCGCCGCTCATCGCGCTCGATCGTCTGTATCAGATCGAACTGTTGCCACAGGAGACGCTGCGCTTCGCCGCGCCGAGCAGCAAGAAGATGCTGGCCGATGGCGCGTCGGCGGGCCTGCTGCGCTTCCGCGTGCCGCGCGCCGGCAGCTACCGCGTTTCCGTCGATGCGCCGTTCTGGCTCGATGTGGTGGCCGACGGCAAGACCATCGCATCGACCGACTTCAATGGCAGACCCGGCTGCGACAAGCCGCGCAAGATCGTCGTCTACAGTCTGCCGGCCGATACCGAGCTGATGCTGCAGCTCAGCGCGGCCCCCGAGTCGCAGGTACGTGTGTCGGTGACGGCGGTCGGCAAGGCTGCACCGTGAAGCCTCGCGGCTTCGTGGCGCTGCTCGCCACGCTGTCGCTGGCCGCTGCGTCGGCGGCTCCGCCGCCGTATGGCCGGGCCGACGTCGTCGATCGCCGCGAGCCCCCGAGTCACCGTCCGCTCGACGACGCGGCACATGAGCAGCACGAGTTGGGACATGCCGTGTTCAACACCCAGTGGCTTGCGGCTGGTAGCCCGCGCGCGCAACGCCGCGACGGCCTCGGTCCCCTGTTCAACGCGCCGTCCTGCGACGCCTGCCACAACGAGGGCGCACGCGCGCAAGCTGCCAGCGCGGAGGGGCTGACGCCGATCGGTCTGGTCGTGCAACTCGGTCATCGCGGTCGCGGCGATCCTCGTTATGGTCACGTCCTCAACACCAGCGCGCTGGCGCCGATGACACCGGAAGCGGTGATCCACGTGCGCTACCAGCTTCGCGACGGCCGATATGCGGACGGCACGCCTTGGCAGCTGCGTGAGCCGCACTACGTGCTGAGCGAGCTGCGGTATGGCGCGCTGGCCGATGACAGCCTCATCGAGCCGCGCCTCGGTCCGCCGCTGTTCGGCGTCGGCCTGCTGGAGGCGGTGGCCGATGCTCACATCCTGGCACTCAGTCGGCTTCGTCATCGCGATGCGGTGCGCGGTGTGCCGGCCTGGCGCGGCGTCGATGGCCGGCGCCAGCTTGGTCGCTTCGGCTGGCAGGCCGACGCGGTGTCAGTCGAGCAACAGACCGCGCTGGCGTTCTCGCGCGAAATGGGTTTGAGCTCGCGGCTGATGGCGCACGACGATTGCACGGTCACGCAGGCCGATTGCCGCCAGGCCGAGCCAGGCGGAGCACCCGAGGTCAGCGATGAACTGCTGGCGGCAGTGACGGCGTTTCAGCGTGATCTGGCAGTGCCGGGCGAGCAGCCACAGGCTGATGACGCGCGCAGCGCCGCACTGTTCGGCACGCTCGGTTGCGCGGCCTGCCATGTGCCGTCGCTGCCGGTCGACAGCATCGCGCCGGGCGCGACGATCGCCGCCTACACCGATCTGCTGCTGCACGATCTGGGATCGGGCCTGGCCGATCGTGATGCGCGCGGCACCATCGTGCCGAGCCGCTGGCGGACGGCGCCGCCGTGGGGATTGGTGCATCTGCGCCGCAGTGGCCGCGATCCGAGCTTGCTGCACGATGGTCGCGCGCGCTCGGTGGAAGAGGCGGTGCTGTGGCATGACGGCGAGGCGGCGGCGGCGCGACGTCGCTTCGAACAGTTGCCGGTGGCACAACGGATGCCGCTGCTCGACTGGATTGCGCGCCGCTGAGTACTGCGCGCGGTGTAAGCTGGGCAGGAATCCTTGCGCACCCTCGTCATCGTGGCCAAACCCAAGCTCGCTGTGCAATCGCGTTTCTGGCTGACCAGCGGCAAGCAGGCGCTGGCCGGGCAGGGGCGCATCGAGCTGCTCGAACGGATCGGCGAAACCGGTTCGATCCGCCAGGCAGCGATTGCCATGGGCATGAGCTACCGCGCCGCCTGGGATGCGGTCGATGCGATGAACAAGCGCGCCGGCGTCACGCTGATCGAGCGCAAGAAGGGCGGCAGCCACGGCGGCGGTGCCGAGCTCAGCGAAGAAGGCAAGCGTCTCGTCGCGCTGTACAAGTCGGTACAGCAACAGCATGAACAGCTGATCGGCACGCTCAACGCTCAGCTCGGCGCCTTGCTCTCCCCTTAGTTTTCCTGGTGTGCCCGACGTTCATTTGCGGGCTGATAGCGTTATATAATTTTTTATATATCGAGGAGCCAGCAGGGGGATCAGATGCAAAAGCAGCAAGCCAGGCGTGCGCTGGCGGGGGTGCTGGTGTGCGGCGTCTGTGTGCCGTCGCTGGTGACAGCCCAGGATGTGGCCAGTGCGGCGCAGGCAGGATCCGAGGTTTTCAATCTCGGTGTCGTCGAAGTGATCGGTCATGCCGACAATGCCGGCAGCAGCCTGGCAACGGACACGGTCGACGCGCAGGCCTTGCGCGAGCTGCACCGCAATGATCTGTCGGAAGCTTTGCAGTTGCTGCCCGGGGTGACACTGCAGAACGTCGGCCAGCGCCGCGAGCGTCTGGTGTCGGTGCGCGGCTTCAGCAGCCGCCAGGTGCCGTTGTTCATCGACGGCGTGCCGGTCTACGTGCCGTACGACGGCAACGTCGATCTGTCGCGCTTCGGCGTCGACTACGTTTCCGAGATCAACCTCAGCAAGGGTCTGGCTTCGGTGCTGTATGGGCCGAACATCCTCGGCGGCGCGATCAATGTCGTCAGCCGCAAGCCGACGCAGCCGCTGGAAGGCGCGGTGGAACTTGCGACTGAGCTGGGCGAGGGCAGCGACTCGCTGCTGACGCGCGTTGCCGGCTCGATCGGCGGACTGCGTGGCAAGTGGTATGCGCACGCCACCGCCTCGTACGTGAATTCGGAAGGCTACACGCTGCCTGACGACTTCAGGCCGACGCCGAACGAAGATGGCGGTGGCCGCGAGAACGCCGACAGCCGCGATGTCGTGCTCAGTGCCAAGCTTGGCTATCTGCTGGGCAATGGCGACGAATACGCCTTGAGTGTCTACCACCAGGAAGGCGAGAAGAACGTACCGCCGTACGCCGGCGATACAGCGAAGACCGGTGTCGCGGCGCGCTTCTGGCAGTGGCCGTACTGGGACAAGCAGAGCCTCTACTTCACTGCGCGTAACGGCGTCACTGAAGCCGGCATGCTGCGCTGGCGGTTGTACTTCGACCGTTTCAAGAATTCGCTCGACTCCTTCGACGACTCCAGCTATTCGAGCTTCAACCGTCCGTACGCCTTCGAGGGCAGCAACTACGACGACTACACCTTCGGCGGCAATGCCGACTACGAGTGGCGCTGGAACGACGCGCATGTCACCCGCACCGCGCTGCACTGGAAGCAGGACGTGCATCGGGAAGTCGACGAGGTCGACGCACCGCGGGAGCGCTACGAGGATCGCTCGTATGCGCTGGCGATCGAGCATCAGTGGCGTGTCACCGGGCAACTGACGCTGACACCGGGGTATGCGTATACCGTGCAGGACGGACGCCAGGCCGAGAACAACGACAACGGTGTCGTCGTGCCGCAGCCGGTCGGCAAGGCGGACGCGAACAACGCGCAGCTGGCTGCGGCCTGGACGCTGACGCCAACGCGTTCGCTGCTCGCCGGTATCAGCGGCAAGACACGCTTTCCGACGATCAAGGATCGCTTCTCGTATCGCCTCGGCTCGGCGATTCCGAATCCGGACCTGGGTCCGGAGCGCGCGACGCACTACGAGATCGGCATCGAGGAAAGGCGCCAGACCTGGGGCCTGCGCGCAGCGATCTTTCAGGCCGATCTGGATGACGCGATCGAGAACGTCGTCGTCGATGCCAGTCTGTGCGCGGCGCCGAATCCCAACTGCAATCAGGCGCAGAACATCGGCGAGCAGCGCAACCGCGGCGCCGAGCTGAGCGTGGAC
>CBINNP010000204.1:0-6712 GCA_966252075.1 uncultured Solimonas sp.
CCGGTGGCACCGGATTCGAGTTCGACTTCTGCCTCGATGGTCGGATTGCCGCGGGAATCGAGGATTTCGAGCGCAGTGATTTTGACGATCTTCGACATGTTGTTCTTTCGTAAGTAGTGACTAGGTAATTCAAAAACGAAAAGGGCGGCGCTGTGACAGCGCCGCCCCCGTGATCATGCCTTGCCGAGCTTTGTCTCGAGCAGGCCGTTCTTCTTGACGACGCGATCGAGCTCGACCAGCGTCTCCAGCAGGCCCTCGATCTCGGCCAGCGGCAGCGAGTTGGGGCCGTCGCACAAGGCTTCGTCCGGCTTGGGGTGCGTCTCCATGAACACGCCCGAGACACCGGCACCGACCGCCGCGCGCGCCAGCACCGGAATCATCTCGCGCATGCCGCCGGAGGCATTGCCCTGCCCGCCCGGCAGCTGCACGGTGTGCGTGGCGTCGAACACCACCGGCGCGAACGTGCGCATGATCGCCAGGCCGCGCATGTCGGCGACGAGGTTGTTGTAGCCGAAGCTGAAGCCGCGCTCGCAGAGCATGAACTGATGCTCGGCGACGTCCTTCATCTTCTCGATCACATTGCCCATTTCCCAGGGCGACATGAACTGGCCTTTCTTGACATTGATCGGCCGGCCGGTACGGGCGACGTTCTGCATGAAGTTGGTCTGCCGGCACAGGAAGGCCGGCGTCTGGATGACGTCGATGACGTCCTTGACCTCATCCAGCGGCGTGTCCTCGTGCACGTCGGTCAGCACCGGCACGCCGATCTGCTTCTTGACGTTCTCCATGATCCTCAGGCCCTCTTCGAGGCCCGGGCCGCGATAGCTCTTGTGCGAGCTGCGGTTGGCCTTGTCGAAGCTGCCCTTGAAGATGTAGAGGATGCCGAGGCGCCTGGCGATCGGCGCGATATGGCCGGCGACGTCGAGCGCGAGCTGCTGAGATTCCAGCGTATCCGGGCCGGCGATCAGGAACAGCGGACGATCGACGCCGATTTCAATGCCGCAGAGCTTCATGCGACTTTCACGCTGGAGGCGGAAGCGGCAACGCCGGCGGTCACCGAGGCCTGCGTGGCCTGGTGCGCCTGATGATGCTCGCGCGCGGCGCGGACAAAGCCTTCGAACAGCGGATGGCCATCACGCGGCGTCGAGGTGAATTCCGGATGGAACTGGCAGGCGACGAAGAACGGATGCGCCGGCAGCTCGACCATCTCGACCAGCTCGTTCTCGGCCGACTCGGCGACCAGATCCATGCCGTTCTCGGAAAGGATCTTCTTGTAGTTGTTGTTGAATTCGTAGCGGTGGCGGTGCCGCTCGCGAATGATCTCGGCGTTGTACATCGCCCGCGACTTGCTGCCGGCCTTGAGGCGGCAGGCCTGTGAACCCAGGCGCATCGTGCCGCCCTTGTTGGAGCCTTCGCTGCGCTGCTGCACGCGGCCGGTTTCGTCCTGCCATTCGGTGATCAGGCCGATCACCGGGTCCGGCGTCTTCGGGTCGAATTCGGTCGAGTGCGCGCGCGGCAGCTTGCAGACGTTGCGCGCGTATTCGATCACGGCGACCTGCATGCCCAGGCAGATGCCGAGATACGGAATCTTGTTCTCGCGCGCATAGCGCGCCGCCATGATCTTGCCCTCGACGCCGCGCTCGCCGAAGCCGCCGGGCACGAGGATCGCGTCCATGCCCTGCAGGATGCGTGCGCTTTGCGTCTCCACCGCCTCGGACTCGATGTAGCGGATCTTGACGCGCGTGCCGCTGTGCAGGCCGGCGTGATGCAGTGCCTCGTTGAGCGACTTGTAGGCGTCGGCGAGATCGACGTACTTGCCGACCATCGCCACCTGCACTTCCATGTCGGCCTTGCCGCGCGCATCGACCACGCGCTCCCAGGCCGAGAGGTCGGCCGGACGCGTGTCCAGGCCGAAGTGGTCGATGACGATCTGGTCGAGGTTCTGCTGGTGCAGCCAGGCCGGGATCTTGTAGATGTCGTCGAGGTCGATCGCCGCGATCACCGCCTGGTACGGCACGTTGGTGAACAGCGAGATCTTGCGCCGTTCGGCGTCGGGAATCGGCCGCTCGGTGCGGCACAGCAGCACGTCCGGCTGGATGCCGATGCCGCGCAGTTCCTTGACCGAATGCTGCGTCGGCTTGGTCTTCAGCTCGCCGGAGGCCTTGACGAACGGCAGCAGCGTCAGGTGGATGAACATCGAATCCTTGCGGCCCAGTTCGACCGCCATCTGGCGGATCGCCTCCAGGAACGGCAGGGATTCGATATCGCCGACCGTACCGCCGATCTCGACCATGCAGATGTCGGCGCCGGCGGCACCGCGGCGGATGCCGGCCTGGATTTCGTCGGTGATGTGCGGAATCACCTGCACCGTCTTGCCCAGATAATCGCCGCGGCGCTCCTTGTCGAGCACATTGCGGTAGATCTGGCCGGTGGTCAGGTTGGAATAGCGCGTGGTCTTGCCGCGCAGGAAGCGTTCGTAGTGGCCGAGGTCCAGGTCGGTTTCGGCGCCATCCTCGGTGACAAACACTTCGCCGTGCTGGAACGGGCTCATGGTGCCCGCGTCGACATTGATGTACGGGTCGAGCTTGATCATGCTGACCTTGAGCCCGCGGGACTCCAGGACAGCACCGAGGGAGGCGGCAGAGATGCCTTTACCCAGAGAGGACACCACGCCCCCGGTGACAAAGATGAATCGCGTCTGATGCGCGTCGGGCATGGCCAGAGACAGGTCCGTGAAACAGGTTCGTGAATGCGCGGATTTTACGCCGCCGCCACCCCCCGCTCAATGTGAGGAAGTCCTCAGGCGGCCTCAGCCCCCTTCCGGGGCGGCGCCAGGCAGCGTCGTCTGCCAGCGGAAATCGAGCCCGGACGCGGCTGCGCGGGCATTGCGCCAATAGCCGGCGATGGCGATCAGCTCCTCATTCCCGCCATCGCGCGCATAGACCAGCGGCATCCGTTCGCGCACCCAGACCGGTAATCCGCGCGCCTGGCACAGCGCCTTGAAGCCGCGCGTATGCGCATCGCCGTCCGGTCGCAGACGCTCGCCGCCGCGCGCAAAACGCAGGCGCAGCGGCTGCGCCGGAGCCCGCGCCAGCTGCAGGCGGCCCAGTCCGTCCGGAAGCTCGACGCCGCGCCGTTGCCGCGGCCAGTCGCGCTGCCAGCCGGCCGGCGGTCGCGGCGGCAGGGCCGGCAGCAGGTAGAGGTCGTCGCGGTAGCGGCGCAGTTCACCGTGCTCGTGGCGCAGACAGGGCTGCGCGTCATCGCGCGCCTCCAGCACCTCCCGCTCCAGCGCCTGCAACTGCGCCTGCGAGGGGGCCGGCCATTGCGCACACCAGGCGCGGTACAGCGCGTTGCGGCGCCGTGCCGGCGACAGCGCCAGCAGGCCGGCGATCGACAACGCACCGCCGCGGCGCAGCGCCAGCAGATCCTGCTGCGCCAGGGCGTCGAGCAGCTCGGTGGCCTCGGCCGCGCGCCCGGCCAGCCGCGCCAGGCTGTCGACCGCCTGCGGCCAGTGCGGCAGCAGCCGCGGCATCAGCTCGGCGCGCAGCCAGGAGCGCGCGTAGCGCGGGTCGGCGTTATGGGGATCTTCGATCCAGCGCAGCGCGTGGGCCTCGGCGTAGTCGCGCAGCTGGCGCCGCGACAGCGCCAGCAGCGGCCGCCACAGCTGTGCCGCGCCCAGCGGTGCCAGCGCCGGCATCGCCGCCAGACCGTGAATGCCGCTGCCGCGCAGGGCGCGCAGCAACACCGTCTCGGCCTGGTCGTCGCGATGGTGGGCGGTCACCAGCAGGTCGCCGCTGCGCAGCAGCGAAGCGAAAGCCGCATAACGCGCCGCCCGCGCCGCCGCCTCCGGCCCCTCGCCGTGGTCGGCCGCCACCTGCACCCGGCGCACCGTCAGCGGCACGCCGAGCGCGCGGCACTGCGCGCGGACGTGACGGACCCAGCCGTCCGCCGCCGCCTGCAGGCCGTGGTGGATGTGAACCGCGCGCAGATTGCGCAGGCCTTGCGCGTGCAGCCGGTGCAGCAGCACGGTGGAATCGAGCCCGCCGCTGCATGCGATCCAGACGCTCGCGCAGGACGGCTGCGGCGGCAGCTCGAACGGCGCACCCTCGGCCTTCACGGATCTCACAGAAGCGGGTATGTGCAAGCCGTGAAAGCCGGCTCAGAACAGGCTGTGCAGCGGCCCCTCAATGCACCGTTTCATGCGCGCCATAGGACATCAGCCGCTGATAGCGGTTTGCCATCAGCTTGGTCATCGGCGTGTGGCGCAGGCGTTCCAGGTTCGAGGTGAGCTTCTGGCGCACGGTGGCCATCATCGCCGCCGGATCGCGGTGTGCGCCGCCCAGCGGTTCGGGGATGATCTCGTCGATCAGCTTGTGCTCGTAGAGGTCCGGCGCGGTCATCTTCATCGCCTCGGCGGCCTCCGGCGCGCGGCTGGCGTTCTTGAACAGGATCGACGCGCAGCCCTCCGGCGAGATCACCGAGTAGATGCCGTACTGCAGCATCATCACGTGATCGGCGACGCCGATCGCCAGGGCGCCGCCGGAGCCACCCTCGCCCGTCACCGTGGCGATGACCGGCGTGCGCAGCTTGGACAGCTCGAACAGGTTGCGGGCGATCGCCTCGGACTGGTTGCGTTCCTCGGCGTCGATGCCCGGATAGGCACCCGGCGTGTCGATGAAGGTGATCAGCGGCAGATTGAATTTCTCCGCCATCTTCATCAGGCGCAGCGCCTTGCGGTAGCCCTCCGGCTTGGGCATGCCGAAGTTGCGGTACACGCGCTCCTTGGCATCGCGGCCCTTCTGCTGGCCGATGACGACGACCGCGCGGCCTTCGAGGCGGGCAACGCCGCCGACGATGCTCGGATCATCGGCGAAGTGGCGGTCACCGTGCAGCTCTTCCCACTCGGTGAACAGGGCCTTGATGTAATCGAGCGCGTACGGACGCTGCGGATGGCGCGCCAGCTGGGCGATCTGCCAGGGCGTCAGCTTGGAGAACACCTGTTCGGTCAGCTGCCGGCTCTTGACCTCGAGGCGGGCGATCTCCTCGGTGAGGTTGACGCCGCTGCCGGTCGTCGCGAAGCGCAGTTCCTCGATCTTCTGCTGCAGTTCGGCGATCGGTTGTTCGAAGTCGAGATAGTTCAGGTTCATCGGTAGGCTCACTCGTCTGAGGCCCCGGCACCGGCCATCGAGAAGCGACGCTCGGGCTGCGGGGGCTGGTAACGCTTGTACGCAACTTTAACGCAATCGGCGCCGATCGACTGCTGCAGCGCCAGCAGCGTGGCATCGTCCAGGCGCAGCTTCCAGTCGGCACCGAAATCCAGTTCGCAGGCGGCAAAGGCGGTGCGGTAGCGCACCTCCACCGCAGTGCCGCCGGGCACGCCATTGCGCCGCTGCGACTGCAGCAGCTTGCGCATCGCCATCACCTCGCTGGCGCCTTTGCGCCAGTCCAGGCTCAGGCGCACGGCATAGTCGCGCAGGATCTCGTCGTGGGCGATGAACTCGGGCGCATACAGCCGCGGTTCCGGCTCGCGGCCCTCGCGGCCCGGCGACAGGCCGATCTCGGCGATGACGAAGATCAGGCTGTCCGGCTTGACGATCGGTGCGAAGCGCGACCATTTGTCGACGTCGATCCAGGTCGACAACTGCGTCGCGCGGTCGTCGAGCGTGACCTTGTAGCTCGCACTGCCCTTGCCGTCGCCGCCCTTGAAGAAGCGCAGGTCCGCCACCCAGGCGGCGAACAGCAGCTTGGTGCGCGGCTGCCAGATCGGCTTGCCCTTGGCGTCGACCGGCTGCGGCTGCGCGTACTGCCGGACCAGATCCGGCAGACGTCCGCTGCAGACCTGATCGATCAGCTCCCGATAGGCGTCGATCGGATGGCCGGACAGGTAGAAGCCCAGCGTGTCGCGCTCGCGCGCCAGCAGTTCGCGCTCCGACCATTCGACTTCCAGATCGGCCGTCATCGGCGGCTCGGCGCGGGTTTCGCCACCGCCAAGGCCGAACAGATCGTTCTGGCCGGAATCGGCGCTGGCCGCGGTCGCCTCGGCGTACTGGATCGCCTTCGGCAGCGTCTTCATCAGCGAGGCCCGGTTGAGGCCGAAGCCGTCCATCGCCCCGCAGCCGATCAGCGCCTCCAGCACCCGCTTGTTGGCCCGCTTGGTATCGATGCGGCGACAGAAGTCGAACAGGTCCTTGAACCGGCCATTGGCCTGACGCTCGGCGATGATGCCTTCCAGCGCCGCCTCGCCGGCACCCTTGACCGCGCCCAGGCCGTAGCGGATCGCGCGCGGCGCCGGCACGGTGAAGCGGTACTGGCTGTCGTTGATGTCCGGCGGCAGCAGCGTCAGCCCCATGCGCAGCACCTCCTCGCGCATGGTGACGATGGCATCGGTGTGTGCCATTTCGCAGGACAGCACCGCCGCCATGAACTCGGCGGGGTAATGCGTCTTCAGCCAGGCGGTCTGGTACGAGACCAGCGCATAGGCTGCCGCGTGCGACTTGTTGAAGCCGTAGTTGGCGAACTTCTCCATCAGGTCGAAGACCTGCGAGGCGATGCCGCCGTCGACGCCGCGCTCGGTGGCGCCGCTGGTGAAGATCTCGCGCTGCTTGGCCATCTCCGAGGCGATCTTCTTGCCCATCGCCCGGCGCAGCAGGTCGGCGCCGCCGAGCGTGTAGCCGGCCAGGCGCTGCGACATCTGCATCACCTGCTCCTGGTA
>CBINNP010000205.1:0-6711 GCA_966252075.1 uncultured Solimonas sp.
AATTCGCGGTCGTGCGAAATCAGCACCAGCGTGCCCTTGTAGCCGGCCAGCCAGTCCTGCACCCACAGCACCGCGTCCATGTCGAGGTGGTTGGTCGGCTCGTCGAGCAGCAGCAGGTCGGAGCGGCACATCAGCGCGCGCGCCAGGTTCAGGCGCATGCGCCAGCCGCCGGAGAAACTGGCGACCGGCTTGTCGATGGCGTCTGGCGCAAAGCCCAGGCCGTGCATCAGTTCGGCACCGCGGGCGCGGGCGCCGTAGCCGGCGATCATCGCCAGGCGCTCGTGGATGGTGGCGATGGTCTCGACGTCGTGCGCGTCCTCGGCCTTGGCCAGGCGTTTCTCCAGCTGGCGCAGCTCGACGTCACCGTCGACGACGAAGTCCAGCGCCAGATCCGGCAGCGAGGGCGTTTCCTGGGCGACGGTGGCGATCGCCAGGTTCTTCGGCAGGCTCAGCGAGCCCTGCTCGGCATCGAGCTCGCCGAGGATCGCCGCGAACAGCGTCGACTTGCCGGTGCCGTTGCGGCCGATGATGCCGACGCGCCAGCCGGGATAGATCGTCAGCGAGACCTGATCGAGCAGCGCACGACCGCCGCGACGCAGGCGTAAGTTCTGGAGGGAAAGCATGGGGCGCGCAGTGTAACGGCTGCGTCCGCACCTGGCGCGGCGCTCTGCCATCGCGACGGCGGCAGCGCCAGCCCTCGCAAACACTGCAAACACCGTTCATCCCGTACCGGCCGCCGTCGGTCGCGCTGCGCAAAAGGCTCTCAAGTTTGTCGGTGGTGCTTCCGATAAGGGGTCAGCAGCGGCAATCCGGTAACGGGCGCTGAGGCAGGACCGGGAACCACTTGGATCGCCGGCCCGGAATTTTCCTTTCCTCTTCAGGAGTGCATCCATGCAAGGCATTAACACCAACGTGATGTCGCTGAACGCGCAGCGCAATCTGTCGTCGTCGCAGTCGTCACTGGCTTCTTCCATCCAGCGTCTGTCGTCGGGTCTGCGCATCAACAGCGCCAAGGACGACGCCGCCGGTCTGGCGATCTCCGAGCGCTTCACCTCGCAGATCAAGGGTCTGGACCAGGCGCAGCGCAATGCCAATGACGGCATCTCGCTGGCGCAGACCGCCGAAGGCGCGCTGAGCCAGGTCACCAGCAACCTGCAGCGCGTACGCGAGCTGGCCGTGCAGTCGGCCAACGCCACCAACTCCTCGACCGATCGCGCCGCGCTGCAGACCGAAGCCACGCAGCTGTTGAGCGAAATCGACCGCGTTGCCAACCAGACCAGCTTCAACGGCGTCAAGCTGCTCGACGGCAGCTTCTCGTCCGGCGTGTTCCAGGTCGGCGCCAACGCCGGCGAAACGATCACTGTCGGTTCGATCGTCGATTCCAACGTCGCGGCGCTGGGTTCGGTGACGGCGGCTTCCGGCCAGTCCAGCGCTGTCACCGCGATCGACACGCTGACCGCGGTCGGCGCCGGTGCGCTGGTCATCAACGGCACCGACGTCGGCGCCTCGATCGGCGCTGCCGGCAGCGCGCAGCAGCGCGTCGGCCAGGTCGTCGATGCGATCAACAACTCCTCGACGACCACCGGCGTCAACGCTGCCTATGACAGCGCCACCAACCGCATCGTGCTGACCTCCGGCGCCAACATTGCGGTGACCGGCACGGACGACGGCAGCCTGACCGGCTTCGACGCCGCGGGCGGCGACGGCGATGCCACCGCGACGACGACCACCGGCCTGACCTCGCTGTCGATCGCCTCGTACTCGGGCGCTTCGCTGGCGATCCAGCAGGTCGACAGCGCGCTGTCGCAGGTCAACTCGGCGCGCGCCTCGCTCGGTGCGGTGCAGAACCGCTTCGAATCGGTGGTCAGCAACCTGAGCACGACCTCGGAGAACCTGTCGGCCGCCCGCTCGCGGATCCAGGACACGGACTTCGCCAAGGAAACCGCCAACATGACCCGCTCGCAGATCCTGCAGCAGGCCGGTACGGCGATGCTGGCACAGGCCAACTCGGCGCCGAACAACGTGCTGTCGCTGCTGCGCGGCTAAGCCGGTCGCGGTTCACGGCGCGGATTCCGGCTCCTCGGGGCCGGCACCCGCCGCCGGTTTGAGCAGGCACCGGGTGCGATGGATCGCAGAGCGGTTCGTCACCGGCGCCGGAGGGTAGGACGATGACGGATGCCATCAAGGCAATCGAAAACCTGGCTGCGCCGAAGGGCGGCGGCCTTTTGGTCGTTGTGCCGCCGCAGCCGGCAGTGGCCGCGACGGTCGCGGCTGCGTCGATGCGCAGCGGCAGCGAGCAGGCGCAGACCGGTCAGCACGACAGCGAGGCCGGACACGCGCAACTGCTCGCGGAAATGGTGCAGGCGCTGCAGGAACGCGATGTCGAGCTGCACTACAGCGTCGATCCGGAACTCAAGCGGGTCGTCGTCGAACTGCGCGATCGCGCCGACGGCACCGTGCTGCGACAGATTCCCAGCGAGGAACTGCTGCAACTGGCACGGCGATTGAAAGACGGCCTCGGCGGGCTGATAGAAACCCAGGCATAGACAGGCGAGCCCACAAGGAAAAGCCATGGCAAGCATTACCTCGGCAGGCGTCGGTTCCGGCCTGGACATCGAAGGGCTGGTCCGCCAGCTGGTTTCGGCCGAGCGTTCGGCGACCGACTCGCGGCTGGCATCCAAGCAGACCAAGCTCAATTCGCAGCTGTCGGCGGTCGGCAGCTTCAAATCGGTGCTGACCACGCTGCAGGACAAGCTCGGCGCGCTCAAGACCAGCGGCTCGCTCAACCAGCTCAGCGCCAGTTCCTCGGCGGCCGAAACCTTCACCGTCAGCGCCACCAGCAGTGCCAAGCGCGGCAGCTACCAGGTCGAGGTGATGGCGCTGGCGCAATCGCACAAGCTGGCCTCGTCGGCGTTTGCCGGCGGTGCCGGTTCGGCGCTCGGTGCTGGCGACGTCACGCTCGAGGTCGGCGGTGAATCGTTCACGGTAACGCTGGGGGCGATGGACACGCTGGGCTCGCTGCGCGACGCCATCAATGCCGCCAGTGACAACAAGGGCGTGACGGCGACCATCGTCAACGAGAGTGGCGGCGCGCGCCTGTTGCTGACCTCGGATCAAAGCGGTGCCGAGCACGAAATCACGGTGACGTCCTCGCTGCTGTCGTTCACCGAGAAACAGCCGGCACAGGATGCACATCTGCAGATCGACGGCTATGACGTCTATTCGGCATCCAATCAGGTCAGCGATGCCATCGACGGCGTCACGCTGAACCTGCTCAAGGCTACGCCGGGCACCACCGATACGCTCAATCTGAGCTTCGATAGCAAGACCGCGACTTCAGCGATCCAGTCCTTCGTGACCGCCTACAACACGGCGATCAGCATGATGACGACGCTGACCAAGTACAACGCCGACACCAAGGTGGCGGCCACGCTCAACGGCGATGCGATGGTGCGCGGCGCCTCGCAGCAGCTGCGCCAGCTGGCCGGCAGTGCCTTCGGCAGCGGCGATGTGAAATACCTGTCGCAACTCGGCATCAGCGCGCAGACCGATGGCACGCTCAAGCTCGACACCGCCAAGCTCGGCGAGGCGCTGGCGTCCGACAGCGTCGCCGTGCAGAAACTGCTGAGCGGCAGCGGCGGCGTCGCCGAGCAGTTCGATACGGCGATCAAGCGTCTGGTCAGCGACGACGGGCTGATCAAGTCGCGCAACGACATGCTGCAGAGCCAGCTCAAGGACATCAGCAAGCAGCAGGACGCGCTCGACGCGCGAATGACCAAGGTGGAGTCGCGCTACCGCGCGCAGTACACCGCGCTGGACTCGCTGCTGGCGCAGATGCAGACCACCAGCAGCTATCTGAGCCAGCAGCTGTCGGCGCTGAGCAGCGGCTCGTAAGCGTCTCAGCGCGCGCTGGCGCTGGCGTCCTTGAGGCGTGCCGCCAGCAGCTGGTACAGCTCGCGGTAGTAGCGACCCTTGCGTTGCGGGGCGCCGGCATGCGGCGCGGCGTCGCGCGCCTCGGCTTCCTCCTGGCGCGCCTTGCCGATCAGCTGGCGCAGCGCACGCAGATCGCCGCCGGGATAGGCTGTGCACCAGGCGGTCAGCGCGTCTTCCTCATGGAGCAGGCGATCGCGCCAGCGCTCGATCTCCTTGAGGCTCTGCGCCTCGCGTGCGCGGCTGTGGCGGTGCGTATCGACGGCGCGCTGCAGCGGTTCCGGATCGACCGTGCGCATCAGCTTGCCGATGAAGCCGAGTTGCCGCTTCTGCGCGTTCATCGTCGGAATGCGGCGGTACTCGCGCAGCGCGTCGCGCAGGCGCTCGGGCATATCCAGCGTGTCGAGCCAGTCGTCCGGCAATTCCAGCAGCGCCGCGCCGAGATCATGCAGCGCGTGCATCTCTTCCTTGACCTGGGTCTTGCTGGGCCCGTCGTAGAGGTCGGCGGCGGACGGCGCCTGGGGATCGCGGCGGCTCATGGCGAATTGGGTTGGCACACGGCACGGCGTGCGGGCCGCGCATGATACGGCAGCGCGGCCGTGGATCGTCATTGCAGCGATCCGTCAATCCGTTGGCAGCGCCGGCCATGCGCGTTAAGGTCGCCGCCCCGTCTCCAGCGCCACATCCAAAAAAGCATGGCCGTCGACCAAAATCGCATCCTTCGTTCCCTCGCCACCGAAGTCGCCGCGCGTGCGCCGCAGGTGGCCGCCGCCGTGGCCCTGCTCGACGAGGGCGCGACCGTGCCGTTCATCGCGCGCTACCGCAAGGAAGTCACCGGCGGGCTCGACGATACGCAGCTGCGCCTGCTCGAAGAGCGCCTGGCCTATCGCCGCGAGATGGAGGAGCGCCGCGATTCGGTGCTCGAATCGATCCGCAGCCAGGGCAAGCTGACGCCGGAACTGGAAGCGCAGATCGAGGCGGTCGACACCAAGGCCGAGATCGAGGATCTGTACCTGCCGTACAAGCCCAAGCGCCGCACGCGTGCCGAGATTGCGCGCGAGAAGGGCCTGGGGCCGCTGGCCGAGGCGATTCTCGCCGACCGCGACGCGGTGCCGGCAGAGCTTGCCGCCGCCTACGTGGTGGGCGAGGTCGCTGACATCAAGGCTGCCCTGGAAGGCGCGCGCGACATCATCGCCGAAGGCGTCGCCGAGAACGCTGCGCTGCTCGGCCAGCTGCGTGCCTATCTGCAGCAGCACGCGGTGCTGCGCGCAAAAGTCGTCGACGGCAAGCAGGAGGCGGGCGCCAAGTTCGCCGACTACTTCGACCATCAGGAGCGCTGGGCGACGGTGCCCAGCCATCGTGCGCTGGCGATGCTGCGCGGCCGCAACGAGGAAGTGCTGATGCTGGAGATCGAGGCGGACGCCGACAGCGCCGAGCCGATCAAGCCGGTCGAGCGGATGATCGCCGCCGCCTACGAGGTCCGGCTCGATGGCAGCAAGGCCGGCGACAGCTGGCTGCTCGAGGCGCTGCGCTGGACCTGGCGCGTCAAGCTGGCGTTCTCGCTGTCGATCGACCTGATGATGCAGATGCGCGAGCGCGCCGATGCCGAGGCGATCCAGGTGTTCGCGCGCAATCTCAAGGACCTGCTGCTGGCGGCGCCGGCCGGCTCCAAGGCGACGATGGGCCTGGACCCGGGCATCCGCACCGGCGTGAAAGTCGCGGTGATCGACGGCACCGGCAAGCTGCTGGAAACCGCCACCGTCTATCCGTTCCAGCCGCGCAACGATGTGCGCGGCGCGCAGGCGGAACTGGCCAAGCTGATCGCCAGGCATGGCGTGCAGCTGATCGCCATCGGCAACGGCACCGCCAGCCGCGAGACCGACAAGCTGACCGCCGAGCTGCTGTCGGCGCTGCCTGCCGACAAGCGGCCCACCAAGGTGGTGGTCAGCGAGGCCGGCGCTTCGGTCTACTCGGCGTCGGCGACCGCCGCCACGGAGTTTCCGGATCTGGATGTTTCGCTGCGCGGCGCGGTGTCGATCGCGCGGCGCCTGCAGGACCCGCTGGCCGAGCTGGTCAAGATCGAGCCCAAGTCGATCGGCGTCGGCCAGTATCAGCATGATGTCGACCAGTACCGCCTGGCGCGCTCGCTGGACGCGGTCGTCGAGGACGCGGTCAACGCGGTCGGCGTCGATCTCAACACCGCATCGGCGCCGCTGCTGGCGCGCGTCTCCGGCCTCGGCGGCTCGCTGGCCGAGGCGATCGTCGTGCATCGCAACCAGAACGGGCCGTTCCAGAACCGTCGCGCGCTGCTGGAGGTTTCGCGGCTCGGCCCCAAGACCTTCGAGCAGTGCGCGGGCTTTCTGCGCATCCGCGACGGCGACGAGCCGCTCGATGCGTCCTCGGTGCATCCGGAAGCCTATGGCGTCGCACAGAAGATCGTTGCCGCCTGCGGCCGCGATCTGCGCCAGCTGATGGGCGACAGTGCGGCACTGAAGAAGCTCGATCCGCGCGCCTTCGCCGATGAGCGCTTCGGCCTGCCGACGGTGCGCGACATCATCGGCGAGCTGGAAAAGCCGGGCCGCGATCCGCGTCCGGAATTCCGCACCGCCAGCTTCGCCGACGGCGTCGAGCAGTTGAAGGATCTGGTGCCGGGCATGGTGCTCGAAGGCACGGTGACCAATGTCGCGGCGTTCGGCGCCTTCGTCGACATCGGCGTCCACCAGGACGGTCTGGTGCACGTCTCGCGGCTCGCCGACCGCTTCGTCAAGGATCCGCACCAGG
>CBINNP010000206.1:0-6676 GCA_966252075.1 uncultured Solimonas sp.
GAATACCGGCCTGTCACGCCGGGGGTCGCGGGTTCGAGCCCCGTCCGCTCCGCCACGAAACAAGTAGAAGGCGCCGAAAGGCGCCTTTTTCTTTTGTGCGTGTCGCAAAGGCAGGCGGGCTCGACCGGGCGCTTATTCGGTCGGCATCAGATCCTTCAGCGCGCGCCAGCCGCCGTCGACCGACCAGACGTGGCGATAACCCATCTTCTGCAGATTGTCGGCTGCCAGCGCCGAGCGGAAACCGCCGCCACAGTAAAGAAACAGCGGCGTGTCCTTGTCCGGATGGCGAACCTCGATATCGCGTTCAATGATGCCTTTGCCGAGCCATTCGGCGCCGCGGACATGGCCGGCCGCGTACTCGCTCTCCTCGCGGACGTCGATCAGCCTGGCACCCGCCTCCGCCGCCAGTTTCTCCGGCAACTGGCTGGCGTGGATTTCGCGGACCTTAGCGCGGACGGCGTTGACCAGCGCGAGGAAGCCGGGTGAATGATCGGCCATGGAATGCTCCTTGGAGGCTCGGGCATGCGTTAGATTAGCGCAGCATTCCGGGAGGCGGTGCGATGGCGCAGTCTGTGGTGCTGATTCACGGCATGTGGTGCACCGCGGGGAACTGGCAGAAGGTGCGCCAGTTGCTCAGCGCGCGTGGCTATCACTGCGTGGTGCCGTCGCTGCCGGCGCATGACGCCAGTTCCGACCAGCCGCTGCAGGTGCGTGGCCGGCGTCTGCTCGACTACCTCGGGCATCTGGAACAGATGATCGCGGCGCAGCGCTTCGCTGCGCCGCCGGTGCTGATCGGACACGGCATGGGCGCGGCTCTAGCCTCGCAGCTGGCGCCGCGAATCGGAGCCCTGGCGCAGGTGCTGCTGACGCCGACGATGCCGGTCGGCTTTTCTCCGAGCAGCCTCGCGGCGCTGACGCCGCAACTTCTGCTGTCGAGCTGGAATGGCGTTCACAAGCCGAGATTCGAGTGGGCGCGCCGCTACCTGTTCAACGGGCTGGCGCAGGAGCGGCAGCGGGTCCTGTATGAAACGCTGGTCCATGAATCGGTGCGTGCCGCACTGGAACTCGGCCTCGGCCTGGCCGGCGCCGGCGGAGCGACGGTGCATGCCGATGGCTGTCCGAGTTACGTGGTCAGCTGCGGTCGCGATCGCCTGGTGCCGGCTCGGGTCGGCCGCCGCCTGACGCAGCGCCGCGGCGCTACCGCCTTGCGCCACTATCCGCAGCGCGGGCACTGGGTCATCGACGACGACGACACCGAGGAAATGCTGCACGGCATCTGCAGCTGGCTGCGGCCTTTCGAGCGGCGCGCCGAGCATGCTGGAAGTTCGCCGGCGGGATGAAGAAAAATTTTTCTTCGGCGATGAAACCAATCGGCCGACGCGATGTTCAAAGACTGTGAACACTCCCGGTGTTCATACCACTCCCAACCTTTGCCGGGCATCGATTCGCGTCGGTGCCCGGCGCTCTCTTTGGCGGCGCGGGAGTTCAGAGATAGCCGCGGATCAGTCGGCCCAGCGCCGGTATCGCGCTGGCGACCTCGTCTTCGGCAAACCCGCGCATCTTGCCGTAAACCGATTTGACGGCCGTATTGCTGCTGGCCGCAATACGCGCATCGGCGACGCCGAGCAGGCGGGCCACGGCGTCCGGGCTGCGTTTCTGCAGGAACACGCTGAAGTCGCCATCGGCGCCATTCAGAAATTCTTCATACAGGGGTTGCAGCGCAACGATAAACTCAGGCGCGAGCCTCTGGGTGGCGCGCGCCAGCAGATCCGGCTTGGCGGTTTTCAGCATTGCCAGCCCGGCGCGGATGCCGGCACCGCGCAGGCCCGAGCGACTGCGGACATGGTCTTCGACCAGCTGTAACAGGTCGGCGGCGAACAGATCCCTCTGGCGCGGCGACCACAGGATGTCGATCAATTTCTTCACGGTTCGATAGATGAGTGCAGACCCCAAGTGGCGCGGCAAGCCTAGCATCTCGGCCCTGAAAACCCGGCCGATCGAGCGCAGCGTGGCGCTGACCAAGCTGGGAGTGGGTGCGGGCGCCAAGTTGATGGCGCACTCGATCGCCAACATCTTTCGCGGCGAGATCGCCCGCGACCACGCCGACCGCGAGTTCTACGAGCGTCAGGCGCAGATCCTGGCCGACGAGCTCGGCAAGCTCAAAGGCAGCGTGATGAAGGCCGGGCAGATGCTGTCGCTGTATGGCCAGTACTTCCTGCCCGAGGAAGCGGTCACCGTGCTGTCGCAACTGCAGGACGATACGCCGCCGGTAGACTGGAAGGTCGTCGAACCGGTGCTGCAGAGGGCGATCGGCCGGAGCCGCCTGCGCGAGCTGGAGATCGATCCGGAGCCGCTGGCGGCGGCGTCGCTGGGGCAGGTGCATCGGGCACTGCGGCGGCAAGACGGCCTCGAACTCTGCGTGAAGATCCAGTACCCGGGCGTCGCCGACGCGATCGAGAGCGATATCCGCAGCCTGTCGGGCTTGCTGTTGATGACGCGGCTGACGCCTCGCGGACTCGATCTGCGGCCGGTGTTCAACGAAGTGCGCGAGATGCTGTATCGCGAGGTCGATTACGAAGCCGAGGCGCATTTCACCAAGACCTTCGCCGAGCGGCTGGCCGGCGATTCGCGCTATGTGGTGCCGCGCGTGATCGACGCTTACTCGAGTGCGCAGGTGCTGACCACCACCTACGAGCACAACCTGCACGTCCGCGATCCGCAGGTACAGGCGCTAAGCCAGGCCCGCCGCAACCGCCTGGGTTCGGCTTTTCTCGAACTGTTCTTCAACGAATTCTTCCGCTGGGGTCTTGTGCAATCGGACCCGCATTTCGGCAACTACCGGTTGCGTTTGGGTGCCAATGCCGACGAGGACCGCATCGTCCTGCTCGACTTCGGCGCCACGCGGGTGTTCGGCCGCGGCTTCATCGAGAGTTACAGCGATATCGTCGAGGGGGCGCTGCAGCGCGATCGCGAGCAGTTGCTGCGGGGAGCGGTGGCGATCGGCCTGATGCAGAAGAGCTTCCCCAAAAGCGTCACCGATGCGTTTGCGGCCATGTGCGAATCCATTGTCGAGCCGTTCGAGACGCCGCAGGACTCCCGTGCCCCGGCGGCGCTGTTCAATGAGCAGGGTGCGTATCGCTGGGGACATAGCGATTTGCCGATGCGCAGCGGCAAGATCGCCGCGACCAACGCCTTGTCCGTGCACTTTCGCGTGCCGCCGCGAGAGATCGTTTTCCTGCATCGCCGGCTCGCCGGCGTCTTCATCATGCTGGCGACGCTGCGTTGCGAGCTGTGTTCGCGGCCGTTGCTGATCGACGCCCTGCGCGACGCCCGGCTCGGCAACGGGTAGGCAACGGGTAGGCCGTACAGCCAGGCGGATTTGTCCGCTCGTTCAATTCGCCATGCGAGGGCCTTCGCTAGGATCGCCCCAGCGCCATATCGCGCACGAGAAGCCGCGCACGCGGCCGCATGCATCGAGGAGAGCGGCAATGAAAATCCAGTACACCGTCTGCGCGGTCGCGGCGGCCGTCGTCCTGCTGGCAGGGCAGGCCTACGCCAAGGTCGGGCAGGGCGAGGCCGATGCGCTCGGCAAGACGCTGACGCCGGTGGGCGCCGAGAGGGCCGGCAACAAGGAAGGCACGATTCCCGAATGGACGCCGGAACCGCAGCGCGGCCCGCCGTCCGGCGATTTTCCGGCCAATCCGAAGATCGATGGCGACAAGCCGCTGTTCACGATCAGCAAGGCCAACATGGCGCAGTACGGCGCCAAGCTGACCGAAGGCCACAAGAAGCTGCTGTCGACCTATGACAGCTACAAGATGAACGTCTACCCCTCGCATCGCCTGGTCGACTGGCCCAGCCAGATCAAGGAGGCGACGGTCAAGAACGCAAGCAGCTGCGAGATGCAGGGCAGCGATCTGCTCAACAACTGCACCCTCGGGTTTCCGTTCCCGATTCCGAAGACCGGCCCGGAGCCGATCTGGAACCACAAGCTCAAATGGCGCGGCGAGGCGGTCACGCGCTACAACAACCAGCTCATCGTACAGGCCAGTGGCGACTATCAACTGACCAAGATCATCGAGGACGTGACGTTTCCGTATGCCTCGATCAAGAGTCCGCAGCCGCTGGGCGGTGGCCCTGGCCAGTACCTGACCTACCTGTCACGGGTCGTGGCGCCGACGCGTCTGGCGGGCACCTTCGTTCTGGTCTACGACAAGACCGGCAGCGGCACAGAAGGTCGCGTTGCTTACCTGGGGACACCGGGCCTGCGGCTGCGCCGCGCGCCGACGGTCTGCTGCGACAACCCGTACGAAGGCTCGGACGGGCATCAGTTCTACGATCAGGTCGACATGTACAACGGCGTGCTCGAGCGCTACGACTGGAAGCTGGTCGGCAAGAAGGAGATCTACATACCGTACAACTCCAATCTAATTGCCGGCCGCCAGACAAAATACAAGGATTTCGCGCGGCCCAAGCATCTCAACCAGGATCTGCCGCGCTACGAACTGCACCGGGTCTGGGTGGTCGAGGCCAATCTCAAGCCGGGGACCAGCCATCGCTTCAAGACGCGCCGTTTCTACGTCGACGAGGACAGCTGGACGATCGCCGCAGTCGACAACTACGACGTCCGCGATCAGCTCTATCAATTCCAGGAAGGTCACATCATCAGCGCGCCGAACATCCATTCGGCGACGACGGTGCCTGAAGTGATCTACCACTTCGACTCCGGCCGCTACTTCGTCACCGCGGCCTGGAACGAAGACAAGCCGATCGATGCGACCGTCACCTTCCGGCCCGACTACTTCACGCCGGCATCGGTGCAGAAGATGAAGCCCAAGTAAGCGGGCCTGCCGCGGCTTGCAGTCTCGGCCGCCGGAGCGATCCGGCGGCTTTTTTCATTGAGCAGGATCCGCAGATGAAATACCAGGAAACACAGGCCTTCGACCGTGCGGTGCAGACCGTACTGGCGATGTTCGTCGATCGCCGCTACTTCGAGCGCAAGAGCGCCCGCCTCGGCTATCGCGAAGCGCAGGTGCTCGAGTTCCGGCAGGACGCGCGACAGTCCTGCCTGCGCTTGCGCTATCAGGCGACGGCGCGGCTGCCGCTGCCGGATTTCGCGCGGCGCTTCGTGCCGGGCCTGCAGGCCGTGACCGAAACCCATCAATGGGATCTGCCGTCGGCCAGTGGCCACCTCGGCATCGAGATCGCCGGACTGCCGCTGCGGATCGGCGTCGACATGCGCCTGCAGCAAACCGAGACCGGCTGCGAAAACCGCCTGGACTGGGATATCCACTGCGCCGTGCCGCTGATTGGCGCTAAGCTCGAAAACCTCCTGCAGGCCGAATTGCAGGCGCGCTCGGCTGCCGACTACGCGGCATCACTGCAGTTGCTCGCCCACTACGGAGCGGAAGTGCCATGACCCACACACCCGATCGCCAGACGCCGCCCGACGATCAGCGCATGACGCTGTGGCAGACGATGCAGAGTGTCGGCGCCTCGCTGTTCGGTGTGCAGAGCAGTCGCAACCGGCAGCGTGATTTCAGTCACGGCAAGCCGAGCCACTTCATCATCGTCGGCTTGCTGGCAGTGGCGGCGTTCATTGCCGTGCTCGTGCTGATCGTGCAGCTGGTATTGCGCCACGCGGGTCTTTGATCCCGCATCGCTAGGGAGATCGCGGCCGTGCGGAGGCGGGCAAGGGTCCGGGCTGATCCTCTCTGGCGGGCGCCTCCACCGTCGGCGCTTGCAGGGTGCCACCCGGGCTGGCTGCAGAACGCCGCGCTCGGCGAGTTCATGCCAGCGGAACTGTTGCGCCAGGGAATCGCTGGCGGCTCCTAGGATTCCTGCATGCGCTTCTTCTTGAGGCGATACAGCGCATCGAGCGCCTCGCGTGGCGACAGCGCGTCCGGGTCCAGCGCGTCGAGCAGCTTGAGCGTCGGTGATGGCGGCGCCTCGAATAGCGGCAGCTGCGGACTGGCGCCGGCGCGCGCCGGAATCGATTTGGCGATCTCGCCGCTTTCGAGCATCTGCAGATAGCTGCGCGCAGCGCCGATCACCTTCGGCGGTACGCCGGCCAGCGCTGCCACCTGCAGGCCGTAGGAGCGGTTCGCCGGACCGGCCTTGACGTGGTGCAGGAAAACCAGCCGCTCCTGTCCGGCGTCGTGGTACTCGGCAGCATCCAGATGCACGTTGGCGACGCCAGCCAGCGAGCGCTCCAGTTCGGTCAGCTCGAAATAATGCGTCGCGAACAGCGTGAAGGCACCGACCTCGCTGGCCAGATGCTCGGCGACTGCGCGCGCCAGCGACAGGCCATCGTAGGTCGAGGTGCCGCGGCCGATCTCGTCCATCAGCACCAGGCTTTCGCGCGTGGCGTTGTGCAGGATGTTGGCGGTCTCGCTCATCTCGACCATGAAGGTCGACTGGCCGGCGGCCAGATCATCGGCGGCGCCGATGCGCGTGAAGATGCGGTCGACAGGCCCGATCCGCGCCGCCGCCGCCGGCACGAAGCTGCCGGCGTGGGCGAGCAGCACGATCAGTGCCGACTGCCGCATGAAGGTCGATTTGCCGCCCATGTTGGGGCCGGTGATCACGAGCAGCCGCTGGCTGTCGGACAGCAGCAGATCGTTGGGTACGAAAGGCTCGCGCAGGTGCTGCTCGACCACCGGATGGCGCCCCTCCC
>CBINNP010000207.1:0-6674 GCA_966252075.1 uncultured Solimonas sp.
GCCGCAAAGCGGGTGGCATCACAGCGGCGGCCATAGCGTTAACAGGCCCTAGTCCACCACTTCCAGCATCAGCTCCAGCGCCGCCAGCGCCGGCTTGGCGATCGCTTCCGGCACGCGGATGCGGTTGACGGTCTGGCCGGCAACGAGGTTGTCCAGCGTCCAGGCCAGATGCTGCGGATCGGTGCGGAACATCGTCGAGCACATGCAGACGGTCGGCGACATGAATTCCACCGTCACGCCCTTGGCCTTCATCTCGTCGGCGACGCGGTTGACCAGGTTCAGCTCGGTGCCGACCAGCCAGTGCTCACCGGCCTGCGAGGCGCGGATGGTGCGCAGGATGTATTCGGTGCTGCCGACGAAATCGCTCTTCTGGCAGACCTCGAAGGCGTTTTCCGGATGGCTGATGACCTTGCCGTGCGGCACGCGCGCACGGAAATTGTCGATGTGCGCCGGCTGGAACATCTGGTGGACCGAGCAGAAGCCCTTCCACAGAATCATCTTGGCTTTGCGGATCTGCTCGGGCGTGTTGCCACCGAGCGGCTTGGAGAAATCCCAGACCGCCATCTCATCGAGCGGGATGCCCATGTTGAAGGCCGTGTTGCGGCCCAGATGCTGGTCCGGGAAGAACAGCACCTTCTCGCGGCGCGCGAACGACCACTCCAGCACCGCGCGGGCGTTGCTGGAGGTGCAGACGATGCCGCCATGCTGGCCACAGAAGGCCTTCAGGTCAGCCGCGGAGTTGATATAGGTGACCGGCGTGACGCTCTGGTCGGGATCGAGAATCTCCGACAGCTCGGCCCAGCAGCGGCGCACCTTGATCAGGTTGGCCATGTCGGCCATCGAGCAGCCGGCGGCCAGGTCCGGCAGGATCACCGTGCGCCGGCCGTGCGTGACGATGTCCGCGACCTCAGCCATGAAGTGCACGCCACAGAAGACAATGAACTCGGCGTCGGTGGTCGCGGCCAGCTGCGAGAGCTTCAGCGAATCGCCAAAGAAATCGGCGTGCTTGAAGACCTCGTTGCGCTGGTAGTGGTGCCCGAGAATGCACAGGCGCTTGCCGAGGATGTTCTTGGCGGCGACGATGCGGGCATCGCATTCGCCGTCCTCGAGCAGGCTGAATTCTTCAATCTTGAGCGCAGCGGCCATGGTGTCACTCCCGGGTTTTCACCCGAATATGCATGCCTTCAGGGCACGGCCTTGATGAGCACCGGCACGGTCAACACCTTGCTGCTGTCCTTGGTGCTGGTTGCGGTGACGGTAACCTGGGCATCCTGCGACTGCAGGGACACGACCGTGCCGAGCGGGGTGGTGAAGGCTGCCGTTCCGGCATCGTCATCGGCGAGCCGCCACGTCACATGGTTGGTGATCTCCTGCTTGCTGCCATCCTGGTAAGTGCCGACGGCGCGCAGCTGCAGGCGGCTCAACGCGGTCATTTCGGGGGCCGCCGGCTCCACCTCGAAGCTCTGCAGAGTACGCGTCAGCACCGTCACCGGCAGCGGCGCCGCTTCCAGGACCGGGAATCCCTCGATCGTGACGGAAGGAAACTTCGGCGTGAGGTTCGCCGTGCCATCCGCCACGCCGACGATGCGATTGACGACCGAGCCCGCTACCGCGGTTTTGTCGGAAGTCAGCGACACGACACCGGAATTGCTGATGTCGTGTGTCGCGTCGGTATCGGCGAAATGCGCGATGAAAGTGATGGTTTCCGAGTTGCCGACGATCAGCGGATCCACCGAGCCATCGTCCTTGGCGAACTGGCGGCTGGTGGTGATCGAGGTGGCCTTGCGCGCCTTGATCGTGGTCTTCAGGTCGGCGGCCAGCGCGGCGGTGGGTGAGTCGTCCGGGCATGCCAGCAGCTTCGGCCGCGCAACCAGCGTGCCTTCCACCTTTTCAAGCGTTATCAGCCCGGCGGCGCTGGAACTGAAGTTGGCGACGGTCGTATCGGGATCGTCGAAAGCCCAGCTGACGGAGCGCGTCACATCGAGGTCGTAGCCAGCCACCCGCGCCTTCAGCGTCAGCGGCTGCGTGGCGAGCAAGGCGACGGTGGGGTCGATCGGCGTCAGCGTCATCGATTCCGGCTCGATCACCTCGACGTCGTAGGATGCCGAAAAAGTCGAGAAGCTGGCCGTCACCGTCGCCGTTCCCGGCTTCTGCGGCAACATCACGCCCGGCCCGAAGACCTGGGTGTCGTCGTCCGGATACTCGATATCGCCATTGCTGACGCGCAGCACGTCGGGGTTGGATGAGGTCCAGTTCACCCGAGCGGTGAAGTCTCCCTCGCGGCCATCGGTCTGGATCATGACCGCCGCCATCTGATCCGGGAAGCAGCTCACCGTCCGGTTCGTTTCGGTGCCCAGGATCGCGGTCGCCTGGCTGCGCCGCAGTTCCAGCGCTTCGGGTCGCGATCCACTGCCGATGCCGTTGCAGGCCGAGGCCAGCATCATCAGGCCCAACGATGCCGACACGCTCAAAACTCGCTGCAAACGCATGAATTTCCGCTCCTGCTTGGTAGGGGTTCAGGCCTTGGGCGCCTGCGGCTCGCCCGGCGCCTTGGGCTGGACCGTCGAACGGATGTTGAGTTCCCGCAGCTGGCGCAGATCGACTTCGCTCGGCGCCGCAGTCAGCGGATCATGCGCGGTCTGCGTCTTCGGGAAGGCGATCACCTCGCGGATCGACTGGCCGCCGGACATCAGCATGACCAGGCGATCGAGGCCGATGGCCAGCCCGCCGTGCGGCGGTGCACCGAAGGACAACGCCTCCAGCAGGAAGCCGAACTTCTCCTGCTGCTCCTCGGCGCCGATGCCGAGCAGGTCGAACACCGCCTGCTGCACCTCGGGGCTGTGGATGCGCACCGAGCCGCCGCCGATCTCGACGCCGTTGAGGACGATGTCATAACCCTGCGACAGCGTCGCGCCCGGATTGGCGCGCAATGCCGCGGAGTCATAGGGCTTGGGCGCCGTGAACGGATGGTGCAGCGACACCCAGCGCTGCGATTCGTCGTCGTACTCGAACATCGGCCAGTCGACCACCCACAGCGCGCGCCAGCCGCCGGCCGTCAAGCCCAGGTCGTTGCCGATCTTCAGGCGCAGCGCGCCGAGGGCGTCGCTGACCACCTTGGACTTGTCGGCGCCGAAGAACACCACGTCGCCGTCCTGTGCGCCGGTACGTTCCAGGATGCCGGTGATCGCACGGTCGTGCAGGTTCTTGACGATCGGCGACTTGAGGCCGTCGCGGCCCCTGGACTTGTCCTCGACGACGATATACGCCAGACCGCGTGCGCCGTAGACCTTGACGAAGTCGGTGTACTTGTCGATCTCGCCGCGCGAGAACCTGGCGCCGCCCGGCACGCGCAGCGCGGTGACGCGGCTCTTGTCGTCGTTGGCCGGCGCCGAGAACACCTTGAAATCGACATCGTTGACCAGGTCCTTGACGTCGACCAGCTCCAGCGGATTGCGCAGATCCGGCTTGTCGGAGCCATAGCGGCGCATCGCCTCCTCGAAGCTCATGTGCGGCAAGGTGCCGAGATCGACTCCGAGCACGTCCTGGAACAGATCCTTCACCAGCCCCTCGATCAGGGCCATGATCTGCTCCTGCGTCAGGAACGAGGTCTCGACGTCGAGCTGGGTGAATTCGGGCTGGCGGTCGGCGCGCAGATCCTCGTCGCGGAAGCAGCGCGCGATCTGGTAGTAGCGATCCAGGCCCGACACCATCAGCAGCTGCTTGAACAGCTGCGGCGACTGCGGCAGCGCGAAGAATTTGCCGGGATGCGTGCGCGAGGGCACCAGATAGTCGCGCGCACCTTCCGGTGTCGCCTTGGTCAGGATCGGCGTCTCGACATCGACGAAGCCGTTGGCATCCATGAAATCGCGGATGCGCTTGATGACGTTGTGGCGCAGCCGCAGGTTCTTCTGCATGCCGACGCGACGAAGATCGATGTAGCGGTACTTGAGGCGCGTATCCTCGCCGACGGTCTCGTCGTCAGGATGGAACGGCGGCGTCTCCGAGCGATTGAGAATCTCGATTTCCTTGGCCAGCAGCTCGACCTTGCCGGTCGGCATGTTGGCGTTCTCGGTGCCGCTCGGGCGCGGCCGCACGCGGCCGGTGATCTTGATGACCCATTCCGAACGCAGGCGGTCAGCGGTCTGGAACGCCTCCTGGGTGTCCGGATCGAACACGCACTGCAGCAGCCCCTCGCGGTCGCGCAGGTCAATGAACACGACGCCGCCATGATCGCGGCGGCGGTGGACCCAGCCGCAAACGGTAACGGTCTGGCCGGTCAGCGCTTCGGTGACCTGACCACAGTAATGGCTACGCATCGTGATTTCGTGGCTCGACCTGCTGTGCGCAGGTTCTCGGAAAGGAACGGAAAAACCGCGTCCGCGGTTTCGGGGCCGCGTAGTTTAACCGCGCGCCCGGCGGTCGGCCACGCGCCGACGTGGGCAGCCGCCCGGCATCAGTCCGACTTGGCGGCCGGCGCGGGCTTGGCTTCCTTCTTCATGTCTGGCTTGGCGTCTGGCTTGGCCTCCGCCTTGGTCTCGGACTTGCCGCTGTCGGCAGTCTTGTCGCCAGCCAGATTCTTCTTCTTGTCGCCGGACTTCTTGAAGTCGGTTTCGTACCAGCCGCCGCCGCTCAGCCGGAATCCGGCAGCCGAGACCTGCTTGACCAGCTTGCGCTTGCCGCATTCCGGGCACTTGGTTTCCGGCGGATCGGAGATCTTCTGCAGGATCTCGCTGTCGGCGCCGCAGGCATTGCAGTGGTAGTCGTAAATCGGCATCGCTCTCTCGAAGAAACACGTCCGACCCAGCGCTTGGGGTCGGGGGCGCGTATTTTCAAGAAGCCGGGGCCGCGGGTCCAGCGTCGCCGCCAAGAGAGCGCCGCGCCGGCAGCAGCAGATGGATCTGCGCCCCGCCCGCATGCGCCTCGGCCCAGATGTCGCCGTCGTGGTGCGCGGCGATCTTGCGGCAAATGGCCAGCCCCATGCCGGTGCCATCGAACTCGTCCTGCCGATGCAGCCGCCGGAACGGGGCGAACACCTGCTCCAGCTGCTCATCCGGGATGCCGATGCCGTTATCGGTGATCGTCAGATGCCAATGCTCATGCTCGCGCCGCGCGCGGACCGTGATCCGCGGCCGCTGGCCAGGGGGCTGGAACTTCAACGCATTGGCGAACAGATTGCGGAGCAGTTGCGCCAGCATGCCGTGGTCGGCGCTGAGCTCGGGCAGGTCCGGCGCGATGATCTCGGCGCCAAGCCGGTCGATGTCGGCGCGCAGCGGTTCGCTGGCGCGCGCCACCGTCAGGCGCAGCGGTAGATGGGCAAAAACCAGCTGCTGGCGGTTGATCCGCGACAGTTGCAGCAGGGACTCGACCAGCGCCTGCATCTGCGCGATGCCTTGCTGCATATAGCCGAGAAACTCGCGCGCCTCGACGCCGAGCCCCTGCCCATGCCGCTCGTCGAGCAACTGCGCGAAACCCTGGATGTTGCGCAGCGGCGTCTGCAGATCGTGCGAAGCGGCGTAGGCGAACTGCTCGAAATCGGCCGCCGAACGCCGGTAGTCGGCCAGCGCCTGGCGCAACTGCTGCTCTGCGCTTTCGCGACGCAGCAGTTCCTCGCGCAAAGCCGCATCGCCGGGCAGCGGCGCCTCAGGCTCGATACGACCGATCAGGCCCAGCCAGCTCAGCGCCAGGGTCACGGCGGCCAGCGCCATCGACGCTGCGAGCAGCAGAAGCAATACAGGCGGCACCTCGAAGATGGCCCGCAGCAGCATCCAGGCGCCAACCGCGAACAGCAGACCAGCGATCATGCCGCGCTCGACGGCCAGCTGTCGTGGCGGCGGCCGCCCGCACCACCCGCTGAGCAAGGCGGCGACGGCGGCCGCCCAGCACGCCGCGGCCACCAGCCCCTGCGTCAGGACAATGGCGTCGAGCGGCTTCATGCAGTGACAGTCCGGACCGGGCCCCGCATCCGCGGCACTCCTTCGCCTGGGGTTCAAGCCTTAGAATCTAGCGGCTTGCCGGCGGGCCGGTCACGCCGTTCGCCCGTCAATCATCGCCGTTCACCGTTCTGCAGACACGCTTGAAGCCGATCAACATCCGCCGCGCCGCGATCCACGCGATCCTCGCCGCCGCCGCCTTCGCCGTGGCCGGCGCCTGCATCAAGGCCGCGTCCGATACCCCCAACGCGGTCGTGGTCTTCGTGCGCTGCTCGGTCAGCCTGTTGACGCTGCTGCCCTGGCTGCTGCGGCATGGTCCCGGCGCGCTGAAGACGCGCCGCCTCGGCGGCCATCTGTGGCGGGCCGCCTTCGGCGTCGCCGCGATGTACTGCTTCTTCTACGCGATCGGCGCGCTGCCGCTGGCGACCGCGGTGCTGCTGGCCTATTCGACGCCGCTGTGGGTGCCGTTCATCGCCTGGGGATGGATCGCCGAGAAACCACCGCTGATCGTGTTCCCGGCGGCGCTGCTCGGGCTGGCCGGCATCACGCTGATCGTCAAGCCGGATGCACACACGTTCAACGGCAGTGCAGCCTTGATCGGCCTGGCGTCCGGCGTGCTCGCTGCCTGCGCCATGGTGGGCATCCGCCGCATCGCGGACACTGAGACGGCCGAGCGCGTGGTGTTCTACTTCGCGCTGCTGGCAACGCTGACAAGCAGCGTGCCGCTGATGTGGTCGTGGCAGA
>CBINNP010000208.1:0-6643 GCA_966252075.1 uncultured Solimonas sp.
CTTCCTGTTCCCTAACCAATCGTGGGCGTGAATCGTCCGCGGCTGAACCGCTCCGGCAAAAAAAGGCCGCCTCTCCTGAGGCGGCCTTTTTTATTGCTACTCCTCGGTCGGCGCTGGGCTCCCCTGGAGCGTACGTTCTCTACTGAACGCACTCCATCGTCACCGCGACGCCATGCCCGCTGTCTTTATATGTCATAGCGCGTACCGCAGCAGGCATCCGCACGCACCTTTCCTCCCGCCGCTCGCAAGGCATGACCTTGCGCCCAGCACGGTTCTTACGTCCTCAAATGGCTCCGACGCCGCGCAGCTCATCGAGCCTGGCCTGCGTACAGCCGAGCCAGCCCCGAAGCACTTCCTCCGTATGCGCCCCCAGTTCCGGAGCGGCACGCAGCGGCGGCGGCGGCGCATCGCCGATGCGCGGCAGAATGCCGGGCATCTTCAAGGGGCCGAGTTTTGGGTGATCGATCGTGGCCAACGAGCCGCGCGCGGCATAGTGCGGGTCGGCGACGATATCCTGTACGCCGTAGATCAGGGCATGCGGTACGCCGTTCTCGGTAAGCTGCGCGCAGACGTGCTCTACCGACTGCTCGCGGATCCAGTCGGCAACGATGCCGTTGATCTCCGCGTAGTTCGCCACACGATTCGCATGCGTGGCGAACTTCGAGTCCGCTCCCAGCTCTGGACGGCCCAGCGCTTGGCAAAGCCGGCGAAACACATTGTCGGCCGAGACTGTCAGGGCGATATAACGACCATCGCTGGTCTCGTAGTGATCGCCAGGCGCCGCAGCGAAGTGCGAGTTGCCACGCCGTTCGCGCTTGAGCCCCAGCTTGTCGTACGCAGTCACCATCACGTCGGTGAAGCGCAGTACGGACTCATAAAGCGAAACATCGATCTGGCGTCCGGTGCCGCCCTGCTTGTCACGGTCATAGAGGCTCAGGGCAACGGCGAACGCGCCCATCAATGCTGCCTGGTAGTCAGCCACTGCTGACCCAGGCCGCACCGGAGGCCGGTCCGGGAATCCGGTCATATTCAAGAATCCCGAGAACGCCAGGGCCACGCGGTCATATGAGGGGCGGCTCGAGTACGGGCCGGTTTGTCCGAAGCCGGAGACGCTGAGCATGATCAGGCGCGGATTGATCTCGCGCAGCGTCGCCCAACCAACATTCCACTTCTCCATGGTGCCGGGGCGGAAGTTCTCGATCAGCACGTCGGCATGCTTGACGAGCTCGCACAGCAGCTTCTGCGCCGCCGGCACGTGCAGATCCAGCGTCATCGATTTCTTGTTGCGACCCTCGACGTGCCAGTAAAGGCTTTCCCCTTCTGCAAACGGTCCGGACTGGCGGATCGGATCGCCCTTTCCCGGCTGTTCCAGCTTGATGACCTCTGCCCCGAAATCAGCCAGCAGAGTACCCGCAACCGGACCGGCCACCATCGTGCCGAGTTCAAGAACACGAATACCCGAGAGCGGCCGCTTCTTTTGATCTTCCACCCGTTCTCCTTCCGAAGACATATGCAGCAACGCATCGGCACGCGGCGATGGTTACCTGTAATAATGCTATATAAGCATTTCTGTTATGCTACTTTATTAGAGCAATGCTGAAGTTGCAACTGAAGCGCCGATTGCATGCGCGGACAGCCAGAAACGGACGCGACTGCGAGCTCCCAAACCCACAGACGGAGAACCTTGTGCCCTTGCCGGAAGCTTTCGTTTGCGATGCCGTTCGCACGGCGATCGGTCGTTACGGCGGCGCCTTGTCGCAGATTCGTGCCGACGATCTGGCGGCGGTGCCGATCCGCGAGCTGCTGCGGCGCAACAGCGCTCTTGCGAGCGCGGTCGATGACGTTTTTCTCGGCTGCGCCAATCAGGCCGGCGAGGACAATCGCAACGTCGCGCGCATGTCGCTGTTGCTCGCCGGGCTGCCGCTGACGACGCCGGGCGTGACGATCAACCGCCTCTGCGGCTCCGGCGCTGATGCCGTTGGCACCGCCGCTCGTGCGATTGCCAGCGGAGAACTCGATCTGGCGATCGCCGGCGGCGTGGAATCCATGTCGCGCGCGCCGTATGTGATGGGGAAGTCCGAAACAGCGTTCGGGCGTGCACAAACGCTCGAGGACACGACGATGGGCTGGCGCTTCGTCAACCCGGCGTTCCGCGCTCAGTTCGGCGTCGACACCATGCCGCAGACGGCTGAAACCCTGGCGGGGCAATTCGGCATCAGCCGCGCCGATCAGGATGCTTTCGCCCTGCGCAGCCACCAGCGCGCCGCGCGCGCGCAGCGCAATGGATACTTCGCCAGCGAGATCGTTGCGGTGCAGATTCCCGGCCGCAAGGGTGACCCGCTGCACGTCGAGGTTGACGAACACCCCCGTGCCGACAGCTCGCTTGACGGTCTCGGCAAGCTCAAGCCCCTGTTCGCAAATGGAACCGTGACGGCCGGCAACGCTTCCGGCATCAACGACGGCGCCGCAGCGCTGCTGCTGGCCAGCGGTAGCGCTGCGGCGCGGCACGGCCTGCAGCCGCGCGCGCGCTTCCTCGGCATGGCGACGGCCGGCGTCGAGCCGCGCATCATGGGCATCGGCCCGGTTCCGGCCGTGCGCAAGCTGCTGGATCGGCTGAAGCTGCAGGTCGCGGATTTCGACGTGATCGAGCTGAACGAAGCCTTCGCGGCGCAGAGCCTGGCCGTCATGCGCGAACTCGGACTCGCCGACGACGCCGCTCAGGTCAATCCGAACGGAGGCGCGATCGCGCTAGGACATCCGCTCGGCATGAGTGGCGCACGCCTGGTGCAGACTGCGGTTCACCAGCTACAGGCCGGCGGCGGCCGGCGTGCACTGATCGCGATGTGCATCGGCGTCGGACAGGGCATCGCGCTGGCATTCGAGCGCGTCTGAGCTCGTCGAACGCGCCTGCCGGTAGCCGATCTACGGGCAGGCGCGTTCGCGGCTAGGACAGGTCCCCCACAGCCAGTTTTCGCAGCGCGGGCGAAGCTTCGAAGTCCGCACCGAGCCTCTGTTCGAAGCGCTGCAGGCTGGCGACGATGTGGTCCAGTCCGATTCGGCGCGCGTAGTACATCGGCCCACCTGTACGGCGCGGCCATCCGTAACCGTTGGCCCAGACCACGTCGACGTCCGCTTCCGAGCGCGCAACGCCTTCGTCGATGATTCGTGCCGCCTCGTTGATCATCGGATACAGACAGCGCTGCAGCATCTCTTCATCAGAGATCGGCAGGCGCTTGATGCCCTGGCGCTCTGAAAATTCGAGAATCAGCTTCTCGACCACGGCAGAGTTCTGTCGCTGCCGCTGGCTGTCGTAGTCATAGTAGCCGGCGCCGGCCTTCTGGCCGTGCCGCCCCATTTCATTGAGCAGCTCGCGTACCGTGGCCGAACGGGAGCGCGCCTTCGACCAGCCAAGATCCAGGCCTGCCAGATCCGCCATCGCGAACGGCCCCATCGGAAAGCCGAACTCGGTGAAGACGCGATCGACATCCCAAGGCATCGCGCCTTCAAGAATCAGCCGCTCCGATTCGCGTCGCCGTTGCGCGAGCATGCGGTTGCCGACGAACCCGTAGCAGACACCGACGACGACGGGAATCTTGCCGATCGCCCTGGCCAGCTCGACGCTCGTATCGACGACCACTGCGGCGGTGTGGTCGGCGCGAACGATCTCCACCAGCTTCATGATGTTGGCAGGCGAGAAGAAATGCAGCCCGAGCACCCACTCCGGGCGACGCGTCACCGCCGCGATCTCATTGACATCCAGGTACGAGGTGTTGGTCGCCAGAATCGCGCCCGGTTTGGCGATGGCGTCGAGCTGGGTGAAGACGGCGCGCTTGACCTCCATGGCCTCGAACACCGCCTCGATGATCAGATCGCAGTCATGCAGATCCTGCATCGATGTCGACGTCCGCAGCAGTGCGATCCGCGCCTGCAGCTCGGCTTCCGTCAGTCTGCCTTTCCGCAACGCACTCTCGTAATTACGACGAATCGCCGCCAGACCGCGATCCAGCGCAGGCTGGCCGGTATCGACCAGCGTCACCGGCAGCCCGATGTTGAGGAAGTTCATCGCGATGCCGCTACCCATCGTACCGGCGCCAATGACTCCAATCGCCTTGATCACCGGCCGTTCGGAAGCTGCGGTTTCTGCCGGCCAGGGCCGGCACTCGGCATGGGCCAGATAGTTCAAGGCTTCGGCGTCTTCAGTATTCATTCCCTTTCCCGCTCATCGTGCTGATCAAAGCAATGTGTCTTGTGCAACGCGCGTCGCGCCGGCGTTTAGTCGCTGACCACGACGCATCGCCCCGGTCGCGGTGACGGCGGCCGGCGCGAAAGTCCGGCGTCGAGAGCAACGCTAGGCGGACGCTCCTGCTGCGCCGCGAGGGCTATGCGGGCGTGCGGGACTTGCGCCGGGGATACCAAGTTCCTCGCGCTCAAGAACCACCACGGCGCGCGCGGTGAAGTAGCTCTGCAGCAGAATCCACACCGCCCAACAGCTATACGGCACCCAGAAGCCGAGCAGGCCGTTCCATGCGAACGGACCGTGCTTGAAGAAGCACATCAGGCTGATCGGAAAGAAGCTGATGCCGGTCCAGATGCAGAACCAGCAGAACCACGACGGAAACAGCGGCGTGTCACGGGTATCCTGCAGACCCAGCACGCCGACGGAAATCGCCTGCACCGCAGTGCAGACGTATAGGGGATCGATGCCGATCCAGCCCAGGTCATGCAGGAGCTGCACGGTTTCCGGAGCACGTTCGCGAAAGCTCGCCGCGATCCAGAACACACAGGACAACGAGCAGACCAGCACCGTCAGCGCACCGCCGATCAGCTGCGAATAGCTCAGCACGCGGGATCGCGACTCGATGCGTTGCATCACCGCCGTGATCTGCGCCGACCACGGAATCATCAGACCGACGATGGCCAAGGCCAGCACCATGCCCATGCGGATCATCAGGCCATTTTCGGAGTAGTGGGCGGCTACCGCGTCCGCGCCCAGCGTCGCGGAGATGTTTGGCAGGTTCTGCCCCATCAAACCCCAGGTCAGCACCAGCAAGACGACCATCACCGCCCCTGACCACGAGCAGATCAATTGATTCCGCACATCGGTGCTGCCGAGCTGAAATCTCTGGGACATTTCGTTCTCCTGCTTCCGCCGCGCGGAAAGCTCGATTGAACTCGTATTCAGTAGAAAGAGGCGGCCATTGCGTGGACTCGCCTCCCCGGGGGTACCGTGGCGGTCGTGTTCAGGCCGCGCGCGCCAGCTTTTGCTCGTCGAGAATCAGCTCGGCGGCCCGCCACGCCAGCGCCGACACCGGCGCGTGCGTGTTGCCGGACACCAGTGTCGGGAACACCGACAGGTCGACGACGCGCAGGCCGGCGATGCCGCGCACGCGCAACTGCTCATCGAGCACGCTGTCGGCGTCGCTGCCCATGCGACAGGTACCTGCCGCGTGATAGCCCGCGCCACCCATCATGCTGTAGGCCTGCAGCAGTTCGTCGTCGCTCTGCAGTTGTGCGCCCGGCAGGATCTCGCCCTTGACGTAGGGCTTGAGCGCCGGCTGTTCGAAGATGCGGCGGATCAGTCGCGCCGTCGCCAGCGCGACGCGCTTGTCGTACTCGTGCGCGAGGTGGTTGTGGACGATCTCCGGCGCGTCCAGCGCATTTCTGGAGCGGATGCCCAGATAGCCCTGGCTCTCCGGACGCAGCACGTAGCCGAGCATCGTGCAGCCCGGCTCCTGCTCCATCGGCACGCCTTTCTCGAAGCCTTCCCATTTGGCCAGATCCATCGTCATCGCCGCCGCCACCAGTTGCGCATCGGGACGGTCGGAAGCCGGGTCGGCCTTGACGAAGGCGGTGATGTCGAAAGGCCCGGTAGACAGCAGGCCCTTCTTCCTCAACACGTAGTTCAGCGCCTGCTTGGCCAGCCGCCAGCCTGAATACTCCGGGTTCTGGCTGTAAGGGCCGTTCAGGCGGAACTGCACGGTGTAGATCAGATGCTCGCGCAGGTTCCTGCCGACGTCGGGGCTGTGCTGCAGGACCGGGATGCCGAGCGACGACAGATGCTGCTGATCGCCGATGCCCGCCAGCTGCAGCAGCTTGGGCGATTCCAGCGCACCGGCGCTGACGATCACTTCACGGCCGGCCTTGAACACTTCCTTGACGCCGTTGCGCAGACATTCGACGCCGACAGCCTTGCGGCCTTCGAATAGCAGCGCGGTCGCGACGGTCTCGGTGACGATGCGCAGGTTACTGCGCCCGCGCACCGGATCGAGGAAGGCGCGCGCCGAGTTCCAGCGCTGGCCGCGGTGGATGTTTGCGCAGATATAGCTGACGCCCTCTTCGGACGGGTGGCTGGGATCTTCGCGCTGGGCGATGCCCAGCTGGCCGGCCGCTTCGATCACCTTGTCCATGATCGGCGTCCTGTTGCTCGACTGCGCGACATGGATGGGGCCGCCCGAGGCACGCCACTCGTTGGCGCCCAGTGCATGGTTTTCCAGATCGCGGAAGATCCTGCCGAAACTGCTCCAGCCCCAGCCCCTGAGGCCGAGGTCGCGCTCCCAGTGCTCGTAGTCCTGCTTGTGCCCACGTTGATACTGCAGGCCGTTGACCGAGCTGGAACCGCCGAGCACGCGGCCGCGAATCCACG
>CBINNP010000209.1:0-6537 GCA_966252075.1 uncultured Solimonas sp.
CGTGCGCCGCGGCCCGGCCGCCGCGGCCCGGCACAACGTCGATCGCCTGGTCAAGAGCCTCAACTTCGGCTCACGCGTGCAGCTTGCCGGTGATTACGTCGCGCTGGCCTGCGTCAATACCGCCGTCACTGCCGGTGAACTCGCGGCGCAGCGATTGCGCGCGCATCTGTCGTAGGGCGACGCCCGAATTGGCTCGTCGTCCCGGCGCAGGCCGGGACCCCTGGCTAAGCGCGGTGATCGTGCTCCGGGTAGGCACCGCCCGGGATACCGGCCTGCGCCCGGATGACAAAGTGGGGACATATCCCGGACAGCAATGGCTTTCACCGGGACAACGCCGACGGCGTTTATTCCGTCGGCGTCTCGTCGCCGGTTTCGGCCACTTCCTCGCCATCGTCGTCACCGACGATACGGTCGGCGCTGACCAGGCGGTCGCCGTCGACCGGGCGCATCAGGCGCACGCCCTGGGTGTTGCGGCTCATGGTGCGCACGTCGGTGGTCTTGAAGCGGATCAGGATGCCGTTCTCGGAAATCAGCATGACCTGATGGCTGTCGTCGACGGTGACGGCGCCGATCAGCCGGCCGGTCTTGTCGGACAGCGCCTGGGCGATCACGCCCTGGCCGCCACGGCCGCGACGCGGGAACTGCTCGACCGGCGTGCGCTTGCCGTAGCCGAATTCGGAGACGGTGAGGATGTCGCCACCCTCGGCGACGATCAGCGCGATCACGCGCGCACCGTCAACGCCTTCGGCGCCGGCCTCGTCGCCATCCTCGGCCGCTTCGAGCGCGTCCTCACCCTCCTCCTCGCTGCCGGCAAACGCCTTCAGCAGGCGGATGCCGCGCACGCCGGTCGCGCCGCGACCCATCACGCGCACGTCGTTCTCGTTGAAGCGGATCGCACGGCCACCGTCGGAGACCAGGATCACGTCGTCGTTGCCGCGGGTCAGCGCGACGCCGACCAGCTCGTCGTCGACGCGCAGGTCGACGGCGATGATGCCGTTGCGACGCACGTTCTGGAACGCGGCCAGCTCGGTCTTCTTGACGGTGCCACGGCGCGTGACCATGAAGATGAAACTGCTCCTGGGCTCCTCGCCTTCGAGCAGCGGCGCCGGCGCGAAGCTCTTGATCGCCAGCACGGCATTGATCTTCTCGCCGCCTTCGAGCGGCAGCAGATTGTTGAACGGCTTGCCGCGCGAGCCGCGCGAACCCGGCGGCAGCTCGAACACGCGCAGCTTGTAGCACTTGCCGGCGCTGCTGAAGCACAGCAGCGTGTCGTGCGAATGCGCGACCCAGAGGCGGTCGACGAAATCCTCGTCCTTGGTGGTGGCGGCGATCTTGCCGCGGCCGCCCCGCTTCTGCGCCTGGTATTCGACCAGCGGCACCGCCTTGACGTAGCCCTCGTGCGACAGCGTGACGACCATGTCCTGCGGCGGAATCAGGTCTTCACGATTGATGTTGAGCGCGGCGTCGGTGATCTCGGTGCGGCGCTCGTCGCCGTACTGTTCCTTGACCTCCAGCAGCTCGCCGCGGATCACCGACAGCAGGCGCGTCTCCGAACCGAGGATGTCGAGGTAATCGAGGATCGCCTCCAGCAGGGCCTTGAACTCGTCGTGGATCTTGTCCTGCTCCAGGCCGGTCAGCCGGTGCAGGCGCAATTCCAGAATGGCCTGCGCCTGCGCTTCGGAAAGCCGGTAGCCGGGCTTGCCGTCGTGATCGATGATGCCGAACTCGCGCGTCAGCTCCTGCGGCCGCGAGGCGTCGGCGCCAGCGCGTTCCAGCATCGCCAGCACCGGGCCGGGCTCCCAGATGCTGCCCATCAGGCCGGCCTTGGCCTCGGCCGGCGTCGGCGAACTGCGGATCAGCGCGATCACCGCATCCAGATTGGCCAGCGCGACCGACAGGCCTTCCAGAACGTGGGCGCGGCGGCGCGCTTCACGCAGCAGGTAGCGGGTGCGGCGCGTCACGACCTCGCGGCGGTGCCGCACGAAGATGTCGAGCAGCTGCTGCAGCGACAACAGTCGCGGCTGACCGTTGTCCAGCGCCACCATGTTGAGATTGAAGCTGTCCTGCAGCTGCGTCTGCTGGAACAGATTGTTGAGCACCACCTCGGCGTTCTCGCCGCGGCGCAGCTCGATCACCATGCGCATGCCGTCCTTGTCGGATTCGTCGCGCAGTTCGGTGATGCCTTCGAGCTTCTTGTCCTTGACCAGCTCGGCGATCTTCTCCAGCAGCCGCGCCTTGTTCACCTGGTACGGCAGCTCGGTGACGATGATCGCCTGCTTGTCGGCGGAGACGTCCTCGAAGTGCGTACGGCCGCGCACGACGATGCGGCCACGACCGGTGGCGTAGGCCTCGACCAGTCCTGCCGCATCCAGCAGCAGGCCGCCCGTTGGGAAGTCCGGCGCCGGGATGTGCTGCATCAGCTCGGCCAGCGTGATCGAGGGGTTGTCGATCAGGGCGATGCAGCCGTCGATGACCTCGCCGAGATTGTGCGGCGGAATGTTGGTGGCCATGCCGACGGCGATGCCGGAGCTGCCGTTGACCAGCAGGTTCGGAAACTTGGCGGGCAGGACGCTGGGTTCCTGCTCGGAACCGTCGTAGTTGGGCTGGAAATCGACCGTTTCCTTGTCGATGTCGGCAAGCAGCTCGTGTGCGATCCGCGTCATGCGGATTTCGGTGTAACGCATCGCCGCCGGGTTATCGCCGTCGACCGAGCCGAAATTGCCCTGGCCGTCGACCAGCAGGTAGCGCATCGAGAACGGCTGCGCCATGCGCACGATGGTGTCGTAGATCGCCGAGTCGCCGTGCGGATGGTATTTACCCATCACGTCACCGACGATGCGCGCCGACTTCTTGAACGGCTTGTTGTAGTCGTTGCGCTGCTCGTGCATCGCGAACAGCGAGCGGCGGTGCACCGGCTTCAAGCCATCGCGGGCGTCCGGCAGCGCGCGGCCGACGATCACGCTCATCGCGTAATCGAGATAACTGCGCCGCATCTCGTCTTCGAGATTGACGCTGACAACTTCCTTGGCGAAATCAGTCATGGACGACGGTCATCGGTCGGGCGCGGATCAGGCATTTACCGTCCCGGCGCGCGGCCTCAGCAGCACGTACGCAACAGCCGGAATTTCAAAGGATTCCAGCGCGCCTTTGCGGCCGCGCCAGGACGGGATCGGATGTCAGAAAATCTTAACACAAGCGGGCATTTGCCGGGCGCTTGGCCAGCGGTTTGATTGCCTGGCGGCGGCGCTTTTCGCACAAGCGGAGAATCAGCCTGCGAATGTCCGAAAATCGGCCATCAGCCGGGCCGCGCCTGACGCATCGTCACAAACTCTTCCGCGGTGGTGGGATGGATGCCGATGGTGTCGTCGAACAGCTGTTTGCTGGCCCCGGCCTTGAGCGCCACGGCCAGCCCCTGGATCAGCTCGCCGGCGTCCGGCCCGACCATGTGGCAACCCAGCACGCGGTCGGTGTCGGCGTCGACGACCAGCTTGAGGAAGGTCGATTCCGGCGACGCGGTCAGCGTCAGGCGCAGCGGCTTGAAGCGGCTCTCGTAGATGCGCAGCGAGTGCCCTGCCTGGCGCGCCGCCGCTTCCGTCAGGCCCACCGTGCCGACATTGGGCAGGCTGAAGACCGCGGTGGGAATCTGCGCGTAGTCGAGCGGCCGGAACGCCTGCGGCTGGAACAGCAGCCGCGCGACCGCCATGCCTTCGGCCAGCGCCACCGGCGTCAGCTGCACGCGGCCGATGACATCGCCGACCGCCAGGATCGAGGGCTCCGCACTGCGGTATTGCGCATCCACCTCGATGTAGCCGCGCGCATCCAGGCGCGCCGCGGTGGCCTGCAGGTTGAGGCCATCGAGCCTGGGCCGCCGGCCGGTGGCATAGAGCACGCAATCGGCTGCGAGGGTGCCGCCGTCTTGCAGCAGCACCTGCAGACTGCCGTCGCCGTGGCGCTCGATGCCCGCGACGTCGGCATTGAAGCGCAGATCCAGACCCTTGAGCCGCAGCTGCTCGGCCAGATGCTGGCGGACGCCATCGTCGAATGCGCCCAGAAACAGCGTGCCGCGGTACAGCTGCGTCACCTGCGCGCCCATGCCGTGGAAGATCGAGGCGAACTCCACGGCGATATAGCCGCCGCCGACGACGACGATGCGACGCGGCAGCGCCGGCAGGTGGAACGCCTGGTCGGACGTGATCGCATGCTCGATGCCCGGCACTGCCGGCAGCTGCGGTTCGCCGCCGGTGGCAATCAGGATGTTCTCGGCGCGCACGACCTGGCCCTGGATGTCGATCGTGTGCGCGTCCAGCAGCCGCGCGTGGCCGCGAAACGTCCGCACGGCAGCCCTGTCGAGCAGGTCGGCGTAGATGCCGTTGAGCCGGGCGATTTCGCGATTCTTGTTGGCGAGCAGGGTCGGCCAGTCGAAGGCGGCCTGGTCCAGCGTCCAGCCATAGCTGGGCGCCTGCGCAAATTCGTCCGCGTAGGCGGCGCCATAGGCGAGCATCTTCTTCGGCACGCAGCCGAGATTGACGCAGGTCCCGCCCAGCTCGGCGCTTTCGGCAAGACCGACGCGCGCACCGAAGCCCGCCGCCGTACGCGCCGCGCGCACGCCGCCGGACCCGCCGCCGATGACGAACAGTTCGTAGTCGAACGACATGTCAGTTCCTCGCTCCGATTCGATGCGCGGATTGTCACCGATGCGCGCGATCGCCGACGGCCGAGCCGAATCCGGGTGATACTGTCGGCAGATGGATGTTCACTCCCCTGTGGCTCGTCACCGCGGCACTCTGCTCGCTGAGGACGAACCGCGGCCGTGGCAGACCGCATACGCCTGCAGCCATTCGCCCTTCGTCATCCTCTGCGACCACGCCGGCATGCGCGTACCGCGGAGCCTGAACGGGCTGGGCCTGCACGCCGAGCAGCTGCAGCGCCACATCGGCTGGGATATCGGCGCCGCGGCGCTGGGCCTGCACCTGGCGGAAAACCTGCAGGCGACGCTGGTCATGCAGCCGTATTCCCGGCTGGTGATCGACTGCAACCGGCCGCCCGACAGCGCCGAATCGATCCTCAGCTGCAGCGACGAGGTGCCGATCCCGGGCAACCACCAGCTCAGCGCCGATGACGTCGCACTGCGCGTCGACGAGATCTTCACGCCCTATCACGCGCAGATCCGCCACATCCTCGACCGGCGGCTGCAACGCGGGCAAGCCACCGTGCTGCTGTCCTTGCACAGCTTCACGCCGGTCTACCAGGGCGTGCAGCGGCCCTGGCATATCGGCCTGCTGTACAACCGCGACGAGCGCCTGGCGCGCGCGCTGGAGGCGGCGCTGCAGACCGAACCCGGCCTACAGATCGGCGACAACGAGCCGTACTCGGTCGGCGACGACACCGACTACTCGATACCAGCGTATGGTGAGCGGCGCGGGCTGCCGCATGTCGGCATCGAAATCCGCCAGGACCTGATCGCCGATGCGGCCGGCCAGGCGCAATGGGCATCGCGGCTGACGCGGCTGCTCACGCCGCTGCGCCACAGCCTGACCTCGATCTAGGGCCTGTTAACGCGCTGGTCGATGCCGGCGCGCGCAGCACGGGGCGCCGGCGCATCGACGCTCATGCGCGGCATCGTGCTGCAGCTGTCCCCGCATCACCTGCTTATCGTCGTCTGAGACCGAAGGCTGCCCATGCATATCCGCTTTGGCTACGAACTCATCTATCAGTGTCCGCAGCCGACGCCGATGATCCTGCACCTGCACTCGCACGAGTCGCGCGCATCCGATCTGCTGCGGGCCGACCACCTGCGCACCAACCCCGCGGTGCCGGTGACTCTTTACCGCGACGGATTCGGCAACTGGTGCAGCCGCATCGTCGCCCCGGCCGGACGAATCTGCCTGAGCGCCGACGGCCTGATCCAGGACCACGGACGCCCGGAGCCGCGCGCGCGCAACGCCGTCCAGCTGCCGGTGGAACAGCTGCCGGAGGAGACGCTGGTCTATCTGCTCGGCAGTCGCTACTGCGAGACCGACCTGCTGACCGACATCGCCTGGAAACTGTTCGGCCCGACGCCGCTGGGCTGGCCCCGGGTACAAGCCGTCTGCGACTACGTGCATCGCAGCATCACTTTCGGCTACGAGTACGCGCGGCCGACCAAGACGGCCTGGGAGACGTTCAACGAACGCACCGGCGTCTGTCGCGACTACGCCCACCTGGCAATCACCTTCTGCCGCTGTCTCAACATCCCGGCGCGCTATTGCACCGCATATCTCGGCGATATCGGCGTGCCCCCGGTCGACGCGCCCATGGACTTCGCCGGCTCGATGGAAGTGTTCCTGGGTGGCAGCTGGCACAGCTTCGACCCGCGCAACAACCAGCCGCGCGTCGGCCGTATCCTGATCGCCCGCGGCCGCGACGCTGCTGATGTCGCCATCACCACCACTTACGGCCCGCACACGCTTGAAATCTTCAAGGTGTGGACCGACGAGGTGCCGGCCTAGGGCCTGTTAACGCTATGGCCACCGCTGTGATGCCACCCGCTTTGCGGCC
>CBINNP010000210.1:0-6529 GCA_966252075.1 uncultured Solimonas sp.
GTGGCACCGGCGCCCGATCAGGCGGCCTGGCCGCAGGCGCTGGCCGATGCGCTGGCGGCCAACGGCGGCCGGCTCTGGTATCTGCGCCGCCGCAATCTGGCCTACCGCAGCGAACTCGCCGGCAGCGCCTTGCCGCTGGCCGGCGACGATATCCGCATCGAATCGCTGCTCGACGCGCGGCTCGGCGCGCTCAAGCTCGCCGGCACGCTGTCGCGCCTGCGCAAGAGCGCGACCAGCTCGGCCAACGCCGAGATCACCACGCTGCTCGGCAACGCGCGCGTGTCGGCCTCGGACCTGCTGCTGCAGAGCGCGGTCAACGATCTCAAGCTGGCCAGCGGCGAGGACGAAACGCTCGACCAGGCGCGGGTGCTGGCGCTGGGCCAGCGCTACGGCGACAAGAAGCTCGGCGAGGGCCTGAACGCGCTGACGCGCGAGCAGCCGGCGCTGGCCGACGAGGTCAAATTGCGCAACGCCATCGCCGGCAGCGGTGTCGCGCCGGAACTCGATGCCCAGGCGCGCACGCTGTCCGGCGCCGAGCTGGCGCGCTATTCGGAGACGGTCGCCAAGGCCGCCGCCGAGGGGCCGGAAGCGGTGCGCAAGCTGGTGGAGCGTCGGTGATGCGCGCGGCCCTCGCCCCACCATCCGCTCCGCGGATGGTCCCCCCCTCTCCCGCGATGCGGGAGAGGGACGGTGGTCGGCCTGCGGCCGGCTGCTGGGCAGGGGAGTTCGTGCAGTCAACCGTAGCCTGCCCCTCTCCCGCTTGCGGGAGAGGCGTTTGGCTACTGCGGAGTGACTCAATGTCACTTCGCAGCCTGTCCAAACGCGGGGTGAGGGCAATCTCATGAAGATCACTTCCGGCATTGCGCGCCCGCTGCGCGACGAACACCTGCTTGGCGTCGCGCCGCCGCTGGCCGACACGGTGGACGGCTGGGCGCGGCGGCTGCATCTCTACACAGGGCGCGCGCTCTCGCATCTGGCGCTGAGTCAGGAGCAGGCGATGCGCGCCGGCTACCTGGCCTTGCGCGGGCAGATGCGCGCCGCCGGCGTCAGCGAAGGGCTGGAAGTGCTGATCGAGCAGGGCGCCGAGTCGGCGCTGCGCGTCGGCGCCGGCCGCGGCATCGACGCGCAGGGCGAGGACGTGACGGTGCCGCTGGCACGCCGCGTGCGCGTGCGCGATCTGCCGGTCTGCGCGCCGTCGGCACTGCTCGATGGCACGCCGCTGCCGGATCAGCAGCAGGGCACGCCCTTGGCGCGCCGCCTCGGGCCGACGCTGGGCGAGCTGATCGACGACGGCAAGGCCGCGGCGTTTCCGCGCGCCGGCATCCTGCTGCTGCAGCCGGCGGTGGTCGAGACGGTGGGCGGGCTCGATGCCGACGAGCAGTGCGAGCTCGACGTCCGCGATCTGGCCTACGAGGACTGGCGCCGCACCGATGCCGCGCGCCTGCTGCTGTACCTGTGGCCGCGCGAGTGGCTCGGCTGGGCCAACGGCGCGGCGAGCCTGCGCAACGAGCTGGCGTACAAGGTCTTCGGCGTCGAGAAAAACCTGGCCACCGACGCCACGCTGCCGTGGCAGGACTACGGCGTGCCGATCGCGCTGCTCGGCTTCGACGCGCAATGGGCGCCGCTGTTCGCCGATCGCCACGCCGTGGTCCGCGACGGCGGACGGCCGAAGCGGCGCACGCGGCTGGTGGCCGACAGCGGCGACGCGCTGCTGTGGCAGGCGCGCATCGCGCAGTTCAGCGAGCAGCTCGGCGAGCAGCTGGCGGCTGGCCGCAATCTGCTGGCGCCGCCGCTGCAGGGCCTGCTGCCGCTGGACAGCAGCCTGCGCTACCTGCCGCCGATCGGCGTGCTGCCGCGCGAGGTGATGGATCTGGCACAGGCGCGCCAGCGCTTCTTCCCGTCCGGCTTCCGCGTCGAGGCGCGGCCGCTGCCGGTCGAGCAGTTGCAGGCAGCGTTCACCGACAGCCAGTCGCTGCTGCCGATCGACCTGACGCAGGCCGACGAGATCGAGCTGCTGGTGCCGGTGCCGCAGGCCGTCTACGAGCCGCGGCTACTGGCCACCGAGCACGTCGACGGCCTGTTCGACCAGAAGATAGAGGAGTTCCCCACACGGCGCCGCGAGTGGCTGTGGCGCCGCGAGCTGCTGCGCCGCCGCGCCGAACTGCTCGACGAGACCGTCAGCGGCCGCCTGCCGGTACAGGCCGAGCCCGATCCCGAAGCGCTCGGCGACGAGACGCTGGCCGGCCTGCCGTTCGCCAGCACGCGCGTGCATCGCAGCGCCGTGCGCGACGGCGTGCACCAGCACTACTTCGTCGGCGCCAGCGCGCCGCTGACGCTGGCCGCCGGCGAGCGGCTGGTGGTCTGGGTGCGGCTCGATCCGGCGGCGCCGCCGCAGACGCTGATGCTGCAGGTCCACGCCAGGACGCCGGACGCCAGCGGCGCGCCGGTCGCCAGCTGGGAGCATCGCGCCTACTGGGGCGCCAACCGCATCGAGTTCGGTAGCGACGGCAGCGCCAGCCGGCTGCGCATCGGCGGCCTGCCCAAGCCCGGCGTGTGGACGCGGCTGGAGGTGCCGGTCGAGGCGCTCGGGCTCGGCGGCACGGCCGCCGGCGGCCTGGCGTTCTCGCTGTTCGACGGCGCCGCCGACTGGGGCTGGGCCGGCAAGGCCGGCCTGGGCGGCGACACCGTGTGGCTCAGCGACGCCTTGCCGGTCGGCGCGCAGCCGAATCCCGTGCGCGGCTTCGAGGAGGCCTGGGACTGGCAGCTGCCGGCCGCCGAGCTGGCGGCGATCGCCGAGGACGATTACGGCACGGTGTCCGACGGCGTGCGCCGCTCGGTGGCGCTGCGCGATGCGCTGGTGGCGCGCTGGCAGAACAGCGTGGTCGCCGAGGATTTCCGCCTGCTGCCGGATCTGGGGCTCGACGGCCTGATCGCGCGGCTGCGCGAAAAAATCGCGCGCGCCGACGACCGCATCGAGTTCAGCTTCCTGCGCGCGCGCACCGACATCTACCGCGTGCGCCAGCAGGTGCTCGGCGCCAGCCAGGCGACGCGGCTGGCGACCTCGCCGGCGCTGGCCGAGATCGCCACGCGCGGCGAGACCGCCTTGGCCTCGCAGAAGCAGCTCGCCGACTATGTGCAGCAGAAGCAGGTGGTCACCGGCGAGGCCCCGCAGGGCGGCAGTGGTCCGGTGCTGCCGATGCAGCCGATGATGCTGATGAGCGAGACCCGGCTCAGCGGCGCCTCCAGCCTCAGCGCCAAGCCGCTGGCGGCCGAGCCGGTCTACAGCGACGGCGTGTTCGCGGCCCGCTATCTGGGCGGCACGCCGCTCGCGCAGAAGCAGATCCGGCAGGCGGCGTTCGATGCGACCCTGCTCGGCGGCGCCGCGCGCTTCGACGAGACCGAGGTGCTCGCCGCCGCGCCGCTGATCGGCGTCGCGCAGAACACGGTGACGGTGGCCGAGCGCCTGCAGGAGCCGGCACCGGTCGAGGCGCGCAACTTCGCGCTCGAAGGCAAGCTCGCCGCCGTCACCGAGATCAGCCGCTTCGTCGGCGGCACCGGCATCAAGGTCGACGACATCGTGCTGCCCGGCTACAGCAAGCCCGGCAGCTCGGCCAGCGCGCCGCGCCAGCCGGCGACGCTGGCCGATCTGAACCTCGCCGGCCTGCGTCACGACGATGCCGACGAGCCGGCGGAAAAGCACGAGGCCGCGTATTTCTCGGCCGGTGTGCGGCTGATCGACAACACCATCGCGCTGCTGCGCCTGCTCGAAGGCCGCGTGCAGACCTATCGCAACGCCATCGACGACTGCACGCGCACGCGCGCCGAGATCGGCAAGCTGGCCGCGGGCCTGCAGCAGCGGCTGCGCAGCGTCGCCGGCGAGCTGGCCGAGGCGCGCCACGATCTGGCGCTGGCGCAGGCGCTGCGCGCAGAGGAGCAGCTGCGCATCGATGCGATCAACGCGCGTCGCCGCCGCATCCTCGACGAACACGTCAACTGCGTGGTGTTCCGCCGCCCGCGCTTCGCCGACGCCCTGCTGGCCGTGCCGCAGCGGCCGCTGCATCCGGGCGCACAGCCGAGCCCGGTGCCGGCCTGCCTGAACGGTCACGATGGCGTGCCCGAGGAGCTGCGCGAACTGGTCGCGCAGTTCCGCGACGTGCCGCTGCGCTGGCTGCCGCCGCTGGTTCCACTGCTCGACCAGCTCGATCGCGTCGACACGCTGGCCGGCGTGTTCGCGTACGCCAAGACCCGCGCCGCGCAGCGGCTGGCGGCAGCGCCGGCGCGGCAGCCGGCGAGCGGCCCGAGGCTGGCGCTGGCGGTCGCCCAGTTCACCGCGCAGCAGGTGCAGACCGTCAGCCTGCAGCGTGTCGTCAGCGCGCAGATCGACACCGCCGCGCTCGCCGCCAGCAGCTGGAGCCAGCTGCGCGTGCAGGCGCCGGCGCTGCTGGCGATCGGCGACCTGCTCGACGCCGCGCATGGCCGCGCCGAGCTGTCGCGGCGGCTCGCGCAGGCGCTCGACGACATCGCCCAGGTCGCCGCCTGCCTGTACGCGCGCTTCGCCGAGACGCCGCCGGCGCTGCGCCTGCTGTGGGCCGAGCAGCTGTCCGCGTACGACGAACCGCCGCCGCTGCGCAATCTCGCCAGCCTGCCGCGCTGGGGCGAGCTGGCCTTCGGCCTGCGCCGCGACGCGCAGGCGCTGGTCGACTGGCTCTACGGCCGTGTCGACAACGGCGATCCGCAGGCGCTCGATCTGGTGGCCGATCTGGTCCGCGTCTGTCTGCTGCTCGCCGCGCATGCGCCGGTCGCACAGATCATTGCCGGCCATCTGCCGGCGCCGGTGCTGGCGCGGCCCGGCGTGCGCCTCGACGTGCAGGTCGATCTGTCGCGACTGCGCATCGGCATGCCGGTGCTGGTGCACGGTGACGACGCGCGCATCGTCGCGCGCGGCGTGGTCGAGGATCTGGCCGGCGGCGTCGCCCGCGCGCGCATCACCGAGACCGCGCAGGCCAGCGTGCAGCTGACCACGACGATGCGCGTGCAGTTCAGCAACAGCGCGGTGCTGGCGCGGTGACGGCGATGCGCCAGGTCCGTCGCCTGCACATCCGCGCGCCGCAGGACGCGGCGGCGCAGCGCGGCCGCTGGCTGATCGAGGACGCTTTGCGCACGGCCTCGCTCGGCGACGCCGGCCGCCTGCTGCTGATCCGCCGCATCCAGCTGCCGCGCCTGGACCCGCAAGCCAGTGCCGCCAGCGTCGCGCTGCGCGTCGAGCAGGCGCTGCGACAGGCGCAGCAGCGAGCATTGCCGGCACATGCCGCAGATGCCGCGCAGGCGCCGGCCGTGTGGTTCGCGACGCCGCTGCAGGCGCATCTGCAGCTGCTGTCGCAGCTGCTGCAGGGCCGCCTGCCACGCGACTGGTTCTGGACGCGCGCGGTGCCGGCGTTCGTGCCGGCGCAGACGCCGGCGGCGGCATTCGTGGCGGTATGGGCGGCGCTGTTGCGTGAGCCCGGCGGTGTCGTCGCGGCAGCGCGCTGGCTGCGCGAGCTCGCCGCGCAGCAGCATCTGCAGGCGGTCGTCGCGCGGCTCGACGCCGGCAGCGCCGCGCAGCTCGCGATGCAATGCCGCTGGTCGCTCGACGCCGAGGCGACGGCGGTCGAGCCGCCGACGCCGACGCCGACGCCGACGCTGCAGGCGGCCTTGCAGCAGTTGCAGGCTGCGCCGCCGTCCAGCGTGGCGTCGCGCCGTTTCATCGTTGCGCTGTTGCTGGTCGCCGAGCGCAGCGCGCGCCTCGGCGATCCGCGCGTGCCGGCGCAGGCGGCGGCGCTGCTGCAGCAGGCGAGCACGGTGCGTTCGGAGCAAGCGGACCGGCTGGCCACAAGGCAGGCGCCGGCGGATGTTGCTCTGGGGTACGCGCCGATGCGTGCGTGGCGCCCGGAGCTGTCGGTAGCTGTTGAGGCTTCGCCGGTGACGTCGCCCACGACGCGTGAACCTGCGCCGGTGACGTTGCCGTTCGCGCCGTCGGCGCCGCCCGCCGCTGGCATCGATGGCTTGCGCAGCGAACACGCCGGCCTGGGCTTTGCGCTTAACGCGCTCGCCCGGCTGGGCATCGAAGCCTGGCTGCAGCGCGAGCCGGCACTGGCCGAGGCGCAGTTCGCGCAGCACCTGCTGCTGGACCTCTGCGCAGGCCACGCGGTGGCGGAAGACGATCCGCTGCGCGCCGTTTTCGCCGCCGGCATTGATGCGGCGCCGGCGGCCTTGCCGCCGTGGTCGCTGCCGGCGGCCTGGCTGGCCGGCGCGCGGCCGCTGCTGTCGCCGACGCTGGCGGAGCGGCTGGCCGCGCGCGGCGATCTGCGCGCCCTGCTGCTGGCCTGGCGGCTGGTGCTGCAGCGCTATCTGCGCCGTAGCGCCGGGCTCGGCCTGCGCGAGCTGCTGCGCCGTCGCGGCCGCGTGCGCAGCAGCGACACGCACCTGGACATCGAGCTGCCGCTGGCCGAGCTCGATCTGCGCGTGCGCCGCAGCGGCCTCGATCTCGATC
>CBINNP010000211.1:0-6501 GCA_966252075.1 uncultured Solimonas sp.
ACGGGATCGGCTTGTCCCAGCCGGCGTTGTTGACCAGCGCCCAGGTCGGGCCGATCTTGGCCTCGATTTCGGCGACGCCGGCCTTGACGGCCTCGTAATTGGTGATGTCGACCACCGCGCTGTCGGCCCGGCCGCCAGCCGCCTTGATCGTCTCGACGGCCTTGGCCGCCGCTTCGGCGTTGATGTCGAGCACGCCGACGATCATGCCTTCTTCAGCCAACCGCGTCGCAATCGCCAGACCAATACCGCTGCCCGCGCCCGTTACCAGGGCGACCTTATCTTTTAGACCGCGCAATGTAATCTCCGAAGAAAGTTGAGACAGAAAATCTGTATGCCACACCGCGGCGTGGCATGCCCGCTATGTAGTATGGTGCCCTACCATTATCTACCGCTGGCCAGCCGGCGTCGAGAGTAGCCGGAATCCGGCGAAACTTGACGGGGGCCGGCAACCATGCTCGAAAGCTCGCCGGCGCTGCCGTAAACACCAGGATGGAGAGAGAAATGAAGCACTTGCAGGGCGAATTCAGCGGCCAGAAGCAGCTTTCCATCCACTTTCAAGGCTGGCTGCCGGAGCAGGCGGTCAAGGCGGTGGTGCTGGTGGTGCACGGCCTGGGTGAGCACGGCGGCCGTTACGCGCATGTCGCCGAGCGCCTGGTGGCCGAGGGCTGTGCGGTCTATGCGATCGATCATCGCGGCCACGGCCGCTCCGGCGGGCCGCGCGGCTTTGTCGACCGCTTCGCCAACATGGTCGCCGACCTCGACCAGCTGGTCGTCAAGCTGGCCAACGAGTTCCGCGGCCGGCCGCTGTTCATGCTCGGCCACAGCATGGGCGGTGCGGTGTCGCTCAGCTACGCGATCAAGCATCAGCAGAAGCTCAGCGCCCTGATCCTGTCAGGGCCGGCGGTGGTGCTGGCCGGCGCGCCGGCCTGGATGAAGCCGGTGGTAGAACTGCTCAGCGCGATCGCGCCCAAGCTGGGCGTGTTCGCGGTCGACCCTTCGCTGGTCAGCCGCGATCCGGCGGCAGTCGCCGACTATGCCGCCGACCCATTGAACTTCCACGGCAAGGTGCCGGCGCGGACCCTGGCCGAGCTGGTCGGTTTTGTCGGCTGGCTGCCGGCGGTGCTGCCGGAGATCAAGCTGCCGCTGCTGATCCAGCATGGCGCCGACGACCGTCTGGCCAGTCCGGCTGGCGGTGAGCTGGTATTCGAGTCGGTCAGCTCCAAGGACAAGACCTTCCATCGCTACGACGGTCTCTACCACGAGATCTACAACGAGCTGCCGGCCGACCGCGCCCGCGTGCTGGACGATCTGGCTATGTGGATCCGTCAGCATCTGAACTGAAAGTACCGCCGTAAGGCAGTGCGAATGCCCCGAACGGCGCTTCGCCGCTCGGGGCATGGCGCCGGTTCCCACGCTGGAATCTAGGCATTTCGGGGAGAAAGTATGGCATCATACGATCTCTAACGACCGCCCTGTCGAGGCGGTGCCAACGGAGAATGCAATGGCGGGTCTGTACTTCGAGCAGTTCACGGTCGGTCAGCGTTTCGAGCACGAAATTCGCCGCACGGTGACTGAAGCCGACAACATCTGGTTCTGTGGCGCCACCTACAACGTCGCGCAGATCCATATCGATGCCGAGTACTGCAAGAACACCGCTTTCGGCAAGCCGCTGGTCAATTCGATCTTCACGCTGGGTCTGGTGATCGGCGTGACGGTGCAAGACACCACGCTCGGCACCACAGTCGCCAATCTGGGCATGACCGATGTGAAGTTCCCGGCGCCGGTGTTCTACGGTGACACGCTGCGTTCGGTGACCACGGTTGTCGAGATCCGCGAGAGCAAGTCGCGTCCGACGCAGGGCATCGTCACCTTCAAGCATGAAGGTTTCAATCAGCGTGATGAGCTGGTGGCGACCTGCCTGCGCCAGGCGCTCATGCTGCGCAAGCCCGCCTAAAAAGCCGCATACATTTGCCCGCGTCAGCCGCGGGTGTTTCACACTTTTCGTCCACAGACACACGGTGCTTTTCCATGGACTTCTCAGTTAATCCCGATCACGAGGCCATTCGCGCAGGCGTCAGCGACGTCGTCCGCTCGTTCAGCGACGAGTACTGGCTGGAGCGCGACGAAGACGGCAAGTTCCCGACCGAGTTCCACCGCGCCATGGCAGAAGGCGGCTGGCTGGGCCTGACGATGCCGGAGGAGTACGGCGGCTCAGGTCTGGGCGTGACCGAAGCCATGATCATGATGCATGAGGTGGCCAGCCACGGCGGCGGCATGGCGGCGGCGTCGACCGTGCACATCAATCTGTTCGGCCCGCACCCGATCGTGGTGTTCGGCAACCATGAGCAGAAGTCGCGCTGGGTGCCGCGCCTCGTCGAGGGCAAGGATCAGGTCGCCTTCGGTTTCACCGAGCCCAACGCCGGCCTCAACACCACGGCGATCACCACCTTCGCGCGCAAGGTCGATGGCGGCTACATCATCGAAGGCCAGAAGGTCTGGACCTCGACCGCGCAGGTCGCGAATAAGATCATGCTGCTGACGCGCACGACCAAGCTGGAAGACTGCAAGCGCCCGACCGACGGTATCACGCTGTTCTACACCGATCTCAATCGCGAAAAGATCGAGGTCAAGAAGATCCCGAAGATGGGCCGCAAGGCAGTGGATTCCAACGCCATCTTCATCGACGGCCTGTTCGTGCCGGAAGAGGACCGCATTGGTGAGGAGGGCAAGGGTTTCAGCTACGCCCTGCACAGCCTCAATCCAGAGCGCATCCTGATCGGTACCGAGGCGGTGGCGATCGGCCAGGACGCCCTGCGCCGCGCCGCCAAGTACGCCAAGGAGCGCGTGGTGTTCGGTCGCCCGATCGGCAAGAACCAGGGCATCCAGCATCCGCTCGCCGAGAAGTGGATGAACCTGGAAGCGGCCTGGCTGATGATCCAGAAAGCGGCCTGGCTGTACGACAACCATCAGCCCTGCGGTGCCGAAGCCAATGCCGGCAAGTTCCTCGGCGCCCGCGCCGGTTACGATGCCGCGCTGCAGTCGGTGCTGACGCATGGCGGCTTCGGTTACGCCAAGGAGTATCACGTCGAGCGCCTGCTGCGTGAGGTCACCGTCACGCGCATCGCGCCGGTCACCGAGCAGATGATCATGTCGTTCATCGCCGAGAAGGTCCTCGATCAGCCGAAGTCGTACTGATCGTTCGCTGCATGCCGATGCCGCCGTCGCGTTGACGGCGGCGTTCCCAAGATCGCCGGCAGCCGCGCTGCCTGACCAAGAAGCTGGAGTTGACGATGTTTGAACGTACCCTGTTCCGGGAAGAGCACGAGATGTTTCGCGACACCGTGCGCAAGTTCATCGACAAGGAAATCGCGCCGTATCACGCGCAATGGGAGCACGACGGTATCGTGCCGCGCGACCTCTGGCTGAAGGCCGGCGAAGCGGGCCTGCTGTGCTGCACGATCCCGGAGGAGTACGGCGGCCTGGGCCTCGACTACCTGTTCGACGTCGTCGTCTTCGAGGAAATGGCGCGCAGCGGCTTCACCGGCCCGGGCTTCCTGATCCATTGCGATCTGGTCGCCACCTACGTCAAGTCGTTCGGCTCGGAAGAGCAGAAGAAGTACTGGCTGCCGAAGATGGTCAGCGGCGAGGCGATTGGCTCGCTCGGCATGACCGAGCCGCACGCCGGCTCCGACCTCAAGGCGATCAAGACCCGTGCGGTTCGTGATGGCGACGACTACGTCATCAACGGCCAGAAGGTCTTCATCTCCAACGGCCAGCTCTGCGACGTCATCGTGCTGGCGACCAAGACCGACAGCGCCGCCGGCGCCAAGGGCGTCACGCTGTTCCTAGTCGACACCTCACTGCCGGGCTTCCACCGCGGCAAGAATCTCGAGAAGCTCGGCATGAAGGGCCAGGACACCTCGGAGCTGTTCTTCGAGAACCTGCGCGTGCCGGCCAGCGCGATGCTGGGCACTGAAGGTGAGGGCTTCAAGCTGATGATGACCAAGCTGGCGCAGGAGCGTCTGGCGCAGGCGATCCGCTCGGCCACCGTGTCGGAGCACCTGATCGACATCACCGTCGAGTACACCGCCAACCGCAAGGCCTTCGGCGGCACCATCGCCGACTTCCAGAACACCCAGTTCAAGCTCGCCGAGCTGCGCACCGAGGCTGTCATCGGCCGCGTCTTCACCGACGAGTGCATCAAGAAGTTCATGGAAGGCAAGCTCGACGAAATCGACGCCGCGATGGCGAAGATGTGGCTGTCGAACCTGCATTGCAAGATCGCCGACGAGTGCCTGCAGCTGCACGGCGGCTGGGGCTACATGTGGGAGTACCCGATCTGCCGCGCCTATGCCGACTCGCGCATCGTCAAGATCGCCGGCGGCTCGATCGAGGTGATGAAGCACATCATCGGCCGCCATCTGTTCCGCGACTACAAGAAGCCGAAGGCGAGCTGATCCGCACGACGCTGCTGATGTGAAAAAGCCCCGGACGCGCGAGCATCCGGGGCTTTTGTTTGGCCTTCATCCGTGCCGTACGGATGAAGGCGCTACTCACAGCGCGCCGATCTTGCCCTGCTGCTCCTGCAGCACCGCCAGCTCGGCCGCCAGCTTGGCGAGCTGGTCGCGCGCCTGCTGCTGCACCGCCTCCGGCGCCTTGCCGAAGTTGGGGTTGTCGATGCGCACTCGCGTCTTGCCGATGTCCGACTCGATCTTGGCGATCTGCTTGGCCAGGCGTGCCAGCTCGGCGTCCTTGTCGATCAGGCCGGCCAGCGGCACCAGCAGGCGCGCACTGCCGAGCAGCGCCATCGCCGATTCCGGCGCGGCTTCACCGGCGGCGAGCAGCTTCGGCGCTTCGACGCGCGCGAGGAACTCGATCGAGTTGCCGAAGCGCGCAAAGCGTTCGCGATCGGCCTCGCTGGCACCCTGTACCAGCAGCGGCAGGATCTTGCCGGGCGCGATGTTCATCTCGCCGCGGATCTGCCGTACGCCGAGGATCAGCGTCTTCAGCCATTCGATGTCGGCTTCGGCGGCTTCGTCGATCTTGTCCGGATTGGCGATCGGGTAGCGCTGCGTCATCAGCGTCGCGCCGTAGACACCCGCCAGCGGCGCGACGCGCTGCCAGATCTCTTCGGTGATGAACGGCATCAGCGGATGCAGCAGGCGCAGCGTGGTTTCCAGCACGCGCACCAGCGTGCGCCGCGTGCCGCGCTGCTGCTCGGCCGTGCCCTGCTGCAACGCCGGCTTGGACAGCTCCAGATACCAGTCGCAGTACTCGTTCCAGATGAACTGGTAGAGCGCCTGCGCGAGCAGGTCGAAGCGGTAGGTCTTGAAATACTCCGCAGCCTCGGCTTCAAGCTTTTGCAGGCGCGAGCTGATCCAGCGGTCGGCGGCCGACAGCTCGTAGGCGTCGCTGCCGTCCTGCGCACAATCCTGCCCTTCGCAGCTCATCAGCACGTAGCGCGCCGCGTTCCAGATCTTGTTGCAGAAGTTGCGATAACCGGCGGCGCGCGCGGCGTCGAAGCGGATGTCGCGGCCCTGCGTCGCCAGCGCGGCGAAAGTGAAGCGCAGCGCATCGACGCCGACCGGCTCGATGCCCTTGGGATAGTCCTTGCGGGTCTTGGCCTCGATCTTCGGCGCCGTCTCCGGTTTCATCAGGCCGGTGGTGCGCTTCTTCACCAGCGCTTCGATATCGATGCCGTCGACCACATCGAGCGGGTCGAGGACATTGCCCTTCGACTTGCTCATCTTGTTGCCTTCCGGATCGCGCACCAGGCCGGTGATGTAGACCTCGCGGAACGGCACCTCGCCCTGGAAGTACTGGCCCATCATCACCATGCGGGCGACCCAGAAGAAAATGATGTCGAAGCCGGTGACCAGCACGCTCGACGGATACCACTTGGCCAGCGCCTCGGTCTTTTCCGGCCAGCCGAGCGTCGCCATCGGCCAGATGTCGGAACTGAACCAGGTGTCGAAGACGTCGTTGTCCTGCGTCAGCGCGACGTCCGGACCGAGCTGGTACTTGTTGCGCACCTCGGCCTCGTCGCGCGCGACATAGACATTGCCGCTGGCGTCGTACCACGCCGGAATGCGATGACCCCACCACAGCTGGCGGCTGATGCACCAGTCCTGGATGTTGTTGAGCCACTGGAAGTAGGTGGTCTTCCAGTTGTCCGGCACGAAGCGCACGCGGCCGGATTCCACCGCGTCGACGGCCGGCCGGGTGATCGCCAGCAGGCCGCCCGGGCCGGGCTTGCCGTCGTGACGCGTTTCGCGCGTCAGGTCGACGAACCACTGGTCGGTCAGGTAGGGCTCGACCACTGCGCCGCTACGGTCGCCGCGCGGCACCTTGAGCTTGTGGTCGTCGATCTTGTCGACCAGACCCAGGGCTTCGAGGTCGGCGACGATGCGCTTGCGTGCGACGTAGCGTTCCAGGCCGCGATAGGCCTGCGGCACCGCGTCGTTGAGGTGGGCGGTCGGCGTGAAGATGTTGATCTGCGGC
>CBINNP010000212.1:0-6470 GCA_966252075.1 uncultured Solimonas sp.
TCAGGGTGTCACCGACCGGCGCGCCGAAGATGTCCTTGATGCCGGCAACGATGAAGCCGACCTCGCCGCATTCGAGCCGATCCTTGAACACGCGCTTCGGCGAGTTCACGCCCATCATCGTGATCTCGTAATCCTTGCCGGTCGACATCACGCGGATCTTCTGGCCCTTCTTCACCGAGCCGTTGTAGATGCGCACCAGCGAGACGACACCGAGGTAGTTGTCGAACCAGGAGTCGACGATCGAGGCCTGCAGCTTGCCGTCGGGATTGCCGTTGGGCGGCGGCAGCGTTGCGACGACCGCTTCCAGCACCTCCGGCACGCCCAGGCCGGTCTTGGCCGAGATGCGCAGCGCGCCTTCGGCCGGAATGCCGATGACCTGCTCGATCTCGTCGCAGACGCGTTCCGGCTCGGCGTTCTGCAGATCGATCTTGTTCAAAACCGGCAGCACTTCGAGATTCTGTTCGAGCGCGGTGTAGCAGTTGGCCACCGACTGCGCCTCGACGCCCTGCGAGGCGTCGACCACCAGCAGTGCGCCTTCGCAGGCGGCTAGCGAGCGGCTGACTTCATAGGAGAAGTCGACGTGTCCCGGGGTATCGATCAGGTTGAACTGGTAGAGCTCGCCATTCCTGGCGCGATAGTGCAACTGCACCGCCTGCGCCTTGATGGTGATGCCGCGTTCGCGCTCGATCGGATTGTTGTCGAGCACCTGCGCCTGCATCTCGCGCTGCTCCAGGCCGCCGGTCAGCTGGATGAAGCGGTCAGCCAGCGTCGACTTGCCGTGGTCGATATGGGCAATGATGCAGAAATTACGGATGTGATCCTGATTCATGGACGTCGCTGGCGGCCAAGCCGTTCAACGGCCGCAAAAAAGGCCGCGCAGTATAGCCTTTGCGCCAGATCGGTTCTGTGCTGCGGCGTTCAGCCGGCGCCACGGGCTCGGTCGAAGGCGGCGGCGTCGAACAAACCCTCGGCCAGCACCTCGCCGCGCTCGTCCAGCAGCACCGGGATGCGGATACCAAAACGCAGCTTCCACTCGCCGCGGCTGTCGACATCGGCGTGGTCGAGCAGCAGCGGCGTGGCGCCCAGATGCTCGCGCAGCGCCGCCTCGAAGTCCTCGCAAAGATGGCAGTCGGGCCGCGACAGCAACAGCCAGCGCGGCGGCGTGGCGGCGGACACCATCAGCTCGGCGGCGCTCCGCGCGGCACGTCCAGCGTCAGGAACAGCGGCGAGCCGCGCCGCTGCACCAGCACCTGCACGGTGGCGCCCGGCGTCAGCCGGCCGACGACGGTGGCCAGCCGGTCCGGGGCGTCGATCTCCTGCCCGGAGATCTGCAGCAGCACGTCGCCGGCACGAACGCCGGCGCGCGAGGCCGCACCGTCGACGGCGATCACCAGCACGCCGCCGCTGACGACCTGCGCCTTGCGGCGCTCGTCCGCTGCAAGCGGCCGCACCACCAGGCCCAGCGGCCCGATCGGCGGCGGCGGCGCCTCGAGATCGGGCGCCGGTGCCGCCTGGGCATCGGCCTTTTCCAGTTCCGGCGTCAGCGTGCCGACGTCGACCTTGACGGTCAGCGCCTTGCCGTCGCGCAGCAGCTTGAGCGTGGCGATCTCGCCCGGATCGGTGATGCCGACCATCGGCGGCAGCGAAGAAGAGCTGGCCAGCTCCTGGCCGTTGTAGCTGAGAATGATGTCGCCTTCCTTGAGTCCGGCCTTGGCGGCCGGGCTGTCCGGCATGACGCGCGCCACCAGCGCGCCTTCCGGCTTGTCCATGCGCGCCTGCTGCGCCATGTCGCGGTCGATCTCCTGCACCACTACGCCCAGCCAGCCGCGCGTGACGCGGCCCTGCTCCTTGAGCTGGCGGGCGACCTTGGCGGCGACGTCGATGGGGATCGAGAACGACAGGCCCTGGTAGCCGCCGGACTGCGAGTAGATCTGCGAGTTCATGCCGATCACCTCGCCCGCCATGTTGAACAGCGGGCCGCCGGAATTGCCGGGGTTGATCGCCACGTCGGTCTGGATGAACGGTACGTACTGCTCGGTGATCAGCGCACGGCCCTTGGCGGAGATGATGCCGGCGGTGACCGAATAGTCGAAACCGAACGGCGAGCCGATCGCCAGCGCCCACTGGCCCGGGCGCAGCTTGCCGGCGTCGCCGACCTTGACCACCGGCAGGTCGCGCGCATCGATCTTCAGCAATGCCACATCGCTGGCCTCGTCGCTGCCCACGACCTGGGCGGTGAACTGGCGTCGATCCAGCAGACGCACGATCACTTCCTTGGCGTCGCGGACGACATGGAAGTTGGTGAGGATGTAGCCGTCCTGCCAGAGCACGAAGCCCGAGCCCAGGGACTGCGGTCCCGGCGGCAGCACCTCGCTGTCGTCGCGGCTGTCCGGATCCTCCTCGGGATGCTCTTCGAGGAAGCGCCTGAACCACTCGGGCGCGTTGCGCAGTGCTTCGGCATCGCTGTCGGCGCGCGCCTGCTGTTGCTCGGGCGGCGTCTCTGCCGGCACCGTGCTGATGTTGACCACCGACGGCGACACGCGGTCGACCAGATCGGCGAAATCAGGATAGGCACCGCTGCCAGCCGCGCCATCGCGTTTGCAAGCGCTGCAGGCCAGAACCAGACAGGCCGCCAGGAACAGCCGCGTGGGGGCGGCAGGCTTCATCGAGTACTCCGGGACGCGCGAGGGAAGTTCGCGCGGAATACCGCGGATTTCAATGGATTCCGCTTGGAAATTCAAACGCGGCGCAGATCTGGCGCGCGGCGCGCCCCAACGGACTCAACGATTGGGCGCGGTAGCAGCACCGGCTCCCGCGCCCGCTTCGGCCGGTGCCGGCACCGCAGCCGCCTGCGGCTGCACGCCCTCGCCGATCAGCCGCACGGTCTCCGACGGCGCCTCGCCGACCACGGTGATGTGCAGCGTGCCGACGGTGCGTCCGTAGGCATGCAGGGTGCCGATCTGCGAAACGCCCTGGAAGGCCTGCGCCGGTACCTTGCGGCGCGCCGAGAACACCGAGATCGCCGACAGGCCGTCGGACAGCAGCAGGTGCTCGACCACGCCCTGGCCATCGGCGGTCGGGCGCAGATCGCGCATCGTCACGTGATAGCCGGGCGGCAGATTGGCGAACTGGGTGTCGCCGGCGGCCTTGGCATCGAACGGCTGCGGATCCTGGACGACGCGGGTGACGCGACGGAATTTTTCGGGATCCAGTTCGGTCTGCAGATCCTTGTCCGGAATCGACGCCGGGAACTGGATCTCGGTGAACATCAGCTGCTCCATCACCGCCGCCTGCTTGCCGAGCAGGTTGACCTTGACCGGCACCGCCGTCTTGGCGTCGGCCCAGATCTCGTAGCCATAGCGGAACTGATCACGCGGCGCGATGGTGATGCCGCGGCACTTGCGGCCGGCGATGCGCGCCTCGCCGATGTCCTGGAATTCGTAATAGCGGGAGATCTGCGCGACGCGCTCGGCGTTGAGGCCGGGGAACAGGCCCTTGGGCGTCGGCAGTTCCAGCGTGACCTTGCGATCCTTGGGCAGCAGGCAGATCACCTGGTTGCCCTGCTTGAGGATCTCGCGCGGATCGCCGGTCAGCGTCTGCACGCGCTCGACCTCGCGGCCACCGGCGTAGCGGTGGACGACGCGCATGGTCTCCAGGCGATCGCGCGTCTGGTAAACGATGACGCCCTGGTAGTTGGTGGTGCGCGCCGCTTCGCTCATCCGCGCCAGCCAGTCGGCGGCGCTCGGCTCGGCCGCATCGGCCATCAGGCTCCACGCGGTCGCGGCGAGCCCTAGTGCGAAGCGGGGCTTCACTGCTGACTACCGCCGTCGTACGTCGTCAGGCTGGCCGGCTGGGCAAAGGCCGCATCGCCGGTACGCGCGGCGAAGCGGGCATACGAGAGCGCCCCGCCGACGCCGCGGTCGGCCAAGGTGTTGCTGTGTTCGAGCAGATAGTTGCGCAGGTCGTCATCGACTGCGCCCGGGTTTTCCATCGCCACCGTCTGCAGCGCGCCGCCATCGACGATCTGCGCCTCGCCGGACGTGCCGGTGTCGCCGACCTTGCCGAAGTTGAAGCCCAGCGTCACCGCCACCGCAGCAACCGACGCCGCCAGCGCCAGTCCGGCCAGCCGCCGCCATGGCAGCACGCGCTTGTTGCGCACGGGCAGCGGCACCACCGTGTGCGACCGCTGCGGCGCGGGCTCGGCGGCAATGCCGGCCATCACCGCGGCACAGAAGTCGTCGGATCCGAGCGGCTTGAGGCGCACACCGGCGCGGGCGTCCTGCGCCGAACAAAGTCGGCTCCATTGCGATTTCAGCTGCGGCGAGGTCTCCAGCGCATCCAGCAGCGCGTCGAGTTCCTCGGGCGAACATTCGCCATCGAGCAAGGCGGACAGAGTTTCTTGGGACATGCGATGCACCGGAAAATCTGAATATATCCTTAACCACAAAACTGCAGAAAAGTTCCCGCAACTACAGGCGAGGACCTACCGTTCATCGCCTCGATCCACACTCAGTCAAGCAAAGGCTTGAGCACGGCGTCGATCGCCTCGCGAGCGCGGAAGATCCGCGATCGCACCGTGCCGATCGGACAGTCCATCGCCTCGGCGATCTCCTCGTACGACAGGCCTTCGAGTTCGCGCAAGGTAATTGCCGTGCGCAGGTCCGGCGGCAACCTGGCGATCGTCTCCGCCACCTTGTCGCGAATCTCCTCCGTCAGCAGCGCCGCCTCGGGCGTGTTGGTATCGCTTAGATGCTCGGTATGGCCATACAGTTCCGCATCGGCGATATCGATGTCCTGATCGGCCGGGCGGCGGCCACGCGAAACGATGTAATTCTTCGCGGTGTTGATGCCGATGCGGTACAGCCATGTATAGAACGCCGACTGGCCGCGGAAACCCGCCATCGCGCGATAGGCGCGGATGAAGGTCTCCTGCGCCACGTCCGGAGCATCGGCCTCACCGACCAGGCGGCTGACGAGCTGAACGATCTTGTGCTGGTACTTGCGCACGAGCAACTCGAAGGCGCGGGCATCACCTGCCTGCGCCCGCACTACGAGCTGTTCGTCGGTCGTGGTTTCGCTCATCTGCGTCCGGCGGTTTCGCCAGCGCGAAACCGGTAAACTTCCGCCCGTCGCCGGGCCTCGGCGCCACGGCCTGCGCCGCGATGCGGGCAAGGCACTGTGATGGCGCCAAGCCGGCGGCGGCAGCGGCGTAAAAGAGGCGCATTGTACCCGCGCCCCCGGACAAACGCTCAGGTTTCGGCCCCTCGAACCTTAGGTCCTATGAACGCAGTGGAAGTCCTCGTCATCGGCAGCGGCGCTGCCGGCCTGTCCTGTGCGCTGCGGCTGGCCAAGGCCGGCCACCGCGTCGTCGTCGTCTCCAAGACCAGCCTGCAATCGGGCAGCACGCTGTGGGCACAGGGCGGCATCTCGGCAGTGCTCGACGCCGACGATTCCACCGAGAACCACATCCACGACACGCTGGTCGCCGGCGCCGGCCTCTGCGACGAGGCGGCGGTGCGCTTCACGGTCGAGCGCGGTCCCGGCTGCATCGAGTGGCTGCTCGAACAGGGCGTCGCCTTCACCCAGGAGGACGGCGAGAACCGCGGCAAGCGCCTGCACCTGACGCGCGAGGGTGGCCACAGCCATCGCCGCGTGGTCCACGCCGCCGACGCCACCGGTCGCGCCGTCGAGACCACGCTGGCGGGGCTTGCGGCCGCGCATCCCAACATCCGCATCCGCGAGTTCTGCGTCGCTGTCGATCTGATCGTCGATCCGGCGCGCCAGCGCGTGCAAGGCGCTTATCTCTACGATGTGCCGTCGAGCCGCGTCAGTGCGGTGACCGCCAAGGCAGTGGTTCTGGCCACCGGTGGTGCTAATCAGGTCTACCTGTATTCGAGCAATCCGCACGGCGCGTCCGGTGACGGCATCGCGATGGCCTGGCGCGCCGGCTGCCGCGTCGCCAACATGGAATTCATGCAGTTCCATCCGACCACGCTGTATCACCGCGACACGCGCAATTTCCTGATCTCAGAAGCGCTGCGCGGCGAAGGCGCGGTGCTGCGGCTGGTCAATCCGGACGGCACGCCGGGCGAGCGCTTCATGCCGCGCTTCGACCCGCGTGAGGAGCTGGCGCCGCGCGATATCGTCGCCCGCGCGATCGACCACGAGATGAAGCGGCTCGGCCTGCGCCACGTCTACCTCGACATCACGCACAAGCCGGCGAGCTTCATCCAGCACCATTTCCCGAGCATCCACGCGCATTGCCTGACGCTGGGCATCGACATCTGCAAGCAGCCGATCCCGGTGGTGCCGTCGGCGCATTTCACCTGCGGCGGCGTCGTCACCGATCTGGCGGCGCGCACCGATGTCGACGGCCTCTACGCGATCGGCGAGATCGCCTGCACCGGCCTGCATGGCGCCAACCGCCTGGCGTCGAACTCGCTGCTGGAATGCCTGGTATTCGCACAGGC
>CBINNP010000213.1:0-6468 GCA_966252075.1 uncultured Solimonas sp.
GGCCGCAAAGCGGGTGGCATCACAGCGGCGGCCATAGCGGTAACAGGCCCTAGGTTCATGCGCGTGGCCTTGGGCGGCGGCGATTCTAGCATCGCGATCCGCCGCGCGCCGGTGCCGGAGCTGGGGAAATCCACCAGTGAACGAGGCCTATGGGCCGACCAGCTTGGCGTCCGGAAAACCCTTGCCCGCGAGCGCTCCCTGCGCGGCCTGAGCAGCTTCGCGGCTTGCATACGGACCCGCGCGGACGCGATACAGCGTGCCTTTGGCCGTGTCGATCGGCGCCAGGATGCTGCCCTGCCCGGCCGCCTTGGCCTTGTCCTGAGCCTGCCGTGCATTGGCGATGTCGGCGAAGCCGCCGATCTGCACGTACCAGCTGCCGCCGCCGGCCGGCGGCTTGCTGGCCGGCGGCGGCGCGGCGACTGCAGGCGCCGCCGGCTTCGGCGTGTCAGCCGGTTGCGGTGCCTCGGCCGGCTTGGCCGGGGCTGGCGCCGCTTCGACCGTCGGCGGCGGCGCCTGCGGTTTGGCCGGTTCGGGCTTGGCCGCTGCCTCCGGCTTGGCGGCAGGCTTGGGGACTTCAGCCACCGGAGGTAGCGGTTGGGCAGGCGCAGGTTTGGCAGGCTCGCTCTTGGGCGGCGTCACTGCCGGCGCGGCATCCTGCGGCTTGACCGGCGGCGCGGCGGGCGCGTCGCCGGCGCCATCGTCGTCGCCGCTGGCCGCGTCGATGTCGCCGGCTTGATCGCGGCCGCTGGCGGCCTGCGGAATCTCCGATGGAGCCGACTCCGGCAAGGCCTCCGGCGCTGCGGCAGCGTCGCGCGGCGTCTCGCCCGGCTCGTTGATGACGTCGTCGCGCAGGGCGATGGTGACCACCTCGCCGTCGACCTGTCGCGCGGCCTCCTGCGGCGTCGGCAACAGCGAGACGACGATGAAGGCGATCAACAGCAGCACCGCGGCGCCGGCCAGACGCCTCTTCAGTTTTTCATCCATGGACATCGATTTCACTCAAGGCGGCCGCCACGGTCAGGAAGGAGCCGCTGACGACGACGCGGCCGTCGGCGCCGGCGCGTGCACGCGCCTCGCGCAGGGCGAGGCCGATATTGTCGCAGGAATGCGCCGCCAGGCCCGCCGCTGTCAGCGTCCGGCGCAGATCCTCGGCGCCCAGGCCGCGCGGCGGCGGCAAGCCGACGGTGATGAAGATATCGACTTGAGGCGCCAGGGCCGCCGCGACCGCGGCGACCGGCTTGTCGGACAGCATGCCGAGCACCAGCACCGTGGGCTTGCGCTCGACCGCGAGATAGTCGGCCAGCACCTGCGCCGATTCGAGATTGTGGGCGACGTCGAACAGCATGCCGCGATGCCACTCGCAGCGGCCGCGCAGACGCAGGCCCGACAGCGCCGCGTCGATCGCCGCGCGCCCGACCGGCAGCTGCGGCTGCAAGGCATCGATCGCGGCGAGCACACCGGCGGCGTTCTGATACTGCACCGCGCCTGGCAGACCCGGCGCCGGCAGCACGTCCTGGCGCCGCGCACCGGCGCGCCACGACCAGCGCGCATCGGCGGCGATGCTGAAATCGAAGTCGCGGCCGAGCACACACAGTGGCGCGCCCAGCGCGCGTGCCTGGTTGAGCACGCTGGCCGGCGGCGCAGGCTCGACGACGATCGCCGGCCGGCCCGGCCGGAACACGCCGGCCTTCTCGCGGCCGATCTGTTCGCGATCGTCGCCCAGCCAGTCCTGGTGATCCAGGCCCACGTTGGTCAGCAGCGCCGCATCGGCGTCGACCAGGTTGACGGCATCCAGCCGTCCGCCCAGCCCGACTTCCAGCACCTGCACGTCGACGCGCGCCTCGCGGAACAGCCACAGCGCCGCCAGCGTGCCGAACTCGAAATAGGTCAGGGGAACGTCGCCGCGGGCGGCGTCGATGGCCTCGAACGCCGCGCACAGCGCCGCGTCATCGGCCGGCTGGCCGTCGACGACGATGCGCTCGCGATAGTGCAGCAGATGCGGCGAGGTATACAGGCCGGTGCGATAGCCAGCCGCGCGGTAGATGCCGGCAGCGAGAGTGGCGCTGGAGCCCTTGCCGTTGGTGCCGGCGACGGTCAGCGTGCGCGGCCGCGCATCAGGCAGGCCTAGCGCGGTGGCGACCCGGCGGATGCGATCGAGCCCCAGCTCGATCGCCCGAGGGTGCAGGCGCTCCTGCCACTGCAGCCATTCGTCGAGACGGCGCGGTGGACGCGACGTCACAGCGGGCGCGGCAGCCAGCTTATTCGCTGGCCTCGGTTGTGCCCGGCCTGGCGTCGCCCGGCGCGAAGTGCGTCAGCATTGCCAGCAGGCGGAAGATCTTCTCGCGCATCTCGCGGCGGTCGACGATCATGTCGATGGCGCCCTTCTCGACCAGAAACTCGGCGCGCTGGAAGCCTTCCGGCAGCTTCTGGCGCACGGTCTGCTCGATCACGCGCGGACCCGCGAAACCGATCAGTGCGCGCGGCTCGGCGATATGGATGTCGCCCAGTTGCGCAAAGCTGGCGGACACGCCACCCATCGTCGGATGCGTCAGCACCGAGATGTACGGCAGGCCGCGCTCGGCCAGCTTGGCCAGTGCCGCCGAGGTCTTGGCCATCTGCATCAGCGAGAACAGCGATTCCTGCATGCGCGCGCCGCCGGAGGCGTGGAAGCACACGTACGGCACGCCGTACTCCAGGCAGGCGTTGACGCCGCGCGTGAACTTCTCGCCGACGACGCTGCCCATCGAGCCGCCCATGTAGCTGAACTCGAAGGCGGCGGCGACCAGCGGCATGCCCTGCAGGCGGCCACGCATCACCACCAGCGCGTCCTTCTCGTCGGTATCGGCCTGCGCTTCCTTGATGCGATCGGTGTACTTGCGGCTGTCCTTGAACTTCAGCGGATCGGTGGGACCGAGATCGCTGGCGATCTCATCACGGCCGTCGGCGTCGAGGAAGTGGTTGAGGCGCGCGCGCGCCTCGATCGGCCGGTGCACGCCGCACTTGGGGCAGACTTCCAGCGTGCGTTCGAGCTCGGCGCGGTACAGCACCGACTGGCAGCTTTCACACTTGGTCCACAAGCCTTCCGGGACGTTGCGCTTGCGGGCGCCGGCGGTCAGCAGCTTGGAACCGTAGATTTTGTCGAGCCAGCTCATCGATTTTTCGGTCATGGCCTGTTCAGAAGCTGCGTATGTTACCGATCCTTGAACGATAGCGCCCGATCAGCCGAGGCTGTCAAGGGCGGCGCGCAGACTGCCGAGCTTTTCCTGCAAGACCGGCGCGATCTGCGCCGGCTGCGCCTGCAGGCGTTCGACTTCAGAGACCAGCGCGCTGCCGACCACCACCCCGTCGGCCAGACGGCCGATCGCCTTGGCCGAGGCGGCGTCGCGGATGCCGAAGCCGACGGCCAGCGGCAGGTCGGTATGGGCGCGGATCTTGGCCAGCTGCCGCTCGACACTGCCCACATCCAGCGTCGCCGCTCCGGTCACGCCCTTGAGCGAGACGTAATAGAGATAGCCGCTGGCCTCGCGGGCGATCGCGGCGATGCGCGCGTCCGGGCTGGTGGGCGCCAGCAGGAAGATGCACTCCAGGCCGTGCGCACGCAGCGTCGGCAGGTAGTCGCCCGCCTCCTCGACCGCCAGGTCGACGATCAGCACGCCGTCGACGCCGCTGGCCTGCGCCTTCTCGGCGAAGGGCGTCAGACCGCGCATCTCGATCGGGTTCAGGTAGCCCATCAGCACCACCGGCGTCTCGGCATCCTGCCGGCGGAACTCGGCAACCATGTCGAGGACGTCCCAGAGCCCGGTGCCGTGCAGCAGCGCGCGCTCGCAGGCCAGCTGGATCGTCGGGCCGTCGGCCATCGGATCGGAGAACGGCACGCCCAGCTCGATGACGTCGGCGCCACCGGCCACCAGCGCGTGCATCAGGCCCACCGTCACGCCCGGGTTCGGGTCGCCGGCGGTGATGTACGGAATCAGCGCCTTGCGGCCGGCGGCGCGCAGCGTGCCGAGACGTTTCGCGATACGGCTCATGTCAGCGAGATCCCTTCCAGCTTGGCGATCGTGAAAATGTCTTTGTCCCCACGTCCTGAAAGATTGACGACGATGCGCTTGCCGGCGCCCAGCCTGGGTGCCAGCTTCTTGGCGTAGGCGATCGCGTGCGAGGACTCCAGCGCCGGGATGATGCCTTCGCTGCGCGTCAGCTCGTGGAACGCGGCGAGCGCTTCGTCATCGGTAGCGCCGACGTACTGGACGCGGCCGCTGTCCTTGAGCCAGGAATGCTCCGGCCCGACGCCGGGGTAATCCAGGCCAGCGGAGATCGAGTGCGTGCCGAGGATCTGGCCGTTGTCGTCGGCCATGATGTAGGTGCGGTTGCCGTGCAGCACGCCGGGACGGCCGGCCGACAGGGGCGCGGCGTGATCCGGCGTGTCGATGCCGCGGCCGGCGGCCTCGACGCCGTACATCGCGACCTCCGGAAAATCGAGCATCGGATGGAATAGGCCGATGGCATTGGAGCCGCCGCCTACGCAGGCGACCAGTGCATCGGGCAGCGCGCCGAATCTCTCGCGGCTCTGCGTGATGACCTCGCGGCCGATCACCGACTGGAAGTCGCGCACCATCATCGGATACGGATGCGGGCCGGCGACGGTGCCGATCACGTAGAAGGTGTCGTCCACGTTGGTCACCCAGTCGCGCAGCGCTTCGTTGAGCGCGTCCTTGAGCGTCTTGGTGCCACTGTGCACCGGACGCACTTCGGCGCCGAGCAGCTTCATGCGGTAGACGTTGGGCGACTGCCGCTGCACGTCCTCGGCGCCCATGTAGACCACGCACTTGAGGCCCAGGCGCGCCGCGATCGTCGCGCTGGCGACGCCATGCTGGCCGGCGCCGGTCTCGGCGATGATGCGGGTCTTGCCCAGGTGCTTGGCCAGCAGCGCCTGGCCGACCGTGTTGTTGACCTTGTGCGCGCCGGTGTGATTCAGATCCTCGCGCTTGAGCCAGATCTCCGCGCCGCCCCAAGCCTTGGTCAGGCGCTGCGCGTGATACAGCGGGCTCGGCCGGCCGACGTAATCGCGCAGATCGGCATCGAACTCGGCGATGAACGCCTGATCGTCCTTGAGCCGCTCGTAGGCTTCGGTGAGCTCGCGCAGCGGCTCCATCAGGGTTTCGGCGACGAACTGGCCGCCGTAGGGGCCGAAGTGGCCTTTGGCGTCGGGCAGACGCGGCTTGTTGTCACTCATGCGTTTCCTCGAAGCAGGCGCTGGTCGGCGCGGCGGACCGCCGCGACGAAGGCGCGCATCTTGTCGTGATCCTTGATCCCGGGCCGCGACTCGACGCCGCTGGAGACGTCGACCGCGTACGGGCGAATGGTAGCGATGCCGCGCCCGACATTGGCCGGGTTCAGGCCGCCCGCCAGCAGCACCGGCTTGCCGAGCTTGGGCAGCGCCTGCCAGGCAAAAGTCTGACCGCTGCCGCCCATGCCGCCCGGCGCGTGGCTGTCGAGCAGCAGCGCCGCGGCCGAACGGTAGCGGCGCGCCAGGGTGGGCAGCGCCACCTTGCCGCCCATCGCCACGGCTTTCAGGTACGGCGTATTGAAGCTCTCGCAGAACTCGGCGCTTTCGCTGCCGTGGAACTGCACCAGCTCCGGCCTGAGCGCGTCGATCGCGTCCTGCACGAAGGCGGCGTCGGCATCCTTGACCAGCACCACGGTGCTGACCAGCGGCGGCACCGCGGCGCGCAGCTTGGCCGCCTGCGCGAGCGTCACGTAACGGGGGCTGGCCGGAACCAGGATCAGGCCGATCGCATCGGCGCCAACGGCGATGGCAGCATCCAGATCGCCGGGGCGGCGGATGCCACAGAACTTGATGCGGGTACGGGACACTTCAGCCTTTGTCATATGTTCGGCGCAGCCAGCCGCTGCACGCGGCCCTCAGCCCACCATTGGCTCCGTCAATGGTTCCCCCTCTCCCGCTGTGCGGGAGAGGGGCGGTCGTGTCGCTGCGCGACGCTATGTTCCGGGAAACCAGGGCGCGGGCGCGTCAGGGAGGGCGAATTCTGCCGGATATCGCGGCCCTACGAAACACAGGCCGGCGGCCGGCGCGGTCATGCCGGCGCGCTTGCGGTCGCGGCCGGCCAGTACCTCGGCGACCCAGGCCAGCGGCTGACGGCCCTGGCCGACCTCGGCCAGCGTGCCGGTGATATTGCGCACCATGTGATGCAGGAAGGCATTGCCGGCAACGTCGATCACCACGAAATCGCCGCGGCGCTGCACGCTCACCGCGAACAGCTCGCGCACCGGCGTCGGTGCCTGGCACTCGGAATCACGGAACGCCGAGAAATCATGCTCGCCGATCAGCACCTGCGCCGCCGCATGCATGGCCTCGGCGTCGAGCCGCTGCGGCCACCAGGCGCTGCGGTCCAGGGCCAGCGCGCTGCGCGCGCGGGTGTTGTGGATCACGTAGCGGTAGCGCCGCTC
>CBINNP010000214.1:0-6461 GCA_966252075.1 uncultured Solimonas sp.
TGCCGCTGGGCAATGTCACCGGCATGAGCGCCGACGAGCGCCAGCAGCTGCTCGACTGGATCGATCAGGGAGCGCCGCGATGAGCCTGCAGGCACACCGCGGCGCGCTGCTGTACTTCACCGCCGATCCGGGCGCGGCCGAGGCGGACGCCGCGCTGGCCGCCGGCCACTGCGTCTAGCACGACGACGGCCTGCTGCTGATCCGCGACGGCCGCGTCGAGGCGGCCGGCGCCGCCGCGCAGCTGCTGCCGCAGCTCGGCGCCGACGTGGCGCTGCGCGAGCATCGCGATGCGCTGCTGCTGCCGGGCTTCATCGACACGCATATCCATTTTCCGCAGACCGACGTGATCGGCTCGGCCGGCCGCGATCTGCTGGAATGGCTGCAGCGCTACGTCTTCGCGTTCGAGCGCCGCTTCGGTGACTTCGACTACGCGCTGCAGACCGCCGAGTTCTTCCTCGACGAGCTGCTGCGCAACGGCACCACCACCGCGCTGGTGTTCTGCACCGTGCACGCCGCCTCGGTCGAGGCCTTCTTCGATGCCGCGCAGCGACGCGGCCTGCGGATGATCGCCGGCAAGGTGCTGATGGACCGCAACTGCCCCGAGGACCTGCGCGACAGCGCCGAAACCGGCGAGCGCGATTCGCGCGCGCTGATCGAGCGCTGGCACGGCCGGGACCGGCTCGCCTATGCGATCACGCCGCGCTTCGCGCCGACCTCGACGCCGGCGCAGCTGCAGGCGGCCGGACGGCTGGCGCGCGACTACCCGGACGTCTACATCCACAGCCATCTGGCCGAGAACCGGCGCGAGATCGACTGGGTGGCGCAGCTGTTCCCGGATGCCGACGGCTATCTCGACGTCTACGACCGCCACGGCCTGCTGCGCGAGCGGGCGATCTACGCGCACTGCATCCACCTGGATGCGCGCGAGCGCAGCCGCATGGCGGCCTGCGGCGCCTGCGCGGCGCATGCGCCGAGCTCCAACCTGTATCTGGGCAGCGGCCTGTTCGACTTCGACGCCAGCGATCTGTGCGGCCTGCGCTACGGCGTCGCCACCGACGTCGGCGGCGGCACCAGCTTCAGCATGCTGCGCACGCTCGGCGAAGCGTATAAGGTCGCGCAACTCCGCGGGCAGCGCCTGACGCCGCTGCGGGCGTTCTACCTCGCGACGCTCGGCGGCGCACGGATCCTCGACCTAGAAGATCGCATCGGCTCGTTCCTGCCGGGGCGGGAGGCCGACTTCATCGTCCTGGATCTGCGTGCGACGCCGCTGCTGTCGCGCCGGCTCGACGCCTGCGCCACGCTCGCGGAAAAACTGCTGGTGCTGATGACGCTCGGCGACACCGCGACAGTCCGCGGCAGCTGGGTGCAGGGCCGCGAGCAGGACCTGACCGCCGTCAGGAGCGGATGAGCAACGTGCGAGGAGCAAAAGAAACAATGAACAAACCACTGGAAAAGAATGCGCTGGCCGCGGTGCGCCGCGCGCCGCGTGCCGCCGCGCGCGGCAACGGCGTCGAGCAGGCCTACGAGCGCATCTTCGCGGCGATCATGGATCACAGCCTGCCGCCGGGCTCGCGGCTGGTCGAGAACCGGCTCTGCGAGATCTTCGGCCTGGGCCGCACGCGCGTGCGCCAGGTGCTGCAACGGCTCGCCAACGACCAGCTGGTGACGCTGCTGCCGAACCGCGGCGGCGTGGTGTCGATCCCCACCGTGCAGGAGGCGCGCGACATCTTCGAGGCGCGGCGCCTGATCGAGGCCGGCACCGTCGCGCATTTCATCGAGCGGGCGACGCGCGCCGATCTGCAGAAGCTGCGCGAGCACGTGCAGCAGGAGAAGCTGGCCTGGCGCGCCAAGGATCGCCGCGCCTGCATCCGCCTGTCCGGCGAGTTCCACCTGCTGGTCGCCGAAGGCGCCGGCAACGCCACGCTGCTGCAACTGCTGCGCGAGCTGATCTCGCGCTCCTCGCTGATCGTCGCCGTCTACCAGAAGCCGGGTGCGGCGCTGTGTCCGCCGGACGAGCACCAGGATCTGCTGGCGGCGCTGACGCAGCGCCGCGCCGAAGCGGCGCAGATGATGACCGACCATCTCGGCCATGTGCTGGCCGACCTGCGCCTGGAGGACGTCGAATCGCCGGGTGTCGATCTCTATGCAGTGCTTGGGGCGGCCGAGGCGTGAGCGCCGTGCAGCCCTATCCGCGCGATCTGCTCGGCTACGGGCGGCAGCCGCCGCATCCGCGCTGGCCGGGCGGCGCGCGGCTGGCGCTGCAGTTCGTCCTCAATGTCGAGGAGGGCGCCGAGAACTGCGTGCTGCACGGCGACGCGGCCTCGGAGACCTTCCTGTCGGAGATCATCAACGCGCAGCCGTTCGCGGCGCGGCATCTGAGCATGGAATCGCTCTACGAGTACGGTGCGCGCGCCGGGGTCTGGCGCGTGCTGCGCCTGTTCGAATCGCGCGGCCTGCCGCTGACGGTGTTCGGCGTCGCGCAGGCGCTGGCGCGCACGCCGGAGCTGGTCGCCGTCTGTCGCGAACTGGGCCATGAGATCGCCTGCCACGGCCTGCGCTGGATCAGCTACCAGAACATCGACGAGGCCACCGAGCGCGCGCACATCGCCGAGGCGGTGCGGATCTTCCGCACGCTGACCGGCAGCGCGCCGCTGGGCTGGTACACCGGCCGCGACAGTCCCAACACGCGGCGGCTGCTGGTCGAGCATGGCGGTTTCGTCTACGACGCCGATTCGTATGCCGACGACCTGCCGTACTGGACGGCGGTCGACACCGCTGCCGGCCGCGTGCCGCATCTGGTGGTGCCGTACACGCTCGACACCAACGACATGCGCTTCGCCACCGCGCAGGGCTTCAACAGCGGCACGCAGTTCTTCGACTACCTGCGCGATGCCTTCGACACGCTTTACGCGGAAGGCGATCCACAAGGGCTGGACGCGCCGAAGATGTTGTCGGTGGGCCTGCACAGCCGCATCGTCGGCCGGCCGGCGCGCTTCGCCGCGCTGCAGCGCTTCGTCGACTACGCCTGCGCGCACGCGCAGGTCTGGATCTGTCGCCGCATCGACATCGCCGAGCACTGGCGCGCCCGCTTTCCGCCTCCGTAGAGCCCTATGCCCCTGGATCTCAGCGCGTTGAATGCGGCAACGGTGGCGGACTTCGCCGCCGCGCTCGACGGCATCTTCGAGCACTCGCCATGGATCGCCGAACAGACGGCGGCGCGGCGGCCGTTCGCCTGCCGCTTCACCCTGCTCGAAGCGCTCTGCGCGACGATGTTCGAAGCGCCGCCGGCGCAGCAGCTGGCATTGATCCGTGCGCACCCGGAGCTGGCCGGCGCCGCCGCGCAGCGCGGCGAGCTGACCGTCGACTCCACCGCCGAACAGGCCGGCGCCGGCCTGACCGGCGCGGCACCGGGCGCGGTCAGCGAACTGCAGGCGCTCAACGCCGCCTATCGCGACAAGTTCGGCTTTCCGTTCGTCATCTCGGTGAAGGGGCGCCAGCGCGACGACATCGTCGCCGAGATGCGCCGCCGCCTCGGCCACGACGCCGATGCCGAGCGCGCCACCGCGCTGGCCGAGATCGCGCGCATCGCCGACTTCCGCCTCGCCGACCGCTGCGCCGAGCCGCCGGGCCGCGAGATCCTGGCGATGGCCGACGCGCTCGCGCAGTACACCGAGACGCCGCCGGCGCTGAGCTGCACCTATCTGAGCGCGGCACACCAGGCCGCCGCGCGGCGCCTGCGCGACTGGATGCTGCAGGCCGGGTTCGACGCCACCATCGACGCGGTCGGCAACGTCGTCGGCCGCTGGCCGGGCAGCGATCCGCAGGCCGGCACGCTGATCACCGGCTCGCACTACGACACCGTGATCGACGCCGGCCGCTACGACGGCCGCCTCGGCATCCTGCTGCCGATCGTCGTCGTCCAGCAGCTGCGCCGGCAGGGCCTGCGCCTGCCGTTCGATCTGGAGATCATCGCCTTCAGCGAGGAGGAGGGCGTGCGCTTCCGCTCGACCTTCCTCGGCAGCAGCGCCGTCGCCGGCCGTTTCGACCCGGCCCTGCTGCAGCGCCAGGACGCCGACGGCGTCACGCTGGAGGCCGCGCTGCGCGCGGCGGGCCATGATCCGCGGGACATCGCCGCGCTGGCGCGCGATCCGGCGCGCACGCTCGGCTATGTCGAGGTGCACATCGAGCAGGGTCCGGTGCTGCTCGACGAGGATCTGCCGCTGGGCGTGGTCAGCGCCATCGCCGGCAGCCGCCGCTTCCGCCTGCGCGTCGACGGCCGCGCCGGCCACGCCGGTACGGTGCCGATGCACCTGCGCCGCGACGCCGCCGCCGCCGCCGCCGAGATCGTGCTGGCGGTCGAGCGCCGCTGCGGCGGCGTGGCGGGGCTGGTCGGCACCGTTGGCCGGCTCGAGGTGCCCAACGGCGCCGTCAACGTGGTGCCGGGGCGCTGCGAGTTCACGCTCGACATCCGCGCGCCGGACGATGCGCTGCGCGACGCTGCCGTCGCCGACGTGCTCGCCGAAGCGGCGGTGATCGCCGCGCGCCGCGGCGTGCAGCTGTGGCACGAGCAGATCGTCCACGCCGACGCCACGCCCTGCGCACCGCGCCTGCAGCACGGGCTCGCCGCTGCCGTGCGCAAAGTCACCGGCAGCGGCGAGGTCCGCCATCTGCCCAGCGGCGCCGGCCACGACGCGATGATGCTGGCGCACCTGACCGAGGTCGGCATGCTGTTCGTCCGCTGCGGCGCCGGCGGTGTCAGCCACAACCCCGAAGAAACCCTGAGCGAGGACGACGCGGCGCTGGCCGCCGCGGTATTCCGGCAGTTCCTGCTGGACTTCGTGCCCGCGCCCTGATGCCCGTGCCCTGACGAGAGATCCGATGCCCCAACCGACGCCGCCGCTGACGCCGCTGCAGCAGGCCCTCGCCAACGCCGTCGACGCCGAGTTCGACACCGCCTGCGGCTTTCTCGCCGAGCTGGTGCGCGTACCCAGCGACAATCCGCCCGGCGATTGCCGCGCGCACGCGGCGCGGGCGCGCGAGCTGCTGGAAGCCTTGGGCCACGAGGTCGAGACCGACAGCGTGCCGGCCGCGGCGGTGCAGGCGGCCGGCATGATCGCCGTCGACAACCTGATCGTCCGCGAGCGCTTCGGCGACGGTAGCGGCCCCTGCATCGCCCTCAACGCGCACGGCGACGTGGTGCCGCCGGGACAGGGCTGGAGCGTCGATCCCTACGGCGGCGTGGTCCGCGACGAGCCCGGCCAGGGGCCGACGATGTACGGCCGCGGCGTCGCCGTCAGCAAGTCGGATTTCGCCACCTACACCTTCGCGCTGCGCGCGCTGCAGCGGCTCGCCGGCCGCTGGCCGCTGCGCGGCCGCGTCGAGCTGCACTTCACCTATGACGAGGAGACCGGCGGCGACATCGGCCCGCGGCGGCTGCTCGAACAGCAGTTGAGCAAGCCGGACTACGTGATCTGCGCCGGCTTTTCGTACGCCGTCACCACCGCCCACAACGGCTGCCTGCACCTGGAGGTGCGCGTGCGCGGCCGCCAGGGGCACGCGGCGATGCCGCAGTCCGGTGTCGACGCGCTGGAAGCCGCGACCGAGCTGCTGAAAGCCCTGTACGCGGCGCGCGATGCGCTGGCGCAGCGGCAGTCGCAGACGCCGGGCATCCGCCATCCGACGCTCAACATCGGCCTGATCCGCGGCGGCATCAACACCAATGTGGTGCCGGACGAAGTGCTGTTCCGGCTCGACCGCCGGGTGATTCCGGAAGAGGACTTCGACCACGCCGAGGCCGAGCTGCGCGCGCTGATCGACAGCACGGCGGCGCGGCTGGCGCCCGGCATCCGCGTCGAGGTGCGCCGCGTGCTGCAGGCGCTGCCGCTGATCAAGCTGCCGGCCGCGGCGCGGCTGACCGAGGCCTTGCAGCGCCACGGCGCGGCGCTGTTCGGCTGCGCCATCGCCGAGCACGGCGTGCCCTTGTACACCGATGCGCGGCATTACGCGGCGGCCGGCATTGCCACCGTGCTCTATGGCGCCGGTCCGCGCACGCTGGGCGAGGCCAATGGCCACGCCGCCGACGAGAAGCTGCGGCTGGCCGATCTGCGCGGCGCGACGATCGTCGTCGCCTGCGCGCTGGCCGAGTTGCTGGGCGCGGCGGCCTGAAGTTTTTCAGAGCGGTCGCCGGCGCGGTGCCGGCGACCGGCCGGCATCAAGGGAGAGCAGGATGAGACGTGCACTCGGGCGCCACGGCGCACTGCTGCTGGGGCTGGCAATCGGCATGGCCACGCTGCTGTCCCCGGCCTCGGCAGCCGAGCCCGCGCCGCAGGCGAAAGACGCCACCGTGTTCGGCGCGCACATCCGCTATTACGACGTTGGCAGCGGACCGGTGGTGGTGCTGTTGCACGGCCTGGGCAGCAGCGCACTCGGCGACTGGGGCGCAGTGCTGCCGCAGCTGGCCA